>JACQYR010000289.1 GCA_016208115.1 Desulfarculus sp.
GCCCCTGCGGCGGGGGGTCTTCTCGGTGGAGAAGGTGAGCATCCAGGGCCAGGACTATATCCTCACCATCTTCCAGGACCTCACCGAAGAGAAAGCGGCCCAGGAAGCCCAGCGTCAGAGCGAGGAAAAGTTCGCCCTGGCCTTCAGGCACTCACCGGCCCTCATGGCCCTGACCGCGCTGGAGGACGGCACCTACCTGGACGTCAACGACCAGTTCCTTAAGCTCCTGGGTATGGCCAGGGAGGAGGTCATCGGCCGCACCTCGGTGGGCGTCGGCTGGCTCAAGGCCGAGGACCGGGCCAGAGTGATCGAGACGCTGAATGCCAAGGGCCGGGTGAGTGGCCTGGAGATCACCTCCTACAAGCCCGACGGCACCCCGGTGCCCTGCTCCTACCACTGCGAGATGGTCAACATCGGCGGCAGGCAACGGCTTTTGACAATCGCCCTGGACATGAGCGAACGCAAGCGCGCCCAAGAGGCCCTGCGCCAGAGCGAGGAGCGCTACCGCCTGCTGGTGGAATCGGCCAACGAGGGCATCGTGGTGGCACAGGACGGCCTGGTCAAGTTCTTCAACCAGCGAATGGTGGAGATCATCGGCCTGTCCCTGCCCGAGGACGGCATCAAGCCATTTCTGGAGTACGTCCACCCCGAGGACCGCCCCTTGGTCCTCGACCGCTATCAGAAAAGGCTTGGAGGAGACCCCGCGCCCTACCACGACCCCGTGCGCATCATAGACAAGCAGGGCCGCGTCAAGTGGCTGCAACCCAGCAGCGCGCTCATACGGTGGGAGGGGCGGCCGGCCTACCTGGGTTTCTTCACCGACATCACCCAGAGCAAGCATTTCGAGCAGAAACTGGCCGAAAGCGAGGAGCGCTACCGCCTCATCTCCGAAAACGCCTTGGACATCGTCGTGCTGCGCGACGCCCAGATGCGCGGGCTCTACGTCTCGCCCTCGGTGAAGCGGGTGCTGGGCTACGAGCCCCAGGAGTTCCTGGACACGCCCTTGCTGGACTTGCTGCACCCCGAGGACGTCCAAGGACCCCAGCAGGAGACCCTGGCCCAGCTCCAACAGGGCAAGGGCGAGGCCTACCTGCAAAACCGGGTGCGACGCAAGGACGGCTCCTACGTCTGGCTGGAGGTGCTCACCGCCCCCATGCGCGACGAAGCGGGACGCATCACGGGCTTTTTGGCCTCGGCCCGCGACATCAGCCAGCGCCGGCGGGCCGAGGACGCCCTGTTGCACCTGGCCGCCGGCGTGGCCCACAACTTCAACAACGTGCTCATGGCCAGCCTGAGCAACGCCCAGGCCGCCCAGGGCCTCTTGGCCCGTGGCCAGGCCGAGCCCGAGCGCCTGGGCGAACTGTTGGAGAACGTGGCCCAGGCCGCCCTGGGTGGCCGCGACGTGGTGCACCGCCTGTCGCGTTTCGTCAGCGGCCGGCAGGAGCAGACCTCCTCGGCCGAGGTGGTGGACCTGGGCCAGCTATTGGCCGCCCTGCCGGGCCTGGTTGAGGGCATGACCGCCCCGGGGCGGGTGCGCCTGGAACTGCGCGCCCAGGAGGACCTGTTGCTCAAGGGCATGGCCGGAGAGCTGAAGGAGATATTCCTCAACCTGGCCAAGAACGCCATCGAGGCCATGCCCCAAGGCGGGGTGCTGGAGGTTAGCGCCCGCGCCGAGGGCCAACTGGCGGTCATCGAGTTCAACGACAACGGCCAGGGCGCCGACCAGGCCACCCTGGCCCGTTTCTTCGAGCCCTTCTTCAGCACCAAGGGCGCCCAAGGCCAGGGCCTGGGGCTGTCGGTGAGCCTGGCCATCGCCCGCAGCCACGGCGGCGACTTGAGCGCCCGCAGCCAGTCCGGCCAGGGCACCACCCTCACCGTACGCCTGCCCCTGGGCCGCGAGGCCCTGGCCACGGAGCCCGCCTCGCCCAGGGCGGCCCAGGCCGGCCCCCTGAAGGTGCTCCTGGTGGAGGACGAGGGGCTGGTGGCCATGGGCATGACCCTGACCCTGGAGTCGGCCGGCCACCAAGTGCTGCACGTGGTGACCATGGCCGGCGCCCTGGCCATCATGGAGCAGTTTCGGCCCCACCTGGCCGTCTGCGACCTGGGCCTGCCCGACGCCACCGGCTGGGAGGTCTGCGCCCGCCTGGATAGCCAGGCCCGGGAGCTGGGCCTCAAGCGCTTGCCCCTGGTGGTGCTCTCGGGCTGGGGCCGGGAGCAGTTGGGGGCGCTGCCGCCGGGGGCGCCCCAGCCCTTCGCCTACCTGCAAAAGCCGGTGGAGCGCGCCCGCCTGCTGGAGGTCATCGCCCAGGCGGGCCAGCAAACGCCAAGCTGATTCATCGCAAGCCCCCCAGGTCATAGAGCTCCTGCCGGGCGGCCAGGGGGCTGGAGCGCCACAGGGCCGGGTCCACCGGCCGGCCGTGGGCGCGCACCCAGCCGGCGATGGGCTGGCGCAGGGCCTCGGCCCCCATGCGGCGGCTGACCAGGTTCACATCCCCCAGCATCACGAAGCGCACCTGCCCATCCTTGACTAGCCCCTCCAGGCCCTGGGGGTCAATGGCCGGGTCCAGGCCGTGGAAGCCACCCATGGCCATCACCGGCAGCCCCGTGGCGATGATGACCGGCGCGGCCACCTGGCTGGTGGAGGTGGCCAGCAGGAAGCGCTCGCCCCGGTGTTGCGCCCGCAGGAACCCGACCAGCCGGGAGGTGTCCTGGGCCTGGCGGGGGCGGGCCAGCAGGGCCTGGCCGCCCGGCCGCGAGGCGGCCAGCAGGCGCTCCAGGTCCGCCGAGGGCAAAAGGCCGTGGCCGGGCACCAGCACGCTGCTCAAGCCCCAGGCCATGGGTAGCACGAGCAGGGCCGCAAGCCCCACGGTCAAGGCCCCCTGGGCCGTCCAGCCGGTGGCCCGGCCAGGGGCGCGCGGCGGCAGCGCCAGGCCCAGAACCAGGGCGCCAGCCAGGCTGCCCAGGGCCAAGGCCAGGTGCGGCCAGGTCAGCCAGGGGCTAGCCGCCTGGAGCAGGCCTGCCCAGCCCCCGCCCAGGGCGCCGGCCTGGATGTGCAACTGCCAGGCCGCGGTGATTAAGAGGCTGGCCGGCAACAGCGCGGCTGGCCAGCCCCCAAGGCGGTAGCGCTCCCACAGCCTGGCCAGGCCCAGGCCGGCCAGGGCCGCCAGGGGCGGGGCCAGGGTGGCCAGGTAGTAGAAGTGGATGATGCCGCCCAGATAGCTGTAGACCAGGCCATAGAGCAAGGCCCAGCCCGCCCAGAGCCATAGGGTCAACCCCGCCGGGGACAGGGGCCGGCGCCAGCCCCGCCGCCAGCCGCCCAGCACCAGGGCCATGAGCGCCAGGGGCAAGAGCCAAGCCGCCTGGGCGGCCAGTTGGCCCTGGAACAAACGTAGCGGCCCCGGAGGCTGGCGCACGAAAACCCGCGCCAGGGCCTGGGCCACCACGCTCCTGGCCTCGGGGGCGGGGCCGGCGGACGGCTGAGCCGGGGCGGCCGCCGCCGCGGGGTCCGCCGCCGGGCCGGGGGTGGGGGCCTTGACCCGGGAGACAAAGCGGCCCAGGGCGTTGTGCCCCACCACCAGCTCCAGCATGGAGTTGTGGGGGCTGCCGCCCACGTGGGGCCGCGCCTGGGGTGGCGTTAGTTCCACGGCCAGCACCCAGGGCAGGGAGGTGGCCAGCAGCACCGCCCCGGCCA
>JACQYR010000101.1 GCA_016208115.1 Desulfarculus sp.
CCTCTGAGAGAATGACCAGGCGTTCCAAGAGGTTCTCCAGCTCGCGCACGTTACCCGGCCAGTGGTAGCGCATCATTCGCTCGATCACCTCGGGTTGCAGACGCTTGTGCCCCAGGCCCTTGACCCGCCCCAGGCGGGTCTTGATGGCCCCGGTGAAGGCGCCCTTCTCGTGGCCGAAGAGCTCACTCTCCAGTAGTTCCGCTGGGATGGCCCCGCAGTTCACCGGCACCAGGGGGCGCTCGGCCCGCGCCGACTGGGCGTGGATGGCCCGGGCCACCAGCTCCTTGCCGGTGCCGCTCTCGCCCAGGATCAGCACCGAGGCGTCGGTGGCCGCCACCTTGTGGATCATGCGAAAGACGTCCTGCATGGGCCGCGACTGGCCCACGATGTTCTGCACGTCGTACTTTTGGTTGATCTCCCGGCGGCGCTCGCCGTTCTCCCGGCGCAGGCGCTTGTACTGCACGCCCTGCTCCACGGCAAACACCAGGCTGTCCTCGTCCTCGGGGTCGGGCACGAAGTCAAAGGCCCCCAGGCGCAAGGCCTCCACCGCCGCCGGCACCGTGGGCTCGGGCGAAACCATGATGACGATGGTTTCGGGGAACAAATCCACCAGCCTGGCCACCAGTTGGGCCGTGGAGGCCCCGGCCAGGCGCTCGGCCAGGAAGATGAGGTCGAAGTAGTTCTGCTCGGCCAGGGCCAGGCACTCCTCGGCGCCCTGGCAGATGCTGACCTGATGCCCCCGCTGGGCCAGGATGGCCTGCATGCGCTGGGCGGCGGTGGCCCTTTTCTCGGCGATGAGGATGGAGACCGGGGCTGGGCTGGCTGGCATGGGCACCTCTGACGATGCAGGCTGCGGGCTTGACGCCACCGAGCGTCATATTTTCGACACTAGCCGATATTCTAGGGGAGAGTCAAGGCTTTGCAAACTCAAAATACAGGCGGCCCCTACTCCGTGCCTCCCCGGCCCGCTCCATCCGTGCAACCCGGCCACTCCGGACGGGCAGACTGTGCCCCGACTGATGGCGGGCGCGCTCAGGTCCATGGGCAAGACCGCCGGCTCCCAGGGTATACTATGGCCCTGAGCGGCGCGGACCGCCGGGTTGTCCCCATGACGCCCGGCCGGCCCGGGCCAGGGAGGAAGGCATGCTGGATTTCCCCAATTTCGATCCCGTGGCCCTGCGTCTGGGGCCGCTGATGGTGCGCTGGTACGGCCTGATGTACCTCTTCGGCTTCGGCCTGGCCTACCCGGTGGTGCAGTGGCGCCTCAAGCGCACCGCCCCGGCCTTTGGCCCCGACCAGGTGCAGGGGCTGATGTTCTGGTCGCTGCTGGGCCTGTTCGTGGGGGCGCGCCTGGGCGAGATATTCTTCTACCACTGGACGGACTGGGGCTATTTCCTCAAGAACCCCATCGAGATAATCGCCGTGTGGCGGGGGGGCATGTCCTTCCACGGCGGCTTCTTGGGCGCCTTGGCGGCGGCCATTATCTTCCTGCGCCGCCACAAGCTGCCCGGCCTGCCGGCCATGGACGCGGTCTGTCTGGCCGCGCCCCTGGCCCTGATGCTGGGCCGCCTGGGCAACTTCATCAACGGCGAGCTCTACGGCCGGGCCACCACTCTGCCCTGGGGCATGGTCTTTCCCCACGGCGGACCCCTGCCCCGCCACCCCTCCCAGATCTACGAGCTGCTGGGCGAGGGTCCGCTCCTGTTCGCCTTCCTCTGGCTGGTCAAGGACCGCCTACCCCCTGGCGGGGTGGTGGCGGCCTTCCTGCTGGGCTACTCCCTGGTGCGCTTTTTGGTGGAGTTCGTGCGCGAGCCCGACTCCTGGCTGGGGCTGTTGGCCCTGGGGCTGACCATGGGCCAGTGGCTCAGCCTGGGCATGGCCCTGGCCGGGGGGCTGGTGCTGGCCCGCCTGTCCCGGCGGGGAGTGGAGCCAGCGGCGGCACCGGCCCAGGTCAAGCCGGTCCAGCCCGCCCCGGCCAAACCAGTCCACGCCAAGGGCAAGGCCGGCAAGAAGCGCGGCAAGCGCTAAAGGCGGAGATAGCGCGGGCGTAGATAACCCCCGCCCGGCTTCTTGGGGCCGCCAGGACGACGGCCTAGGCTTTGCCCCCGCGCAGGGCCGCCAGGGCCGCGCCCAGGGCGCCGATTATCTGGGGCTCGCTGTGGATGTGCACGGCCTGGCCCAGCTTGGCCTCCATGAGCCTGACCACGCCCTGGTTCTTGGCCACCCCGCCGCTCATGGTCACGGCGCCCGATACCCCCAAGGCCTTGACCATGGACCACACCCGGCCCACGATGGCCTTGTGCAGGCCGCGGATGATCTCGGCCTTGGGCTGGTTGCGGGCGATCAGGCTGACCACCTCGCTCTCGGCGAAGACCGTGCACACGCTACTTATCTCGATCTCGCGCTCTGCCTGCTGGCTCAAGCTCCCCAACTGGTCCAGGGCCACGCCCAGGCGCTCGGCCATGACCTCCAGGAAGCGCCCGGTGCCGGCGGCGCACTTGTCGTTCATGGAGAAATCCACCACCTTGCCGTGCTTGTCCAGGCGGATGACCTTGGAGTCCTGGCCGCCGATGTCTATGACCGTGCCGGTGTCCGGGAACAGGTGGTGCGCCCCCAGGGCGTGGCAAGATATCTCGGTGATGCGCTTGTCGGCGAAGGGCACCGAGACCCGGCCGTAGCCCGTGGCCACCTGTGGGCGCCCGTGGGCTGCACCGAGAAACCCAGGATTTGCGCGCTCTCGTCAATGATGACGGCGTCGGAGGAGATGGAGCCCACGTCTATGCCGGCGAAGTAGGGCATGGCGATCAATCCAGGAAAGGGTTGGGGCGCTATCACAAACAGCGTAACTTTGGTCAACAAGGGACACGGCAACAAAAAATAGTGTCATTGCGAGGAGCATCCCCGCGGGTGGCCCGGAGTAAGTTTGTTGTCCGGGTGCCGAAGGCACAAGGGGTTTCTTCTCCAGCCTGCCGCTTGACCGTATATAGCTTGTCGCCAGCCAGCCCTTTCCTGTAAACCTCTTGTCGCTACGCGACCTGGACAACAAGTTGTCCAGGCCACCCAGTGGATGCCTTCCCCTTGCCCCCCTCAGCTCTCCAGGGCCTCGAAGAAGGCCTCCAGCCGCACCTGGGCCTGCTCCTCGGAGTAGTGGCGGCTGTCGGTGATGTCGGCCTCGATGACCACGCTGGGGACGTTTAGGCGTTCCATGAGTAGCCGCTTCATGTCGTACTGGCCCACCGAGTAGGGCTTGCAGGAGCGGGCCGAGTGGATCACCAGGCCGTCCACCTGGTAGTCCTTTATCATCTGCTCCATGAGGTTAAGGCGGTGGTTGAGGTTGTTGTTGAGTATCACCAGGCCGTAGGCCTTGGCCATGGACTCGAAGGGCTGGGCCGGGTCCAGGTTGTGGATGGTCTCGGCCCAGGCGTTGGTGTAGGTGGCGGCCACGAAGTTCATGCCCTTGCTGGCGAAGAGCTCGGCATAGTCGCGCACCTTGTACCAGATGGCGATGTTATCCCACATCAGGCGCTTGTTCTCGTTGGTCACGGCGCCGATGCCCTTGCTGACGCGCTCCTGAAGCTCGGCCAGCAATAGCTGGTAGTAGGCCTGGGAGACGGGCAGGCCGCGCAGGGAGACCACCGGGGCCAAATGCACGAAGGCGTCGAAGATGGTCATGGGCGCCGGGCGGTGGCTCATGGTGGCCAGCACCTGGCCCCACAGGGCCGAGGTGTCGTGGGCCAGGTTGACCACCTCCTGGAAGCGCTCCATGGAGAACTTTTGCCCCGATACGCGCTCCAGGGCGGGGATCATCTCCCGCAGTTGGGCCGACATAAAGGAGATGTCGCTGTCGGTGATGTCGCGGAAGTTGTAGGGCGTGTCAAAGAGCAAGAAGGGCACGTTCCAGTAGTGGGCCAGGGCCTTGTACCAGTAGAGCACCGTCTGGCAGATGTTGTTGGAGGCAAAGAGCAGGTCGGGCTTGGGCAGCCGCCCGGCCGGGGTCAGGCCCGTGAAGTGGTGCCCCAGGTCTATGCGGGCGTAGGAGCACAGGTCCGGGTGGTAGCCGTGCTCCTCGGCGGCCTGGCAGAGCTTGGTGCCCATCTTTTGCGCGCCGCACAGGGCGCCGTGGTTCTCGGGGTAGATGGTGTAGAAGCCAAAGGCCCGCAAAAGCTCCACCGGCGCGCCGCTGGTCACCCAGGCCACGGGGCGGGCGCCCCGGGCGTAGCGGGCCAGGAAGTAGTGCCGGCTCATGATCTCCTTGAGGCGCTTGGCCGATTTGAGCGGCGGCCCGAAATCGGGGTTGGGCTTGTGGGCACGCTTTTTCTTGCCAGCCTGGTTGAGGGCCATGAGCGCGGGCGCGCCCAGGTCCTTCATGAACTGGAATTGCAGCTTGTTGGCCAGGGACATGGGGGCCTCGCCGTTCATGAGTTTATCATCTCCAAAAACGCCTCCACCCGGGTGGACATCTGGCCGGAGAGCCCCTGGTTGAGCTCCACGTCCAGGGTCAGGCAGGGCAGGCCGCGCTTCTTGAGTTCCTCCGTGAGGATGGGCACGTCAAACAGCTCGGGCTCGCAGAACTTGACCAGATAGAAGATCACGCCCGTGGCCCCGCTCTTGTGGCACTGGCCCAGGATGAAGTCCAGGCGCTCGCTGAAGGGCGAGCCCTTGCTGCTGCACGGCGGCATGGCGAAGTACTGCTCGGTGAGCGCCTGCCAGGGGTCGTTGGCGGCGCTGGGGGGGATGAGCAGCCGGCGGGAGCAGGCCAGGAGGTCATCGGCGGCCACCGTGGCCCCCAGGTCGTCCAGCAGGGTGAGTATCTCAGGCGGGTTGGGCAGCACGCCCGAGAGCAGCACCCGGGGTCCCGCCGGGGCCGTGCCCTGGGCGCCTTGCAGGAAGCCCTCCAGGTAGGGGACCAGGTCGTCGGGGAAAAGGTACTCGCCCCGGCGCGCCGCCTGGTAGAAGCCGGCATTGGAGCAGGCCAGGCGGCCTGCTGCCCGCTGGCCGTAAAGCTGGCCGTAAAGCTCGGCCACGCGCTGGCCCTGGGCCACCCGGCGTTTGAGCTCGTCCTCACGCAGGGGGCCGGCCAGGGGCTCCAGGCCACGGGCCAGGGCCTTGAGCTGCTCCTGGTAGTAGACCTTGGCCGCCGCGCCGTGGGGGGCCTTGGGGTGGTAGAAGAAGTGGCAGGGCTTGTCCAGGCCGATGTAGTCGTTGACCACCGAGGCCAGGTTCTGGATGGAGTCGCAGGTGTGCGGGAAGAGAAAGGCGTCGCATACCCCCGCCTTGCCCTGCAACAAAAGCTCCAGGCCCTGGCGCACCACCGAGCAGATATAGGGCTGCAAATGGCCGGCGGCCAGCTCCGGGCTCACGGGCGGGTCCCATATCTCGGCCGGCGCCAGGTTCAAGGCCCACAGTATCTCCTTGGGGTACTGGGCCGGGAAGACCCCGCAGACCTTGCGCCCCTTGTCCTCTTTTTGGCTTCGCAGATATTCCTGGCGGTCCAAGTCTTTCTCCTAGCCCGGTGCCCGGGCGGGCATAAACAGGTCGGCCGCGAGCCGCGGCGGGCAATTACGGGTCGGTTGGCGCTCTCGCCCTGGCCTGGGCCGGCGGCTCCCGTGGCGAGCGCGTTGAATAACATCAGGGATAGCCGCGCCCCCGATAGCCACATCTTCTCTCCTCGCCCCCCAGCGGGGGAGAGGGCAGGGGGAAGGGGCCGGGCCGCTGAGCGCCATTCAGGGGCCACCCCAATATATTACAATATTCTTGCGTGGATATCGCCCTGGCAGTATAGGTGGGCAGGCCTGGGGGTGTCAAGGCGGGGCCGCGGGCCGGGCATGGGGGCAGGGCGGTGGCCCAAGCAATTTGACAATGACCGCCCCCGGGCCTGCCAGGGCCGATTTTTGTGGCATAATATGATGTTGAATCCATATCCCCGGACGGCCCCGCCCCGGCCGCCCCTGATCCCATTGGCCCAGGTCCTAGGCCCATGGCCGCGGAGACAAGGCCCATGCCTGTAAGCGCTGCTCGGTGTCGTTGGGGGCTCTGCGCGTTGATCCTGCTGCTAGCCTTGGCCTGGCCGCCCGGCCAGGCCCGGGCCGGCCTGGTGATAACCGAGGGCCAGGGCGAGAGCCTGGCCCAGACCTACATCCAGGCCAACAAGCTGCGCTACGACAACAGCAGCCAGGTGACCATCTTCGATCTCAACCAGGGCACCATGATCCTGCTGCAACCGGCGCGCAAACTCTACTGGGCCGGCACGCCCGAGGACTTCGCCCGCCAGGTCAAGAGCGCCGTGGACGCCCAACTGGACGCCGAGCTCAAGGCCTTGCCCGAAGAGGAGCGCCAGGTCCTCAAGGACGACGCCCGGCGGCCGGCACTGGAGGCGCCCGCCAAGGCGGTGGTCAAGGTGGAGC
>JACQYR010000102.1 GCA_016208115.1 Desulfarculus sp.
GTCGTCCACCAGCAGGATGCCCTCGCTGCCGGCCAGGGCCGCCTCGTCCAGGGCCTCGGGCGGGGGTGGCGGGCTGGCCGCCGCCTGATAGGCCGGCAGGTACATCTTGAACACGGTGCCCTGGCCGGGCTCGCTGTAGCAGTGGATGTGACCGCCGTGGTTCTTGACGATGCCGTAGGCCGAGGAGAGCCCCAGGCCGGTGCCCTTGCCGATGTCCTTGGTGGTGAAGAAGGGCTCAAAGATGTGCTCCCGGGTCTGGGCGTCCATGCCCGCGCCGGTGTCGCTGACCATGAGCAAGACATAGGCGCCGGGGCGCACCTCCAGGTGCCGGCGGCAGTAGTCCTGGTCCAGGACGATGGTCTGGGTCTCCATCAACAGGCGGCCGCCCTCGGCCATGGCGTCCTGGGCGTTGGAGGCCAGGTTCAAGAGCACCTGCTCGACCTGGGTGGGGTCGGCCAACACCGGGGGCAGGTCCTCGCCCAGGCGGGTCTCGATGCCGATCATCTTGGGCAGGGTGCGCTCCAGGATGCCGCCGGTGGCCTGCACCACCTTGTTGAGGCTGAGCGGCTTGAGGTCGGGCTCCTTCTTGCGGCTGAAGGCCAGGATCTTGTGCACCAGCTCCTTGGCCCGCTGGGCCGAGCTGATTATCTGGTCCAGGTCGGTGGGGCTGACCGGGCCGGAGCGGGCGTCCTCGCGGGCCATCTCGGCGAAGCCCAGCACCGCGGCCAGGATGTTGTTGAAGTCGTGGGCGATGCCTCCGGCCAGGGTGCCGATGGCCTCCATCTTCTGGGCCTGGCGCAGTTGGGCCTCCAGCTCGGCCCGTTCGCTCTCGGCCTGCTTGCGCCGGGTGATGTCGCGGTTGGAGACGCGGCGTCCCAGGAAGCAGCCGTCGCTGCCAAAGACCGGGCGGCAGCGGTGGGAGATCCACACCGGCTGGCCGTCCTTGGCCAGGATGCGGAACTCGATGCCCTGGCCCTGGCGCTTAAATCCCTCCCCCACGCGGTACTGCTCCAGGTGCTCGCGCCAGAGCACCTGGTCGTCGGGGTGGACGATGCGATCCAGGAGCCCCACGTCGGCCATGAATTCCCGGGGCTGGTAGCCGGTGATGCTCTGACAGGAGGGCGAGACGAACAAAAGCTCCAGGGCGGGGTTGATCCAGTACTCCCAGTCGTAGATGTGATCGGTGACCAGGCGCAGCAGTTCCTCTGATTTGCGCAGGGCCTCCTCGGCCTGCTTGCGTTCGGTGACGACGTCGAAGACCGCCACGAAGTGCTCTTTCTGGGGGCTGTAGACCGAGACGGCGAACCACATGTCCAGGGCCTTGACGTAGGTCTCGAACTGGGCGGGCTGGCCGGTCTGGGCCACGCGGCCATAAATTTCCAGTAGTTCCGGGTTGCTCTGTCGGAGGCCGGGGATGACCTCGGAGATTCGCCTGCCGATGACGTCCCTCAGGCCGGTCAATCTCTCGAAGGCCTTGTTGACGTCCAGGTAGATGAAGTCCACGGGCCGGCCGTCCTCGTAGAGCATGCGGCAATAGGCGAAGCCATTGAGCATGTTCTCGAACAGCGAACGGTACTTCTCCTCGCTGTGCCGAAGCGCCTCCTGGGCCCGCCGGTTCTCGGTGACATCGCGCGAAACCGCCAGCAGGTTTTCCACCTGGCCGCCGGCGTCCAGGATGGGGGTGACGGTGACGTCCCACCACCTGGGCTGGCCGTCGGCCGTGGGGCAGTACCCCTGAAACCCTCCCTGGCCGCCCCGCCGGGCGGATTCCAGGGCCTGACGCACGTTCTCCAGGTCGGGCTGCCGCCAGAACTGCTGGTAGGGCAGGTCCAGCACGGTCTTGAGGTCGGCCAGGCCCATCATGCGCGCCCCGCCGGGGCTCATGTACTTGAGCCGTCCCTCCAGGTCCAGGACCTTGATGCAGTCGGCGCTGCTGGCGATGATGCTGGCGTTGAAGGCCTGGCTCTGGCGCAGCTCCATCTCGGCCCGCTTGCGCTCGCTGATGTCGCGCAGCACCCCGCAAATCTTTTTGGGCCGCCCATCCTCGCCCATGGCCAGCATGGCGCTGAGCGAGCAGGGCACCACCCGACCGTCCTTGTCCCGAAAGCTGATTTCGAAGTCGTTGATTATCTCCGAGCCGAGCAGCCGCTCCACCACCTCCTGGCGCTCGGCGGAGATGGCGTACATGTTCAAGATCGAGGCGCCGATCAGTTCCTGGCGGGTGAACTGGCTCAGGCGCTCCACCGAGGGGCTCAGTTCCAGGATGGTGCCGTCCAAGGAGGTCTCGAAGTAGACGTCCTGGATGGTCTCGTATATCCCCCGGTATTTCTCCTCGCTCTGCCTGAGGGCGGCCTGGCTCTCCTCCCGTGCCGCCTGCCTGAGCGACTCCTCGGCCAGGCGCCGCTGGGTCAGTTGGTGCTCCAGGTCGCGGGTGCGCTGGGCCACCAGGGAGGCCAGGCGCTGGCTCTCCTGGCGCTTGGCGTCGCTGGCCGCCTTGATCTTGGCCATGGCCCGTATCTGGGCGGTCAGCTCGGTCTCGTCCAGGGGCTTGGTAAGAAAGCCCTCGGCCCCGGCCTCCAGGGCCATGACGCGGCTCTGGCGGTCGGTGCGCAGGGCGGTGAGGAAGACCACCGGGATGTGCCGCAGACTTTCGTCGCTTTTCAGCCGCCGGCAGGTCTCGAAGCCGTCCAGGCCGGGCATGACGATGTCCAGCAGGATGACGTCCGGCTCTCCCGTCCGGGCCAACTCGATGCCCCGCCAGCCGTCCAGGGCGGCGAGCACCCGCGCCCCGGGCAGGGCGTCGCCCACCACGGCCTGCAGGGTGATGAGGTTGTCCTGGTGGTCATCAATGGCCAGTATGGTCAGGTCCTGGGCGTTCATCTATCAAGCATTCCCCCCGAGGTCTGGGTCGGCCCCCGCTTCTTGAAGCGGGGGGAGCATGGCGGCGATGGCGGTCAGAAGCTGGTCCTTGCTGATGTCGCCCTTCTGGATGAGCTGATGGACGTTGTTACCCTGGAGGAAGCTGAGCTCCTCGCCGGTGACGTGCTTGGCCGTCAGGATCAGCACCGGCAGGTTGGAGGTGCCCGGGGCGGAGCGGATGGCCTCCAGGACCTGGAAGCCATCCACCTCGGGCATCATCAGGTCCAGGACCATGGCCTCGGGCTTCTGACTGGCCACCTGCTCCAGGGCCTGCCGGCCGTTGCGCGCCACCGCCACCTGGTAGCCCTGCCCGGCCAGGATGTCGGTCAACTGCACGATGGCCGGCTCGCTGTCTTCCACCACCAGGATGCGCCGGCCCAGGCCTTGCTGGGAAGCGCCCGCCGATGGGGCGCCGCGCCCCATCTGGCCGGCGGGCAGACAGGTCCAGCCCGGAACCGCCGGGGCCTGGCCGCCGTTGGGGCCGGGCAGGCTCATGGGCAGGGTCAGGGTAAAGGTGGAGCCCTGGCCGGGCTGGCTTTTGACCGCGATGCGGCCGCCCAGTATGCCGGCGTACTTCTTGGCGATGGCCAGGCCCAGCCCGGTGCCGCCGTGACGGCGCGAGGCGCTGCCGTCGGCCTGCCGGAACTCGTCGAAGATGTAGGGCAGGTGCTCGGCGGCGATGCCGATGCCGGTGTCGCTGACCATCACGCGCATGGTGTGGTCGTGGCGCGCGACGCTGATTTCCACATGGCCGGTATCGGTGAACTTCACGGCGTTGGCCACCAGGTTGAGCAGGATGTGGCGGCACTTCTCGGGGTCCAGGAGGTTGTTGACGAGCTCCAGCAGGTTCTTGCCGTTGCGCTCTATCACCCCCAGGTAGCCATGCTCCTCGGCGGGGATGGCCCCGGCCAGGCGGCGCTCCAGCACCCCCGACAGGGCGATCACCGAATTGAGCGGGGTGCGCAACTCGTGGCTCATGTTGGCCAAAAAGCTGCTCTTGAGGCGGTTGGCCTGGTCCAGTTGGCGCTTTTGCATCTCCAGCTCGATGTTCTGCTCGCTCAGTTCGGCGGCCTGGGCCGACAGCTCCCTTTGCTGGGTCTCCAGCTCGCGGTTCTGCTCCTCCAACTGGGCCACCAACTCACGTATCCGCTGGAAGGCCAGCACCCCGCCCAGGCGGGCGGACATGGCCACCAGGACGTCGTCCACCAGCTCCAGGGCCGGCGGGTGGTAGCCGTGCAGGCTGGCCAGGCAGATCATGGCCGTGGCCCTTCCCCCGGCCAGGATGGGTATGGTCATGAGGGCCCGTGGCCGAAAGCCGCCGCCCGCCGTGGCGAAGACAAAGGGCGTGTCCTCGGGGATGTCGCTGATGACCTGGGGAAGGCCGCTGGCCAGGGCCTGGCCCAACTGCCCCTCGCCGCCGGCGGCGAAGGAGGCGCGGGCGCCATTGCCCAGGCCGATGGACTCGTAGTGCTCAAAGGCGGTCTGGTCGGCGCTCAGAAGATACACCGCCCCGGCCTGGGAGCCGGTGCGCTCCAGCAGGGCCTGCAAGAGCTCGCGGCAAAAGTCCCTGAGTTCCTCCTGGCCCAGCATGACCTGGGCCAGGCGGGCGGCGTTGTCCTGGCGCCGGGACTGGGCCTGCACGGTGTCCAAGAGGCGGTTGAAGGCCGCGGCCAGGGTGCCGAACTCGTTGGCCGAGACGTGCCCGCTACGGGCCGCCAGGTCGCCCTGGCCATAGGCCGTGGCCACGCCGGCCAGGTCCTTGAGCGGCCCCCGGATGCCTTGCAGGAGCAAATAGCTGACACCCAGGGTCAGCAGGATGATGGCCGCCAGCACCAGGCCCAGGCGGGTCAGCAGGTCGTCTTTGCGTTGCATGGCGTCGTGGTAGAAGCGCTCGGCCCTATTGCGGGCGAACTCGCTGACCACCTGCACGCGGTCCAGGACCTCCTGGCCCACGCTGACCCTGACCTGCTTGAACCGGCTGGCCGCCTCGCCGTGCCGGCCTTGGCGCAGCAGGCCGATGACCTCCTCGCGCATGGGCTTCCAGCGCGCCAGGGCCCGGGCGGTGGCCTCCACGTCGGCGCGGGGGCCCAGGTAGCGGGCATACAACACGTTGAGCTGCCGGTCGGCCTCGGCGGCCTGGGCCTCGATCTCCTGGATGATCCCCAGGCGCGCTTCATCCGTCTCGGCCAGGAACAGCTCGCGCATGCCCTTTTGCATGGCCAGGACGTGGACCTTGACCTCGCCCACGGCCCGGGTGACCGTGAAGGGGTGCTCGTGCAGTTGGCGGGTCTCTTGCCACAGGGCCTCGGCCTGCTGCCAGGCCAGGGCGCCCAAAAGGGCCACCAGCACCAGGATGAGCCCCAGGCCCAGACGCAGTTGCAGGCCGATGTTAAGGTCCTTGAGTCGCATGTCTCACCCCTGTTTGTCTGCCTTGCGGAAAACCGCCGTGACCGGGGCCAGGGCGCGCAGGCCCTGGTCCTGCTCCACCATGGCCCGCTCGGCCTGGCCGGTGACCAGATAGCCACCGGCGCGCAAGGAGCGGCCCACCCTGTCCAGGATCAGGCCGCGGATGTCGGCGCGGTAGTAGAAAAGCAGGTTGCTGCACATCACCAGATCGAAATCGCCGTAGATGCTGGCCGCCGGGCTGGCCAGACGCTGGTCCAAGAGGTCGTGGGCCGAGAAATACACCCGCTCCCTGAGCCGGGGGAGCACTTGGTAGGCCTGCCCCTGGCTGGTGAAACAGCCGTCCAGGTGCCTGAGCCTGACGTTTTGCAGGGCCTGGGCCATCAGGCTGATGATCGCGTCCAGTTGGCTGGCGCCAGGCATAGGTCCCCCTAGCTCAAGTCATGAGCGGTCCCAGGGGCAATACTTCTCCTGGCCGCCGGCGCAGGCCGCCGACCACAGGCGCAGCTCCGGCCGGCCCAGCTCGGCCATCTCCTGCCAGAGGCCAGGCAGCACCAACTGCTCCAGCAGGGCGAAGGTCAGGGTTTCGCGGAAGAACTCGCTGTAGGTGATGCCCAGGGCGCGCCACAGGGCCTCGGCCTCCCGGGGGTCGGCCGCCAGGCGCTGGGCATAGGCCTGGGCGCTGGGGTTGCCGCTGGCCGCCAGGCGGCCTTGCAGGGTCTTGCGCAAGAAGGTCTGGTCATAGCAGGAGAGGTCCCGGCCGTGGGCCTGGGCCATCAGGCTGATGATCGCGTCCAGTTGGCTGGCGCCAGGCATAGGTCCCCCTAGCTCAAGTCATGAGCGGTCCCAGGGGCAATACTTAAATTATAGCACCGTTTTTTGGGGTAGGCAGCCAAAGGGCCGGCGGGAAGGGCCAAATACCAAGGCCGCGCCCCATCCCGAGGCGCGGCCCTGATTCTTACTGCGCGAGTCCGGCGCCTTGGCCTATCCCTGGCCCACGCGCACGCGCTCCATGTCCACGGGGCGGATCTCGTCGGCGTGGGCTTTAAGCATGTTGCTCACCTCGCCCAGGGCCATGAGCACCACGTGAATGCCCTCGCGGCGGGAGTACTTCATGGCCGGCACGAAGTCGCTGTCGTTGGTGGTCAGGATGATCTTGTCCACCAGGTGCTTGGTGGACAGCCAGGCGATGTCCAGGCCGATCTTCATGTCCACGCCCTTCTGGGTGAAGTCGGGCTGCAAATCCTGGGGGGTCAGGGGCTCGGGGGTGCGCCCCTCCATGCTGGCGTCGCACAGGCGGCCAAAGGCGTAGTTGTTCAGGCGCCAGTCCTTGAAGGCCAGGTTGCCCAGGCGCACGGCGAAGTAGTCCTTGATCTCCAGGCCTTGGATAAGATTGATGCTCTTGCGGTAGGCCTCGGTCTGCTTGAAGTCCATGTAGGTGCGCGAGACCGGGTTGAGGCGCTGCTCGTCAAAGGGCAGGCAATCGTAATAGTAGATGCGGAACAACTCCTCCTCGGGCTTGACGCAGCCCTGGGCAAAGCGCTCGATGTGCGTGTCGGTGGGGGGGCCGTCCAGGAAGCGGTAGAGGGTGTAGCGCACGTAGGCTCCATCCAACAATACGGCGACCTTTTTCATGGGGTTCTCCTGGCTATGGCAATGTCTGGTCATAGGCCGATCCCGGCCGGGGAATAAGGCGGCCGGGGGCGGGGGGCATGGCGGAACCATGATCAAGCATAGAAGGCCCCGGTCCGGCGGCCAACCCTGGCCAAGGGATAGTGATTTATTTCCCCTGGGCGCCCGCCCGCCAAGCAGCTTGACAAGGCCCCACCAGACCGGATAATATGCTCGTCAAGTGTAGCCGCTAAACTAAAGTGGAGGATAGTCATGCCCGTCCCCAGCCTCAAGGAACTGGGCCTGTACGAGATAGCCCTGGAGGAGGTGGAGGTGCCGCTTCTGGGCACCGTGGCCGCCGGCCTGCCCATCGAGGCCATACCAGAGGAGCGCACCGTGGCCATCCCCAGCGACATGCTGGGGCGCTTCCGCACCTTTGCCCTAGAGGTGCGCGGCAACTCCATGATTGACGCCCACATCCGCCCCGGCGACGTTATCGTGGTGGAGGAGCGGCAAACCGCCCACAACGGCGAGATGGTGGTGGCGCTCATCAACCACAGCGACGTGACGCTCAAGAAATACTACCTGGAGCGCGACCACATCCGCCTGGAGCCGGCCAACCCCGAGATGGAGCCCATCATCCTCCGCCACGAGGAGGTCAAGGTGCTGGGCGTGGTGGCCGGGCTGATAAGGCACTACCGCCGGCACTAGGCGGCGGGCCACGCCACTGGGCATACACGGTTCGCGTGACGCCCTCGTGCTATCCAGCGCCGGCGGCTCCCGTGGCTAGGCCATCCTTTAATTGGGCCTCCTGGGGCCAAAGACCTCCCGCCTCTCCTTCCCCCTAGACCCCGTGCCCTGCCTCAAGCCCGGCCATCCTTAATCGCCGGCAGGGGGCCACGCCATTACGCCTGGCCCCAGCGGCGTCAAGCAGCCAGGTTGGCCCTTGAACACGGGACTACGCCGCCGCGGTGAGGCCCCCGCATCGGCAGGGCGCGGTATGGCCGGGCGGCGAGGCAGGGCACAAAAAGAAACCGCCGGGATTTCTCTTTTCTATCCTGCCCTGCGCGGCCCTGCGCGACGCTGCCGGATTGGCGCGGGTGCCAGAAAAAGATAAATCCTAAGCGGTTATTTTTTGTGCCCGCTCCCACGCCCGGCCATACTTGCCCTGCGGGCGCCAGGGCCGGTGCGGGCCGGCTTGACCCCTGGGCGCAGCCGGTCCGGCCCCAGGCCGCCCGGCCAGTGACCAGCCGAGCCCAG
>JACQYR010000103.1:0-4759 GCA_016208115.1 Desulfarculus sp.
CTGGGGGCGGTGATCCTGCCGCCCATGCCGGCCTTCTACCACCGGCCGGCCACGGTGCTGGATATCGTGCATCAGACCGTGGGCAAGGTGCTGGACCAGTTTGGGGTGGAGCACGGCCTTTTCGCCCGCTGGCAGGGCGCGGGGAGCCCCCCGGCGTGATCGAGACCGAGGCCCAATTGGCCGGCCAGCGCCTGGCGCCGGGCCAGGGCTTCAGCTTCTCCTGCCACCCCGGCCTGGCCTGCTTCAACACCTGCTGCGCGATGAAGCGCCTGCCGGTGCTGCCCTACGACCTCTTGCGCCTGCGCCAAGGGCTGGGGCTAAAGTCCCAGGAAGTGCTGGAGCGTCTTCTGGAGTTGGACCTGGACCCGGTCTCGGGCTGGCCGGTCTTACGCCTCAAGCTGGACCAGGAGGGCCGCTGCCCCTTGGTGGGGCCGGCGGGCTGCGCGGTCTATGCCCACCGGCCGGCGGCCTGCCGGGTCTATCCCCTGGCCCGGGCCGTGGCCCCCGGCCCGCCGGTCAAGGAGGTGTTCCTCCGGCAGGAGGCCCCGGCCTGCCTGGGCTGGCAAGAGGACCGCCCCCTGACCGTGGAGGAATGGGTGGCCGACCAGGGCCTGGAGACCTATCAGGCCGCCAACGACGCCCTGCTGGGCCTGTTCTTCCACCCCCGGCGGCAAGGCCGCCTGGAGTTCCAGCCGGCCCAGATTCACGCCGTGATCCTGGGACTTTACAACCTGGACCTGTTTCGCGGCCTGGCGGGCCAGGCGGATTTCAGCCAACGCTTCGGCTTTGCGCCCCAGCGGGTGCAAAAAGCCCTGGCCCGCGACGAGGACCTCTTGCTGCTGGGGCGCGACTGGCTGGAGAAGCAGCTTTTTCCGGGCAGGGGCTAGCGGCCCGGCGGCAGGGAGCAAGTGACCATGCGGCTGTTGGCGATAATCGCGCTGGCCTCGGCCCTGGCCTGGCCCGGCCTGGCCCTGGCCGGCGAGGCCACCCCCAAGGAGGCAGGCCCCATGATGAGCACGCGCATGAGCCTGGAACAGCGGGTGGGTAGCGAGGTGTTTCAACGGGCCGGCCTGAACAAGCTCAGCCCCGAGGAGCAATGGGCCCTGGCCGACTGGATCCGCGACTACACCCGCGAGATCACCGCCTACGTGGAGCGGGAGGTCCGGCGCGAGGCCGGCGGCAAGCCACAGCCCTGACTTGGCTTATTTGGCCGGCGCGGCGGGGGGTGCCGCGGGGGCCGCCGCGGCGGGCTGGTCCAGCTCCTTGAGTTGGCGCTGGGCCGGCTCGAAGTCGGGCTGCAACTTGAGGGCGCGCTCGAACTCCTGGCGGGCCTGGGGCTTGAGGCCCAGGGCCAGCAGTATCTTGCCCAGCTCGGTGTGGTACAGGGCGAAGCGCAGCTCGCCCTGGAACAGATGGTTGAACTCCTGGAAGGAGCGGTCGTACTGCCCTTGCAGGGCCAAGACCCGGGCCAGATCGAAGCGGGCGTCCTCCAGGTCCGGCCGCTGGGCCAGGGCCTTGCTCAACAGCTCGTGGGCCTGCTTCAGTTTCTCGCGGTCAAAGGAATAGAGCTTGCCCAGCATGGCCGTGGCCTGCACGTGACCAGGGTCCAGCTCCAGGCAGCGGCTGAAGGCGGGCACGGCCTTCTGGGGTTCGTGGGCCAAAAAGTGGGCCATGCCCAGCCAGAAGTGGGCCGAGGCCTGGCGGGGCTGGGCCTGGGCGCAGGCCGCGAAGAGCTTGGCCGCCTGCTTGAAGTCCCGCTGATTCAGCGCCTGCTGCCCGCCAGCCAGGCAGTCCTTGGCCGGGGCCGGAGAGGCCAGGGCCGGGGAGGCCAGGACCAGAAAGAGCAGCAGGGCCGCCGCCCAGGTCAAGAACGGTTTCCGTCCCCCAACGCTTGCCATGCCATAGCCCCCTTGGTCAAATTTGCGCCGCCGATCCCGCCCCCTCAAAAACATTAAGGAGGGGCAACAACCCCTCCTTGAACTCGCAATATGTGCGCCGGCCCTTAGTAGTGGCCCAGGTAGTAGTTGATATAGCCTGAGTACAGGGTGTTGACGTCGGCGCCGCTGGCGGTGCTGGTCATGCCGGTTTCCTTGCCAAAGGCCTTGCGGAAGGCGGTGTCGTAGTCATTGCCCGCCGCCAGGTTGCGCAGGGTGGACTGGATGGCCCCCCAGCCGCCGCTGTCGGCCAGGTACTTCCCGATGGTCTTGAGCTGCACCAGGTCCAGGCTGCTGGCCGAACCCTGCATATAGTTGTTGCCGGAGGTCAGCCAACTGCTGCGCTTGCTGCCGTTACTACTGTAGCTATTGACCATGGAGCCCAACTGGGCCTTGCTGTACTGGGGGCCGTGGGGATAGACCACGTCGCCGATGTAGTAGGAAAGCGATTCGCTGATCCAGGTGTAGGCCGCGGCCCC
Source organism: Desulfarculus sp. (assembly GCA_016208115.1). GTDB lineage: Bacteria > Desulfobacterota > Desulfarculia > Desulfarculales > Desulfarculaceae > JACRDC01. The sequence continues at coordinate 2,414 of JACQYR010000103.1, forward strand.
GCTGGAGCCCCAGCCATAGCGGTTCTGCAATTTGGTCTCATGGAAAAAGAGCACGTGGCCAGTCTCGTGGGCCACGGTGCTGCCGTAGTCGCGCAGGTAGGAGTCCTTGGTGGAGTCGCCGTAGATCAGGTTGATGTGGATGGCGTTCTCGCCTGGATAGGTGTAGCCGGCGGTGCCGCTCTTGGAGTCGCTGTAGAAGTAGACCTCTATCTTGCCGTAGCCACCGTTGTCGTAGCCCAGCACGTCGCGGGGGGTGGTGAAGGCGGCGTTGAGATAGGGGGTGATGGCCTCGGCCACGCCCTGCCAGGAGCCATAATGGATGTTGAAGTAGTCAGTGGTCTTGACCGGGTCGGCCGCCAGGGCGGCCTTGACGGCCAACACCATTAAAATACTTAATAAAACGGCCAGGAAACGGAATCGGCGTTTCATCAAGACCCTGCTCCCTTGGGCGTTTACACCCCAATCGGGAATCAGCTTAGCATGCTTTAATTTTATTTTCTACCTAATTAGCTGCTGGGGCGCCGGCGCCGGCGTGGCCGGCGGCGCCCCGGCCAGGGGTTCCAGGCGGGCGGCCAGGGGGTACAGGGCCGGGGTGAGCACCAGGGCGAACAGGGCCGAGGTCACCAGGCCGGCGGCCAGGGTCAGCGCCAGGGGACCCCAGGTGGAGGAGCCGGTGCCCCGGTCCAACAAAAGCGGCAGGCTGGCGGCGGTGGTGCTGAGCGTGGTCATCAGGACCGGCCGCAGGCGGCGCAAGGCCCCCTGGCGGGCGGCCTGGGCCGCCTGAAGCCCCTGGCCGCGCAGGCGGGCCATGGCGTCTATCATCACGATACCCACGTTGACCACCAGGCCGCACAGGATGATGACCCCCAAATACACCGGCATGTCCACGGGCAAATCCAGCAGACGCAGGGCCGCCACCACCCCCGCCCCGGCCAGGGGCGCGGCGCAGAGCACCACCACCGGCGCGGTCAGGGACTCGGTGGCCGCCACCATGATGAGATAGGCCAGGAGCAGGGCCAGGGCCGCGCCCAGGAGCATCTCCTGGCGGGTGGTCTCGATGCGCTCCACCTCCTCGCCCAAAAGCCAGGCAAAGCCCGGCGGCGGCGGCGGGTCGGCCAGCACCTGGGCCACCTGGCGGGCGGCGGCCAGGGTGTCGCCCTGGTCCAGGACCAGGGTCAGGCGGATGACCCGGCGCAGGTCCTCGCGCAACAGCTCGCTGGGCTGGGGCGTCAACTGGGGCTCGGCCAGCTCGGAGAACGCCACCTGGCGGCCCCCCGGCGCGGGGATGAAGACCGCGCCCAGATTGGCCTGGTGCAAAGGCCCGCCCTGGCCCCAGACCCGCACCTCGATCTCGCGGTCCTGGCCGGGGATGCGCACCGCCACCGGACCGGAGAGATGGGCGCGCACCTCCTGGGCCACCTCCTCGGCGTTGAGGCCGTAAAGCCCCAGCAGGCGGTGGTTGAGCCTGAGTTCCAGTTCCGGCGCCGGGCTGCCCATGCGCACCACCACGTCGCGGATAATGGGCAGGCTTTTTAGGCGCTGGGCCACTTGGGGGTACTGCTCCATCAGCCCCTCCAGGCTGGGGCCGAAGAGGTTCACGGCCAGGGTGGCGTGACGGCCGCCCTCGTGCAGGGGCAGCACGTGGTATTGCACTTGGTCCTGGTTCTTGAACAGCGCCTGAGCCTGGGTCAGGGCGCGGGAGGCCTCCTCGGCGCTGTCGCCGGCCAGGGTGGCGGTGACCCGGCCCTGGCTGCCCCACACCCGGCTGTGCGCCCGCTTCACCCCGGCCACGGCCATGGCCTTTTCCTCGGCCTGGCGCACCAGGGGGTCGGTCACCTCCTTGGCGGTGCCCGGCGGCAGCACCACCAGCACCGTGAAGCCCTGGGAGGCCAGGCCGCTGCCCTTCTGGAAGTTGAGCCCCGGGGTGAGCGCCGCCGCCGCCAGCAGCACCAAGAGCGCCACCAGGGCCAGGCGGCCGGGCCGCCGCAGGCTGAAGTCCAAGGCCCGCACATAGGCCGCCGGGGCCCGAAAGCCTTGGCGCGCCCGGCGCCAGCCCTGGCCGGTGTAGAGCATCAAGAGCGGCACCAGCACCAGGGCCGCCAAGAGCGAGGTCATCAGGCTCAGGCTGAGGCCCCAGAAGAAGCCGCCATAGCTCTGGCGCACCCGGGTGGAGACCAGCACCAGGGGCAGGAAGCCGGCCACCGTGGTCAGGGTGGCGAAGGCGATGGGCCGAGCCACCTCGGCCACGCCCGTGAGCAGCCCGGCCAGACGCTCCTGGCCGGCCTGCCAGCGGGCGTGCACCGCCTCGATCACCACCACGGCGTTGTCCAGCAATATGCCCATGGC
>JACQYR010000103.1:4803-16270 GCA_016208115.1 Desulfarculus sp.
CGGCCAGGGAGATGATGTCCAACTCCAGGCCGGCCAGGCGCACCAAGAGCAAGGCCACGGCCCGCGAAAAAGGCAGGGCCGCGCAAGCCGCCAAGGTGGAGGCCAGGTCACGCAAAAATAAATACAAGACCCCGGCGGCGGCCAGGGCGGCGATCAGCGCCATCCAGGCCAGGCGCTCCAAGGCCTGGCTCACGAGCTGGGCCTGGCTGTAGACCACCTCGGGCCGGGAATCCTGGCCCGGCGGCGGCGTCTGGGCCAGCACCTCTTCCGCCTGGCCCCACAGCCGCCCCAGGTTGGCGCCGGAGGCCTGGTACAGGGCCAGGGTCACCACCTGCCGGCCGCCCAGGCGGGTGATCTCCTCGGCCGGGCGCTGGCTGGCGCGCACCAGGGCCACCTGCCCCACGGTCAGAAGCCCGCCGCCCGGGTGCTCGCCGATGGGCAGCGCCGCCACCTCGGGGGCGGTCTTGACCCCGCCGGCCACCTTGAGGGGCACTCGGAAGAGGCCGTGGGCCAGCACCCCGGCGGGCAGGTCCAGGCTGCCCTGCTTAACGGCCAGGGCCACCTGGCGCACGCTCAGGCCCAGGGCCTTGAGGCGCTGGGGGTCGCACTCCACCTGTATCTCGGGCTCGGGCGCGCCGCTGATCTGCACCTCGGCCAGGCCCTCCACCCGGCGCAGGCGGGGCGCCAGCACCTGGCGCGCCCAGTCGCCGGCCTGGGCCAGGCTTAAGGAGCCGGTGACCCCCAGCACCGCCGCCGGCTGCTCGGAGGGGCTGTACTGGCTGATGACCGGCGGCCGGGTGTCAAAGGGCAGGTTGGGCTTCTGCCGGCGTAGCCGCCCGCGCAGGTCCTGGGCCGCCGCCGAGACGTCGGCCTCGGGGTTGAGCTCGAGCGTCACCTCGGAGCGCCCCTGGCGGGAGCGGGAGTAAATCTTGCGCGCCCCCACCACGGCCCGCAGGTCATCCTCCAGGGGCCGGGTGATGAGCGTCTCCACCTCCTGGGGACCGGCGTCGGGCAGGCTGGTGGAAACCGTCAGCGCCGGATAGCGGGTGGAGGGCAGCAGGTTGAGGTTCAGGCCCGCCGCGGCCACCAGGCCCAGCACGGCCAGGCCCAGGCAGGCCGCCAGGCTGCCCAGGGGCCGGCTCAGCACCAGGGCGGTGAGCCGGTTCACCGCGCCGCCCCCCGGCCCAGGAACAGGCGGTACAGGGCCGGCACCAAGAGCAGGGTGGCGGCGATGGAGATCATGAGCCCGGCCACCACGGTCAGCGCCAGGGGTTGGGCCAGGTCGGCCCCGGCCCCCAGGCCCAGCGCCAGGGGCAGGGCCCCCAGCACCGTGGTCAGGGTGGTCATGACGATGGGCCGGCGGCGCACCTGGGCGGCTTGCAGCAGGGCCGGGGCCGGCGCCATCCCGGCCCGCCGCAGTTGGTTGGTGTAGTCCACCAAGAGGATGGGGGTGTTCACGGCCATGCCGATGGGCACCACCGAGCCCAACAGCACCAGGGCCGACAGCGGCAGGCCCGTGAGGTTCAGGGCCAGGGCCGGCCCCAGGGATAGCGGCGGCAGGGCCAGCAGGATCACCAGGGGCCAGCGCAGGGACTCAAACTGCACCACCAGAATGACGTAGATGAGCATCAAGGACAGGCCCAGGGCGGCGCCCAGGGAACTCAGGGACTCGCTCAAGGCCAGTCCCTGGCTGCCGGGGCGCAGTTCGTAGCCGGCGGGCAGCTCCACCTGGCCGGCGGCCGTGAGCGCGCTCTCCTGGCCTTGGCTGAAGGCCTGGCCGGTCACCTGGCCGCGGATCAATACCGTGCGCCGCCGCTCCTGGCGCAGGATCTCCTGGGGACCCTGGCCGGGGTGCAGGTTGGCCACCTGCCTGAGGCGCAGGGCCTGGCCCCCCTGGCCCTGCAGGGGCAGCTCGCCCAGGGCCGCCGGCTCCTGGCGGTCAGCCGGTTGCAGGCGCACCCGGATGTCGGTCTCGCGGTCGCCCTGCAAGAGCTTGCCGGCCACCTCGCCCTGCACCGCCCTTCTCAGCTCCTGGGCCACCTGGGTAACGTTGACGCCCTGCGCGGCGGCGGCCTCGCGGTCCACCTTGACCTGGAGCTGGCCGCTCTTGGAGGCGCCGTCGGCCACCAGGCCGGCCAGGCCCGGAACGTCCTTGAGCCGCGCCAGCACCTTGCCCGAAAGCTCCACCAGGGTGTCCAGGTCGTCGCCCATGAGGCGCAAAAGCTGGGGCGGCGACCAGGCCTCGCGCCCCGGCTCGGTGAGGTTGCCGGCCGGCAGCACCTCGGCCTCCAGGCCGCCCAGGGCCGTGAGCTCCTGGCGTAGGCTGGTGCGCAGGGCCTCGGCCCCCCGGCCCAGGCCCTGGCCGGGCTTTAGGTGCACGGTGAGCATGGCCTCATGGGGCCTACCCGGGTCCAGGCCCAGGTCGCCGCCCTGGCCGCCGCTGTCGTGGGGGTCCACGCCGGCCCGGGTAACGATGGAGGCCACCTCGGGCCGGGCGCGCAGGAATCCCTCGGCCCGGTCCACGGCCTGGGTGAGCAGCGGCAGGCCGCTCTCCGGGGGCAGCCGAAGCTGCACCAACAGCCGCCCGCCGCCCACCTCGGGCAAGAGCGCCGCGCCCCTGACCCACAGGCCGCCCAGGCCCAGGGCCAGGGCCAGGAGCCCCAGGCCGGCGGCCGGGAGCGGGTGGTCAAGGGTCCATTGCAGGGCCAGGCGGTAGCGGGCGGCCTCGGCGGGCGGGCGGCTGGCCGGGGCCGTCTGGCGCCGCCCCAGCCAGACCAACAGCGCCGGCAAGAGCAGCAGGGCCGTGGCCAGGGAAAAGAGCAGCGAGGCCACCAAGGTGAAGGCGAAGTCCTGGAACAGGCGCTGGGCCAGGCCGGTGAGAAAGAGCACCGGCACCAGCACCGACACCGTGGTCAGGGTGGCGGTGACAAGCCCGCCGCGCACCTCGGCCAGGGCGCTGGCCGCCGCCGTGAGGGGCTCGCCCTCCCGGGCCTGGTGGCGCTCAAAGGCCTCCAGCACCACGATGGAAGCGTCCACCAGCGTGCCCACCCCCAGGGCCAGGCCGCCGATGGACATCAGATTGAGCCCCACCCCGGCCAGGTACATGGCCCCCAGGGCAGCCAAAAGCGACACCGGCACCGAGAGCATCACCAAGAACGCCGCCTTGATGCGGCGCAGGAACCAGGCCAGCACCAAAAAGGCCAAGAGCCCGCCCCACAGCACGGCGTCGCGCAGTTGGGCCAGGGAGTCCTCCACGAAGGGCGCCTGGTCGTCCACCACCTTGAGCCCCCAGCCCGGCGGCAGGCCGGCGGCCATGGGGGCCAGGCGCTCGCGCACCCGGCGCGAAACCTCCACGGCGTTGGCCCCGGGCTCCTTCTGCACCGACAAGAGCACCGCCGGCGCCCCGTCCACCCGGCAGAAGCCGGTCTGGTCCTTGTGGCCGGAGCGCACCCGGGCCACCTCGGCCAGGCTGACCACCGTCCCGCCCTGGCCCTTGCCCACCGGCACCTGGGGGATGTCCTGGGGCGAGGCGAAGCGCCCCAGGGTGCGCACCGGCAGCTCCAGGTTGCCCAAGCGCAGCTCGCCGGCCGGCGAGTTGAGGTTGGCCTTCTTGACCCGCTCCACCAGGGTGCCCAGGTCCAGGTTCTGGGCCACCAGGCGAGCCAGGTCGGCCTCCACCTGCACCTCGGGGACCAGGCCGCCGTTCAGGCGCACGGCGGCCACGCCCTCCAGGGTCTCCAGGCGGTTCTTGAGCACGTCCTGGGCCTGGGCGCGTAAGCCCGTTCCCGCCGCCGGCCCAGTCAGGCCCAGGGTGATGACCGGCGCCTCGGAGGGGTCGTAGTGCAGCACCAGGGGCGGTTGGGCCTCCCGGGGCAGTTGGTCGGCCACCGAGTCCAGCTTCTCGCGCACCTCGGCGGCGCTGTGCCCCAGGTCGCGGCCCCACTGGAAGATGAGGGTCATCTGCGACAGGCCCTCGGCCGAGACCGACTCCAGGCGCCGCACCCCGGCCACGGTGCCCAAGACGCCCTCCAGGCGGCGGGTGACCAGGGTCTCCACCTCCTGGGGCGGGGCGTGCTCGAAAACCGTGACCACGGTCAGGCGGGGATAGGGCAGCCGGGGCAGCAACTCCACCGGCAGGCGGCTAAAGCAAAAAAGGCCCCCCAGGGCCAGGGCCGCGAACACGGCCAAAATCCCCAGGGGGCGCAGGAGGTAGGCCGGCTGCTTCAAGGCCTTTTATCCGCCGGCGGCTGGCCATCCTCCGGGGTGGGTACCAGCACCAGCTCGCCGGCGGCCACGCCCTCCAGCACCTGCACCCTGCCCGGCTCCCGCCGGCCCAGGCGCACCTTGCGGGGGGTGGCCTTGCGGTCCTGGATCACGGTCACCACGGCCTGGTCGCCCTGCTCCTGGGTCAGGGCCTGGGGGGGCAGCCACAAGCTGGCGGCCTGGCCGGCGGCCAATAGCGAGGCCCGCACGAACATGCCCGGCTTCAAGGCCAGGTCGGGGTTGTCCACGGCCACCTTGACCACGAAGGTGCGGTTTTTTTCGTCCACCTCCACGCCCACGGCGTGCACCTTGCCGCTAAAGCGCCGCCCCGGCAGGGCGTCGGCCAAGAGTGTCACCTCCTGGCCCGCCCGCACCTGGGTGTAGAGGCGCTCGCCCAGTTCCACCTCGGCCAGCACCTGGCGGCAGTCGCCCAGCTTCAGGACCTTGCGGTTGCTGTTGGGGCTTACCACCTCGCCGGGCTCGGACAGACGCTTGAGCACCACCCCAGCCACCGGGGCCCTGAGCGCCATGTTCCTCTCGCGCCCCTGCATGGCCACCACTTCGGCCTGGCTGGCCCGCTGCTTGGCCAAGGCCTTGTCCAGCTCGAAGCCCACCTCGCGCACCTCGGCCTGGGTGGCGGCCCGGCCCTGGAAGAGCTTCTCCTTCTCCTCCTTCTTGGCCTTCAGCCGCTCCACCTCGGCGGAGGCGGCCAGGGCCTCGGCCTGGCGGGCCTGTAGCTCGGCGGCCTGCACCTTGTCATCCAGGCGGGCCAGCACCTGGCCCTTTTGCACCAGATCGCCCTCCTCCACCAGCACCTGGCTGATGAGTCCGATGACCTCGAAGGAAAGCTCCAGGCTCTGGCGGCAGCGGGCGCTGCCCAAGCCGCTCAAGCCGCCGCCGGCCTCCTCGGCCACCCGCACCACCTTGACCGGCACCCGGCCCGGCTCGGGGACCGAAGGCGGGGCCGGGGCGGCCTGGGCCAGGCAGGGGCACCAAAGGGCGGCTGTCAGGGTCAGGCAAACCAGCGCTCTGTTCATTTGACATCCTTGCAGGCCAGGGCCTGGCCGGAGAGCAGGCACAGCAGGGCCAGGGCCCGGTGGCGCTCATGGCCGGCCTGGATCATCTTGGCCCTGGCCTCGGCCAGGTCCATCTCCCGCTCCAGCACCTCGGCCGGGGTGGCGGTGCCGGCCTCGCGCTTGGCCCGGGCCACGGCCACCCGCTCGCCACCCAGTTCCACCTGCTTGCCGGCCAGCTCGTGCAGGTCATCGTGGCGCTTCAGTTCTTCCCACAGGCTCATGATCTGGGTTTGCAGCTTGGCGCGGGTATCGCGTACCTCGTCGTGGGCCTTTTTGCGCAGGTAGCGGGCCTCGGCCAGGCTGACCGCCGGGGAGCTGCCGTCCAGGAAGGACAACTTCAGCCCCTTGCGGTGCAGCTCCTGGTCCCTGAAGTAGAAGGAGGTTTCGTTCTGCTTCTGGTGCTCGTAGTCGTAGTAGGTCTTGGCCGAGGCGTCGCCGAAGCTGATGTCCATCTGCAACATCACCCCCGAGTACTTGTCCGGGCCGGGGAACTCCTCGCCCTCCATGCCGTAGCGCCCCACCAGGCTGAGGCGGGGCATGGACAGGGTCTCGGCCACCGACAGGCCCAGGCTCTGGTAAAGCTCCTCGGATTGGGCCTGCAACAGGGAGGCGTTCTTTTTGAGCGCCTGGCCCAAGAGGCCCTCGGACGAGTCCGGCGGGGCGTACTCCGGCATTTGGGGCTTGAGTTCCAGGGCCTGCTCGCGCTCCAGGCCCAGAAGCTCCTTGAGGCGCACCCCCGCCGCCCGGGCCTGGCTCTGGTTGTCGGCCACCTTGTAGGATACCTCCAGCAGCCGGGCCTCGGCGTGCAACAAGTCCTCCAGGCGCTGGTAGCCCTCCTTGACCCCCTGGCGGGCGCCCTGCACCAGTTCGGCGGCCTTGGCCGAGAGATCCTGGCCCAGGGTGGCCACCTGCCGGGCCGACAGGAGCTTGTAGTAGACCGGCACCACCTCCAGGGCCACCTCCAGGCGGGACTTGGCCTCGCTCAGCCCCACCTTGGCCAGGCCCTGCTTGGCCTGGTCGTGGCGGGCGGTGAGCTGGCCGCCGGTGTACAGGGGCTGGGTGAGCTTCAAATCGCTGGTGTAGGTCTCGCGGTCGTCCACGGGCCGGCCGAAGTAGTCAACCTTGGGCTGATTGGCCAGGTCCACGTCCAGGCGGGGGAAGAAGCGGCGCTGGGCCGCGGCCAGCTTTTCCTTTTCCCAGGCCTCCATGCTCTGTCCCAGGAGCATTTTGTGCAACCGCCTTGGCATGCCTGGGCTCCCCGGAGCCGATGAGTAAATGCCTTTTGGTAGCCGAAAGACCTTGCCCTACTCAACCTGCCGCAGCCCGGCGGTCCTGTCAAGGGCGCGCCCCCCGACCCAAGCCGGCGGCGGTGCCGCGAGTTTGATTGCCTCATAGTACCGCCTTGCGTATAATACGCAGGCATTTTTATTTTTGGATATTTTATCGCATGGTTGGAGCAAAGATACCCCACGGCGGCCCCACGCTGTCCGCCGCCTGCCAGGCCCTCCTGGCCGACCTGGGCCGGGAACGCGCCCTGGGCGGAGCCATCACGCCGGAGCGCGCCCAGCCTCTGGCGGACTTGGTGTGGCCTCAGGCCCAGGAAGCCCAGCAGGCCGTGGACGCCTTGTGCGACCCCTACCTGGCCCTGACCATGCTCTGGCTCACCTTGGGGATGGGCTTCAGGGGCAACCCCCACCACCCCCGCCCCCGGGACGAGCGCGACAGCCGCCTCACACGCGACCTGCTGGCCTTCCTGGGCCTGCACCTGCGCATCCGTGCCGACCTGCCGGCCCTGGTGGACTGGCCCGCCCAGGGCCTGGCCCACCAGGAACTCAAGGGCGACGGCGGCTGGTGCGACCTGTGCGGCCGTTGCTGCTGCCACGCCGGCACCGTGCCCACCCCGCCGCCGGGGGTGGACTACCCGGCCTACTGGTACCACGCCCTGGCCGGCGCCACCCTGCTGCCCCAGCCCTTCTGCCCCTTCCTGTTCCAGTCCCAGGGCCTGCCCCTGTTCTTTTGCGGCCTGCACCCCATCAAACCCCTGGCCTGCCGCGACTTCGCCCGCCAAGACTGCCGCCGGGGCCGGCCCCGGCGCGGCTACGGCCGTCGGCCCTGGCCGCCCCCGGACATCCTGGGCAGCACCTAAACCATAACCAACGGAATTTAATTAAATATGTATAATCATCCCACGTCAGGGCGTCTTTTAACAGCAGGCCGTTGCGCCCAGGGGCCTGTCGTGCATATAATCACCCCCATGCGACGCACCCTCCACATCGCCATCTTGAGCCTGCTCCTGGCCCTGGGCGCGGCCCTGCCGGGCTGCGGCGGCAAGGAGCCGGCCCCCGAATCGCCGGCCGTGACCCGAGACTGCCTGTGGGTGCTGTGGATCAAGGACCCGGCGCAGGCCCAGGACGCCGCCGTGCAGATCGCCAAGGGCCGCAACATGACCCTGGTGGCCCGGGAATACGTGCGCCAGGGGCCGGAGAAGGCCACCCTGGACACCGGCTGCCCCACCCTCTCGGAGCTGCCCATGGGCGTGGTGGACGCGGCCCGTCCCCTGGCCCTGGGCCAGGTCAGCCCCGGCATCGCCTTGCGCGGCGGCACCGCCTTTGTCATGCGCGGCAGCGACCGCCACCGCCAGGCCGCCTTGGCGCACTACTCCCAAAAGCGCTACAAGGAGGCCCAGGAGGCCGCCCTGCAGGACCTGGCGCTCAACCCCTCCAGCGCCCCCTCCTGGCTCTTGCTGGGCCAGAGCCGCGCGGCGGCCGGCGATTTGGCCGGGGCCCACAAGGCCTTTGACACCGGCCTGTTGATCGCCCCCCGCGATCCTGAGCTGCAAAAGGCCAAGCGTCTGCCCGGCCAGGCCCCCGCCCCCTTGGCGGCTGCCGTTCCGCCCGCGCCCACGCCGCCCCTGGCCCCCGCCCCGGCCGAGCCGGCCGCGCCCGGCGCCGGCCCAGCCGCCACGGCCCCGGCCATGACCGTGGGCGCGCCGCCGGAGATACCCAACGAGGACGTGCTGGAGGCCCGCCAACTGCTGGACAGCGCCAAGCACGCCAACAAGGACGGGCGCGAGCCGGCCAAGGCCGAGCAACTGCTGCAGAGGGCCACCAAGCTGGACCCCAAGCTGGCGCCGGCCTGGCTCCTTTTGGCCCAACTGCAAGAGGCCAAGGGCCAGTACGCCGAGGCCACCATCAGCTATCACCAGGCCGCCAGCCAGGACCCCGCCCTGGAGGAGGCCAACAGCGGCCTGCGCCGCAGCTTCCTGGCCCTGGACAAAGAGCGGGTGGCCCGCCTGGGCGCCAGCGAACCCAGCCGGACGCCCATCCCCCGGGACACCCTGCCCGACGCCCCCAAGCGGGTCATTCCCCGGGGCACCCTGCCCGACGCCCCCGCCCAAACGGGCAAGCTGGCAGGGACCGGACGGCGGCACCTGGCAGCGGGTGCTGGTGGGCCCCTACACCACCCGCGAGCAGGCCCGCGCCACGGCCCAAAAGCTCAAGGACCAGGGCAGCCTCAACTTCTTTTCGCTGGTGGAATTTCCCCGTCACTAGGCGAGCCCCGTCTGGACCGCGTCAGGGCCGAATCATTTTGCATTAAATACACGGGCTAGCGGTTTTTGCCTTGGTTTTCGTAGGGGCGGGGTTTACCCCCGCCCGCTTTGTCTGTTGATGAAAACCATGTGGCCCATGTTAATCGGGGAGGCGCCGGCCCCGACCCGTATAGGCCCGGCCGGGCGCCGGCCCTTTGGGCTTGCCAGGGGGCGGGAAATCAGGCTACCTGTATAGGCATGAGCGGCGCCGCACGCCCGAGACATGAACCCTGGAGCATTCCCATGGATCAGTATCCCCTGTTGTTGTCGCCCCTGACCATAAACCAGATGACCCTGCGCAACCGCATCGTCATGCCGGCCATCCATCTCAACTACACCCCCGGCGGCAAGGTCAGCGACCAGTTGGTGGCCTTCTATGCCGAGCGCGCCCAGGGCGGGGCTGGCCTGTTGATCGTGGGCGGCTGCGTCATCAACGACATGTCCGGCGGCCCCGTTTTCGTCTCCATTAAGAGCGACGGTGACATCGAGGGGCTCTCGCGCCTGGCCGAGGCCGCCCACGACCATGGCGCGGCCATCGGGGTGCAGCTCTACATGGCCGGGGCCTATGCCCACCGCGCCCTGATCGGCCAGCAGCCCATCAGCTCCTCGCCCCACCTCTCGGGCTTCACCAAGGACGAGGCCCGGGCCATGACCCTGGAGGAGATCAGCCAGGTACAGGACGATTTTGCCCGCGCGGCGGTGCGCGCCAAGAAGGCCGGCCTGGACATGGTGGAGATCCTGGGCTCGGCGGGCTACCTCATCTGCCAGTTCCTCTCGCCCAAGATCAACCAGCGCGAGGACAAGTACGGCGGCTCCCTGGACAACCGCATGCGCTTCGGCCTGGAGACCGTGGCCAAGGTGCGCTCGGCGGTGGGTCCGGAGTTCTGCGTGGGCATCCGCATCGCCGGCAATGACTTCATCCCCGGCAGCCACACCAACAGCGAGGCCGCCCAGTTCGCCCAGGCCTGCGTGGAGGCCGGCGTGGACATGATAAACGTCACCGGCGGCTGGCACGAGACCCTGGTGCCCCAGATCACCTCGGAGCTGCCGGCGGCCGGCTTCAGCTACCTGGCCCGCGGGGTCAAGCGCTCCGTGGGACCGGCCGTGCCCGTGGCGGCCAGCAACCGCATCCACGGCCCCGGCCTGGCCGAGGACCTCCTGACCCGGGGCGACGCCGACCTGGTGTGCATGTGCCGGCCCCTCTTGGCCGACCCCGAGCTGCCCAAGAAGACCGCCGCCGGCCGGCCCGACCTGATCCGCCGCTGCGTGGCCTGCAACCAGGGCTGCTTCGACGCCATACCCCAGATGCAGCCGGTGGGCTGCATGGTCAACCCCCGGGCCGGCCGCGAAGCCAAGGTGCCCGCCACCGCGCCCAAGGCCTCGCCGGCCCAGACCGTGGTGGTGGTGGGCGGCGGCCCCGCCGGCTGCCAGGCGGCCATCACCGCCGCCCAGCGCGGCCACCGGGTGGTCCTCCTGGAGGCCGCCGGCCAACTGGGCGGCCAGGTGGCCTGGTACCCCCAGGCGGTGGAGAAGCCCGACTTCGCCTCCATCCCGGCCTGGCAGGGGGCCACGCTAAAGGAGCTGGGCGTGGAGGTGCGCCTTTACACCCAGGCCGACGCCGAATCCGTGGCCGCCTTGAACCCGGCCAAGGTGATCGCCGAGGGGCGCTCACCCCGGAACAGACCTATTACCTCACGCTCTTCCGGGCCGAGGCGCCCGAGGTCCTGGACCGGCTCATCGCCCAGGGCAGCCACCAGGTCACGGTGCTGGAGATGCTGCCCAAGCTGGGCCAGGGCATCGGCCGCTCCACCCGCTGGATCGTCTTCGGCAAGATCAAGCGCTTCGGGGTCAAGGCCCACACCAAGGTTAAGGTACAGGCCATCGAAGAAGGCGGCGTGCGGGCCTTGGTGGACGGGGCGGAGCAATTCTTCCCGGCCGAGACGGTGATCCTGGCCGCCGGCATGCGGCCCGTGGACCAGCTCAGGGCCGACCTGGTGGCCAAGGGCCTCAAGCTGAGCCTGGTGGGCGACGCCGCCGGGGCCGGCTCGGTGCTCAAATCCATCGCCCAGGGCTTCCAGGCCGGCCTGGAGGTGTAGGGCAAGGTCAGCCAGCCGGGGGGGTCCGCCCACCCCCCGCCCGGCGGCCAAGCAAGGAGGCAGGACCATGGAGGTCTTCGTCACCGGCGGCAGCGGTTTCGTGGGCCGGGGCCTGTGCCAGGGATTGCTCAAGCAGGGGCACGGGGTCACGGTGCTCTCGCGCTCGGCTGGGGCCGCCGGCCGCCTGCCCCCGGGGGTGAAGACCTGCCTGGGCGACCCCACCAGCCCCGGCCCCTGGCAGGAGGAGGCGGCCCGCTGCCAGGGCTTCGTCAATCTGGCCGGGGCCTCCATCTTCGAGCGCTGGACGCCGGAGTACAAACGCCTGATCCTGGAGAGCCGCCTGGAGAGCACCAGCAACCTGGTGCAGGCCCTGGGCCGGCGGCAGGCCAGCGAGCCGGCGGTGCTCGTCTCGGCCTCGGCGGTGGGCTTCTATGGCTTCCACG
>JACQYR010000104.1:0-2363 GCA_016208115.1 Desulfarculus sp.
CGGCTGTTTGCAGAACTTCAACCTCTCGGTGATGGTGGGCGACGACTTCATGGCCGCCCTGGCCGCCGGCGCCGACTGGCCGCTCATCAACCCCCGCGGCCGCCAGGTGGTGCGCCGGTTGCCGGCGGGGCAACTCTTCGACCTGGTGGTGGAGGCGGCCCACGCCTCGGGCGAGCCGGGGTTGGCCTTCTTCGATGCCATCAACCGGGCCAACCCCACTCCGGCCCTGGGACCCCTGGAGGCCACCAACCCCTGCGGCGAGCAGCCGTTGTTGGCCTACGAGTCCTGCACCCTGGGCTCCCTGGTGCTGCCGGCCTTTGTGCGCGCCGGTCAGGTGGACTGGCCCGCCCTGGAAGAGGCCGCGGCGTGCGCGGTGCGCTTTTTGGACGACGTGGTGGAGGTCAGCCGCTTCCCCCTGCCCCGGGTGGCCCAGGCCACGCGCCTGACCCGCAAGGTGGGCCTGGGGGTGATGGGATTCGCCGATCTGTTGGTGGACCTGGGCATACCCTACGACAGCGGCCAGGCCGTGGAGTTGGGCCGCCAGGTGATGGGGCGCATCCAGGCCGCCGGCCACGCCGCCAGCGCCGAGCTGGGCCGGGCCCGGGGCAGCTTCCCGGCCTTCCCCCAGTCGCGCTGGCGAGAGAAAGGCCTGACCCACATGCGCAACGCCACGGTCACCACCGTGGCCCCCACCGGCACCCTGTCGCTGTTGATGGGCTGCTCCTCGGGCATAGAGCCCTTGTTCGCCCTGGCCTACACCCGGCGGGTGCTGGAGGGCGAGGAGCTGGTGGAGATCAACCAGCGCTTCCTGCGGCACCTGGCCGCCCAAGGCCTGGACACGCCCACGGCCCGGCGCCAACTCATGGCCAAGGGCCGGGCCAGCCAGGTGGCCGGCCTGGACCCCGCCACGGCCCGGCTCTTCGCCACCGCCCACGAGGTGCCGCCCGATCGCCATCTGGCGGTGCAGGCCGCCTTTCAGGCGCACACCGACAACGGCGTCTCCAAGACCGTCAACCTGCCGGCGAGAGCGCCGGTGGATGACGTGCGCCAGGTCTTCCTGGAGGCCCACGCCCTGGGGCTCAAGGGCGTGACGGTCTTTCGCCACGGCTCCCGGGGACGCCAGGTGCTGGAGTTGTTGCCCCTGCCCGGTGGCGAGCCGGCCACGGCCCCGGCCATGAACGGCCTGCACTGCCCCCGCTGCGGCGGCATCCTGGCCACCGACGGCGGCTGCCGCACCTGCGCCTGCTGCGGGGCCTCGGGCTGCGAATGACCGCCGCGCTGGCTATTTGCCCTCGGCCAGGCTTGGGGCTAAAATGTATGAGATTGACGAAAGCCAATGCCGCCAACTCACGGCCAAGGAGGCTTTAGCGATGCCTAGCGTGAAAGACCTGCGCGAGATGGCCAAGGGCCTGCAAATCAAAAACGTGGGCAAGTTGCGCAAGGAAGAGCTGGTCCACACCATCCAGTTGGCCGAGGGGCATGACGACTGCTTCGGCCGCATCCCCGACTGCGGCCAGGGCGACTGCCTCTTCCGGCCCGACTGCATGCCCCAGCCCCAGGTGGTGGACTAAGCCCCCTGGGCCGCCGGCCGGGGTTCGGCGCGGCGGCGATCCTGTCCCCCGGTCCCCTCCCGCGCCGGGATCGGCCCAGCCCTGCCCCGGGATCGGGGGCTGGCCCCTGGGTCCGCCTTGGCGGCGGCCTTGGCCAGCCCCTGGCCTTAACGCGTTAAGGGCGGCTAAGCTCCGTGGCCGCCGGCCCTGGCGCATAAAAATTACCCATCCGGCCCGCCGGGTGGGTAATTGTTTTGCGCGGCCGCATCCGTGGGCGGCCAAGTCTCCGCCGTAAAAACGTTATATGTGCAGGTGATTTTCCCCGGCCGCCACTCTGGCCCGCGCCTTGCTACTGCTGGATTGGACTTGAGAGAGCAAGGCACTATAACAGGAGGGAAGGGTTAACATGTCCGCCAAGAAAATGATCGCGCTCCTGCCCCTGCTGGTCCTGCTGGCGGCCTGGACCCCGGCGGCCGGAGCGGGCAACGGCCCCCGTTTGGACTGGGCCGGCCAAGGCCCCCACATGACGGACCTGAACCAGGACGGTATCGCCGACTGGGTCCAGAACCAGGACCAGTGGCAGGCGGGCAGCGGTGGGCGCTACGGCGCCTGGCTGGACGCCAACCACGACGGCATCCACGACGCCTGGCAGAACCGCGCGGCCTGGGAGGCCCTGACCGGCGGACGCTACGGCACCTGGGCCGACGCCAACGGCGACGGCGTCTGCGACTACTTCGGCACGCGCCCCCAGGACGGCAGCGGCAACGGCTACAAGGGCGGCAACTACGACATCAGCCCGAGCGGAAAAAGCCG
>JACQYR010000104.1:2382-4070 GCA_016208115.1 Desulfarculus sp.
GCGGAAAAAGCCGTTGGCCCATCCCAGCTTGGGGATGGGCCAACGGCTTTGCTTATCACCGTCTCCCCCCGGGGGCGTCGACAACCCCCCGCTGGCCCCAGGGGGTGGATTTCGGGGCTGGTGGCGGTGCAGGGAATTGAACCCAGGACACTGCGGATATGAGCCGCATGCTCTAACCATCTGAGCTACACCGCCACAACGAGGGCTAAATTTATGGGCAGCCGGGGCTAATGTCAAGTGCCAGCTTGGCCGGCCCCCGGCCGGCCAGATGCCCGAGCCACCGGGCGCCCGGCCCCGGTTGACACCCCAACCTGTTCTGATAGGATGAAAAAATTCCTGCCCTTTCCACTTAATCGGCGGCCCTGGCCGCGTCCGGCGGCGCCTGGCGGTGATGGAGATATGGCCAAAAAAAGCAGCCCCAGCCCCCCCGAGAACGTGCCCCCCGAGGAGATGGAGGAGGCCCCCCTGCCCGAGACCCTGCCCCTGTTGCCGGTGCGCGACGTGGTGGTCTTCCCCTACATGATCCTGCCTCTGTTCGTGGCTCGCGACCACTCCATCGCCGCCGTGGAGGCGGCCATGGCCCGGGACCAGTTGGTCTTCCTGGCCGCCCAGCGCGATCAGAACGTGGAGCACCCGGCGGCCGGCGACCTCTACGAGGTCGGATCGGTGGGCATGGTCATGCGCCAGCTCAAGCTGGCCGACGGCCGGCTCAAGGTGCTGGTGCAGGGGCTGACCCGGGCGGTCATCAGCTCCTGGCAGCGCCACAAGCCCTTCATGGAGGTGGGCATCGAGCCCCTGGACGAACGCGAGGAAACCGAGATCAGCGTGGAGGTGGAGGCGCTGATGCGCTCGGTGCGCGAGGCCAGCGAGAAGATCCTGGCCTTGCGCGGGCTCTTGTCCGGTGACGTCATGGCCATATTGAACTCGGTGGAGGAGCCAGGCCGCCTGGCCGACATGGTGGCCAGCAACCTACGGCTCAAGATCGAGGAGGCCCAGGAGATACTGGAGGAGGGCGACCCGGTGGAGCGGCTCAAGAAGGTGCACGAGCACCTGGGCAAGGAGCTGGAGGTCTCCACCATGCAGGCCAAGATCCAGTCCGAGGCCAAGGAGGAGATGACCAAGAGCCAGCGGGAGTACTTCCTCAGGGAGCAGATGCGGGCCATCCGCCGCGAGCTGGGCGACGCCGACGAGCGCCACCAGGAGCTCATGGACCTGCGCCAGGCCCTGGAGAACAAGGGCCTGGCCGAGGAGGCGCGCAAGGAGGCCTTCAAGCAACTGGGCCGCCTGGAGCAGATGCAGCCCGAGGCCGCGGAGGCCAACATCCTGCGCACCTATCTGGACTGGGTCGTGGAGTTGCCCTGGGCTGAGTCCACCAAGGACCGCATGGACATTGCCCGCGCGGCCCGCATCCTGGACGAGGACCACTACGACCTCAAGAAGGTCAAGGAGCGCATCCTGGAGTACCTGGCGGTGCGCAAGCTCAACCCCAAGATGAAGGGACCCATTCTGTGCTTTTTGGGGCCGCCGGGGGTGGGCAAGACCGGCCGGGGCCGCTCCATCGCTCGCGCCCTGGGGCGCAAGTTCGTGCGCATGAGCCTGGGCGGGGTGCGCGACGAGGCCGAGATACGCGGCCATCGCCGCACCTACATCGGCGCCCTGCCGGGGCGCATCATCCAGGGGCTCAAGAC
>JACQYR010000105.1 GCA_016208115.1 Desulfarculus sp.
ATCTGGTTGGCCCACCAGGCCCCGGGGCAAGAAGCTCAGGGACACCGGCCGGCCGGGCAAGAGGCCCAAAATGTCCTCGCGCCCCAGGTCGTGCAGGCGGGCCAGGTGGCCGGACATCAAGAGCGGCCAGGCCCCGCTGGCCACGCACAACAACAGATAGCCGCCGGGCCGGCAGCAGGCCGCGGCCTGGCCCAGGAGTTGGGCCGGCTCGGGGCTGCGCTCCAGGCGGTCGCGGATCACCACCGCCAGGCATTGGCCAGGGGTGGGCGCCTCGGGGTCCAGCTCGCGCACCGGCCAGGGCAGGCGGCGGGCCAACTCGGCGGCGCTGCGGCCCTGGTCGGCGGAGATCACCCCCACCTCGCCGGGGCCGCCCAGATGGGCCGCCACCCCGCGCAGGGTCTCGGCCAGGGTGGTGATGAGGCCGGCCTCGTCGGGGTCGGCCGGGGCTGGTCCCTCGGCCGGCAGGCTCAGGGGCCGGGCCAGCAGGGTCTCGGCGGCCCCTCGGGCGCCCGAGAGCAAGAGGCTGGCGGCCAGGGCCGGGGCCTGGGCGGCGGCTCGCGCCCCCAGGCGCTCCAGGAACAGCTCCTCCCACTGGCCGGCGATCACCGCCCAATCGTGGCGGGCTCGCACCGTGGCCTGGGACTGGCCGGCCAGGGCCTGGGCCTCCTGGGGGCTTCGCAAAAATTCTAGCGCTCGCTCTAAGTAAGCCTCCAGGTATTCCGTCGAGCCCGGCGCGCCCGGCACCAAAAAGCGCGGCTCCACCACGGTCTCGCTCAGCGCGAAGGCGTCGCTGGTGACCATGGGCGTGCCCAGGGCCTGGGCCTCCAGGGCGCTGATGCAGGATATCTCTGGAAATACGCAAGGATATAGCAACAGGGCACAGGAGGCCAGGTGGCGGTAGTATTCGCGCTTGGCTAGCGGCCCCAGGAGCCTTACGCCGGGGGTCTCCTGGATGAGCCGGGCGATGGCCGCGTGCTCGCGCCGCACGGCGGCGGGCAGAGGAGTGTTCTCCACGCCGTAACCGCACAGGGCCAAGGTGAGGTCGGGGTAGGCCTGGCGCAGGCGGGGCCAGATATATTCCAGCAATAACTTTAGACCTCTCTCGGGGCGGGAGACGTAGGTGACCAGGCGGGGGTCGCGGGTCACGCCCTGGCTGGCGCGCTCCAGCAAGTCCAGGTCCAGGCCGTTTCTGGTGCCCACCAGGCGGCCGGCCAACTCCGGCAGCTTGCCGGCGTAGTCCTGGGCATGGAAGCGGCTCAGCACCAGGCAGATGTCCAGGCGCTCCAGACGTTGGGCCAGGGCCAGGGGGGTGTCCAGGATGTCGTGGTTCCACAGCACCCGGAGCCCGGCCTGCAGGGGCAGGTCCAGGGCGGCGAAGAAGCGGCTGACCACCAGCACATCGAAACGCTCCTCGCCGGCGGCCTGCACCAGGTCGCGCCGGTCGCGGTACACCACGCCCTGGCACATGCCGGGCCGGGGGCAGCGGCAGAAGACCTGTACCCGGTGGCCTCGGGTGGCCAAGGCGCGGGCCATCTGCACGCAGGCCGTCTCCGAACCACCCAGGGCCTGCTCCTCGGGCGAGGCCCCGTGGAAGGGCTCGCCGTCGGTGAGCAGGGCGATATGCAGACTGACGTTGGCCATCGCTATCCTGCCATGGCGGCCCACAGGGCCTGGGCCTGCCGGTCCTGGGGACGCATCTTGAGTACGTGCTCTAATTGTTCCTGGGCCTCCTGGCGCTGGCCCTGGCCGGCCAGCAGGCGGGCCAGGTCGTTGCGGGCCGCCAGGCTCTGGGGGTCGCGCCCAATGGCCCGCCCGAGGGCGGCGGCGGCCTCGGCCGGCTGGCCCAGGCGCTCCAGGCTGCGCCCCAGGAAATACTCGGCTAAAAACATCGTCTTATGCGGGTCGAGGTCCACCAGGGGCACCCCCAGCCCGCAGTTGAGGGCCAGGTTGAGGTGCTTGACGGCCCTTGGCCAGTCCTGGCGAGCGTAGGCCAGCCGGCCTCGCTGGTAATGGCTGGGGCCATGCCAGGGCATTACATCAAGCAATAGGTTTAATATATCCTCGGCTTGGGCAAAGCGGCCCAGGCGTTCCAGGGCCTGGCTCCAGAGGTGGTGGCCCGAGGCCCACAACTCGGGGTTCTGGCGGCGGGCCTGGGGCAAGGCGGCCAGGCGCTCCAGGAGTTGGGCGGCCTCCGCGAACTGGCGCAGATTGTAATGACAACGCGCCGCCTGCCACAGGGCGTAGAAGTCCTCGGGGTCCTGGGCAATTATTCCAGTTAGCAGTTGAAGATAATAGCGGCCCTTCTGGGCGGCCCGCGCGGGGTCGTGGTAGCCCCAGTGGCGCACCACCACCGGCGCCACCAAGGTGGGCCAGGCGGAGGGGTGGGTCAGTTGTTCATGCACCAGGCCTTGGAAGCGCGCCTGGGGGTGGCGGGGGAAGCAGCGCTTCTGCCACAGGCGCTGGCCCGAGGGCACCACCATTTCCTGGGCCCAGACCACCGCCGGGCCATCTCTGGGGATAACCATGCGCAATGCCGCCACATCTTCTGGGGTGATGGCGTTGTCGCCATCCTGCCAGAAGAGCCAGTCCGCCCGGGCCTCCTCGATGGAGCGGTTGCGCGCGGCGGCGAAGTCGTCCCGCCAGGGCATGTGCGCCACCCTGGCCCCCAGTTGGGCGCAGAGGCTGGGGGTCTGGTCGCGGGAGCCGGTATCCACCACCACCACCTCGTCGAAACAACGGGCAACCGGTCCCAGCGAGCGCTCCAGGTTGGCGGCCTCGTCGCGCAGGATCATGATAAGGCCCAGGCTGGGTTCAGGCATACAATCCCTCGGCCATGTTTCGTAAGGTAGCGGACATTAAAGACAAGGCCTCGCTGGCCTGCTCGAGGCCGGCCCCGGGCGGCAACTCACGCAAGGCGGCGGCCCCTGGGCTCGCGGGGTCCAGTCCCTGGCGGCAAGCCTCCAAGCCTTCCTGCTCCAAAAGCCGAAGGGCCTGGCGCAGACCGGCCCGGGCCAGCCCCAGGCGCAGGCTCAGATCAGCGGCGCGGGGCCGCTCCTGGCCTTGCAGGGCCGTGGCCATGCTCTTGAAGTCAAAGCTAGATGCAGGCAGGGCCTCCAGGGCCTGGGCCAGGGGAAGATGCGCGAAACCAGGTAACAGGGCGCCCTGGGCGCTGGCGTTGATGACCCGCCGTCCCGGGTGCTCCCGGGCCAGGTAGGCCGCCGACTCCTGGTACCAGGCGATGTAGCTCTGCATCACCAGGGAGGTCTCCACCAAGCCCCCGCCGATGGCCGGCACCCGCACGGTGCGGGGGCGGTCGTCGTCCTCGCCGCCGGGCCGCCCGCTGGCGTGCTGACGGCCATTGCTGAAGGCCAGGTCCTGGCCCAGCAGGATCACTGGGTCGCATCCCAGCAGAATGGCAAGCGAAAGGGCCACGGACCCCACATGCCCCCCCGAGGGCAGGGCCATGCCCGAACCAATTAGTTTAACTACCCACGGTTGCAGGTGGAACAGGGCCAACCTCCCTGGCCAGGCCGTGAAGTGGGCGGGGTGGGAGCTGGTGGCCGCGGCCAGGATGGTGGCCTTGGGGTCTGCACCGGCAAACTGGCGCGACTCGTCCTTGGCCTCCATGGCCAAGGCCAGATGGGGGGCCACCCCCGCCCGGGCCAGCGGCCCCAGGGCCGAGGCGGCGGCCAGCACCAGGCAGCGCTGGTCAAGGCCCCGCAATGCCGGCAGGCTGGCGTCCAGGGAGGGGCCGGCGCCCACCACCAGGGCCGGTAGCCCCCGCCCCATGCCCACCAGCCGGGAGACGTCGGGATTCTCCAGTGTGTGCTTGAAATTATGCGCCGGGTGGCCGGGCCACAAGCCCTGCTTGGCGCCACGGTTGGCGCGCTCCACCTGGCCCCGCTCTTGGCTGCGGCGCGCCATTTCCTGGGCCTGGGCCAGCACCTCCGGGGCGGCCTGGCGATAGGCCGACGGGCTGAACAGGGCCAGGCGCCACTCCTGACCGTAGACCAGACGGGGGGCCAACGCTTCAACCAACTCCTGGCCATCCTTGGCCAATACCGTGCCGGCCCCATTTAGCCAGGCCGGCCCCAGGGCAGCGGCCAGGGCGCGGCGGCGGGCGGCGGGCTCGTAGACCACCAGATGGGGCGCCGGGTCATGCTCCCGCGCGGCGCGGGCGTGCCAGCCCAGGCCCAGCCCGGCCAGCACCAGGGTATCGCCAGCCCGCGCCCCGGCCAGCAGGGGGGCCAGCTCCCGGCGGGCCGCCGCCAGGGCGCCCTGGCCGGGATGCAGAAGACTGCCCCCCAAAAGGCAGTCGCCTTGCTCGTTTATCTCCATGACCGCGCTCATGTCAGATATCCTTGCCTTGCGGCTTGCTCTTGCTTGCAGGCCAACTCGGGCCGGTCGGCCAGGGCTCGCGCCCGGCCCAGGCAGTGGTGAGCCTGATTGGCTGCCCCCCGGGCCAGCAGCATGTCGCCCAGGCACTCCCAGGCTTGAGCCAGGCCAGGGTCCAGGCTGGTGGCCTCCAACAAATGCTCGAATCCACCCCACAGGGCCATGTCCTGGCCTTGGCGGTTGAAGCCGGGCGCCAGATCAAGGCCCAGTTGGGTAAGCAGCCGCCCCACGTCCAGATGGAAGCTGGCCTGGCCGGGCTCCCCGGCGATCTCGCCCAGGCTGGCCAGGGCCTGCCCCGCCAAATGGCGTTGCCCAGCCCCCCAGGCGGCCAAGGACCAGGCCAGGCCGTCGGCCGGACCGCCCTGGTCCCAGGCCCGGCGCAGATAAGCCAAGGCCTGATTATTATTACCCATAGATAGCATAGCCCGCCCCGCGCCCCGCGCCGACTCCAGGGGGTCGGCGCTGTCGCTGGCGGCGGCTTGCAAGCGCCCGGCGGCCCGCAGCAGGCGCTGGCGCCCTTCCTGGGCCGGCCAGCGCAGGCCGGCCCACAGGAGGGCCTCGCCCTCCAGGCGCAGGGCCTCCCCGCCCTTGGCCCGAGGCCGCTCCTCGATGGTCTTGGCCAGCATGGACTCGATACGCCGTACTATTTCCTGGGCGCGCCGCTCCAGGCCGTGGTGTTGGCGCACCTCTTCCCGGCCCTGCTCGGCCAGGCGGCGGCGCAGGTCCGGGCTGCCCAGCAATAGCTCAAGCTTTTGCTCAATGTCATCGGGGCCGAAGAAGCACAGGTGCTCGCCGTCCCGGAAAAAGCGGTCCATGGCCCCCGGCGCCGCCTCGCTGAGCAACGACCCGCCGGCGGCCAGCACCTCCAGGGGCCGCGTGGTCACCCCGGGGAACAGGTTCTCGTTGAGCACCACCTGGCACTGGCGGTAAAGCAGGGCCGCCTGGCGGGTGTCGAACCACTGTCCCTGGCGCCCGCCGCGCAGGTGCAGCGGCGCGCGCTTGGCTAGTTTGCTTAGTATGGCCGAGCGCTTGGGCCGCACGGTCTCGTTAACCACCCCCACGAAGCCCACGCCCGCCACCTGGCTCGGCGCGGGGGGGCCGTCATAGAGGCTCAAGTCCACCCCCACCGGCAGCCAGGCCGCCCCCCCATGCAGGGCAGCCAGGTCCGCGGCCTCTTGGGGCTGGTCCAGCAGGGCCACGTCGAATAGGCGCGCGTAGGGCATCTGCCAAAAGCGGTTGAGCGGCGCATCCACGCCGTAAAAGACCGTCACCGCCTCGGCGGCCCACAGGCCGGTGGGCAAGGTGCGGCGGCCCACGTCGTCCGTGACCAGTATGGCGTCAAAATTAAGTCTCTTGGCCTGGGCGGCCGCCGACAGGCGCCGCCACTCCGGGTCTTGGTGGACCAGGGGCAGATCGGCGCCGTCCCCTGGGGCCGCCGTGCGCACCTCATGCCCCAAGGCCCTGAGAGGCTTGACGAAATTGTCATTGCCCAGCACCAGGATGCGCACGGTGTCCCCCTTGCCGCCCCGCTAGGGGCCGGGCGGTTTTCTCCACCCAGGCAAAAGTGCAACCATCGTGCCAGGCGCCAAGATTTTTTGCGGATATTTACGCTGTTATTTCAGGATGATAAAAGGCGAGAGCGCCGCGCGCCCCCTGGTGGCGGCAATATGTGCCAAACAGGGAAAAAACGGCCCCGCCTGGGGTGCTAGGAGAGCAGGGCTGTTAAAGAAAGCCCCCGCCCCTGCCGATCAGGCGCTATAGAGCAGGGAGGACTGGGCCAGGGGGCCTTGGGCCTGGGAATAGGCCCGGCAGACCGGCCTGGGCAGGGCCACGGCCGGCGGGTCGGCCCCCCAGAGCAGCACCGCGTCCCGGGGCGTGGGCGGCACCACCACCAGCAGTTGGGCCAACTGCTGGCGGCGCAGGATCTCCTGGAAGCTCTGAAGTGGCCGCTGGGTCCGCGCCGGCGCGGGCTGGGCATGGCTGGCCGGGGCGGCCGCCGGGGCCTGGGCTGGCCCGCGGCTGGCCGGCTCCTGGGTTTCCACCCGGCTCCAGGAAAAGTCCACGCTGAAGGCCCGGGTGCAGAGGCTCAGGCTGTGGCTGGTGACGCTCAAGGGGCCGGACTGGTCCTGGCCAGCCGCCGACATGCTCTGGACATGGGGTAGCGCCGGCCCACCCCCGGGGGTGGCCACCTGGGCGACGTTGGCGGCGCTTAGGCTAGGCATGGGAGCAAATACTCCGGCCCAAATTATCGTAGTTCAGTTATAATCATAATATATACCCGCGAGGCCGCGCAAGGGCGCCTGCCGTGCGTGATTATTTGACAGGGGCACCTAAAAAGCTATAAAGTTTTTTGGCCGGTTGGCCGATAAAAGAGGTGAAGGGAAGTATAGCCCAATGGCCATCACCTCATACCAGGTGCAGAATATCCTAAGGACCTACGCCAAGCAGCTCAGCCGTGGGCAGCGCTTGGCGCGGTCCCGCGCGGCCAGCGGGCCGGCACCCTCGGATCAGGTGAACATCAGCATCGAGGCCAGGCGCAAGCAGGTCATAGAGAAGATCACCGCTGAAATCGTCAGCAATATCGGATATCGCCTGCCAGGTCTGGGGGGCGGTTTGGGCGGTGTGGAGGAGATGGCCCTCAAGCAGCTCTCCCTGGAGTACGGCCAGGACCTGGACATCGGCCAGGACGCGGTCAGCGGGCAGTTGCAGTTCAAGGTGTTGGATCCCCAGTCGGGGGAGGTCGTGAAGGCCCTGGACCCCGAGGAGTCGGCCCGCCTGCAGGAGCGGCTCTTCGTCATCACCCAGGACATCATTGACCGCAACATGGTGTAAGGTAGGCAGGCCATGCAAATAAAAGAAACCCTGGGGCTGGGGAGCAAGCCCTTGGAAGAGAGGGGCCGTGCCGGCGCCGCCGGCCGGGCCGGCGACAAGGCGGCCACCGCCTCGGGCGCCGTGGCCGCCGCGGCGGCCAGCGACCGCGTGGAGCTATCGGGCCGCAGCCGCGAGATGGCCAAGGCCGCCGAGACCCTGGCCGGCACCCCCGAGGTGCGCGAGGGGCGCGTGGCCGAGATTCGCCGCCGCATAGACAACCACGAGTACCAGGTGGACGCCGACAAGGTGGCCCAGAAGATGATAATGGACTTCTTGCGCGAGGTGGTCTAAAGACCACCGCCGCCCCGCCGCCCGCCAACGCCGGCCCCTCTGGGGCCGGTGCGTTTTTTAGGCCCTGTGCCTGGGTGGCACATACGGGTCAGGAGGCACCGTCGTAAAATTAAATATCGGGCCGAGTTCATCCCCGCCCGTCTTGGTTTATGCGGCGCGGCCTTGCGGCGGGAGCATGCAAGGCCTTTGGGCGGGAGAGCCCCACCCGACCCGTACCCGACCCGTTATGCCCCGCCGGGGGCACCCGGCCCCGCCCGTCTTGGTTTATGCGGCGCGGCCTTGCGGCGGGAGCATGCAAGGCCTTTGGGCGGGAGAGCCCCACCCGACCCGTTATGCCCCGCCGGGGGCACCCGGCCCCGCCCGTATTGGTTTTATTTCTTCAGGCTTTGGCGAACCGACCAGCGGGGGTCTTCCAGGATGATCTGGGCGGCCAGGCGGGATTGCAGGTTGATGACCAGGGGGGCCTTGAAGTTGGCGGTCATGTTCTCCGGGGTGCCTTGGGGGATGGTCACCACCACCCAGACCTGGATGTGGCGCACGTCGCCCACCTGCAAGAGCTTGGCGTCGTTGTCGCCGAGGGCCAGTTGGTAGTGGGGGTCGAAGACCAAGGGGTCCATGATGACAAAGGCCAGGTCACCCCGGTCCAGGCTTTGCAGCCAGTGGAAGGGCGAGCCCGGGCGGTGCTCCAGGATGACGTAGCGGGTCAGGCGGGGGAAGCCCACCATGCCGTGGGGCAGGGTTAT
Organism: Desulfarculus sp.; assembly: GCA_016208115.1. Taxonomy (GTDB): domain Bacteria; phylum Desulfobacterota; class Desulfarculia; order Desulfarculales; family Desulfarculaceae; genus JACRDC01. Next base: position 8,301 of record JACQYR010000105.1, read on the forward strand.
CACCCGCTCGTCCGGCACCTCGATCTGGCCGAAGCGGGTGGTTTCCATGGTCAGCGAGGCCTGTCCCTGTTTCTCAGGCATTGGGGTCCTCGCTTTGCAAGATGCGGCTCAGGGCGTCCAGGTCCACGGCCTGGGCGGCGGATGCCTGCTGGTTGGCCTCCTTGATCTTGGAGAATATCTCCTGGCGGTGAATGGGGGTGTTGGCCGGGGCGCTGATGCCCAGGCGCACTTGCCGGCCCTTGACCTCCATCACGCTGACCGTGATGGAGCCGTCGCCGATGGCGATGCTCTCGCCCACCTTGCGGGTCAGTATCAGCAAGTGGCCCCCAGTGCCTGCGCTGGTATCCGGCGGCGGTTTCCGGCGCCGGTCGCCTAGATGTAGTCGGCCAGGCTGCGGCCCATTACCATGGCCGTGGCCTGCAAGGATGCCTGGTACAGGGTCTGGTACTGCTGGAGGCCTATGGCCACCTGGCTGATGTCGGCCGACTCCACCCGGGCCAGCCGATCCTCCAGTTGCAGGTTGTCGCTGCCCAGCAGGTTGTCGCGCACCTCCAGGCGGTTGAGCTTGGCGCCCACGTCGCCAGTGTATCTTAGCAGGTTGGTGCGCACGGCGGCAAGGCTGGTGAGCATCTCCTGGCTCTCGGTCTGGCCCTGGTTGTACTGCTGCAGGGTCAGGTCCCAGGAGTCGCCGTCCATGAGGGTGCCTCCGGCGTTGAGCCTGAGCGTCATCTCGCCCGGAGGGTTGAGGCTCTGCACGTCGGCCGGGGCGTCGCCCGAGCCGGTGAACGGCACGGCCCCCAAGTTTTGCAGGGTCACGCTGTTGCCGGCGCCGGTGCCGGTGATGTTGACCGTGGTGGCGGTCCAGCCGGGGCCGGAGCTGTCGAACCACTCGTAGTTGACGGTCATGGGGTTGGCCACCGAGGGCACGCCGCCCAAGTAGGCCAGGTCCACCGTGAAGTTGCGGTAGGCGGCGCGGCTGGCCGCCGTGGAGTCGGACTGGAGGGGGCCGCCGGTGACGAACGTGTAGGAGCGGTACTGGGCGTCGTCCCAGTCGCCGCTTACCCTGAGATCGGCGGTGCTGGCCAGGTTGTTGGTGGTGGCCGGCACCGACTCGAAGTAGGTCTGGGTCTTGCTGTCCTTGTCCAGGGCGTCCTTCCAGTTGGCCAACTGGTCCAGGAGGTTGTTCCAGGCCCCGCCACTGTTGCCCTCGGCCCCGAAGATTTGCTGCAGGGTGTGGTTGAAGGACATGCGGTTTTCCTGGGAAAGATTGGCCTCCATGATCTCGGTGTTGCCGTGCTGGCGCCCCAGGGCCAGGGTGTACTGCTCGCCGGCCACGAAGCTTGAGGAGTCGGCGTGGAAGCTCACCCCGTCGCCCAGGGCCAGGGCGTTGCCGCTGCCGGTGCCGGTGAGGGTGGCGGTGCCGCTGATGGCGCGGCCGAAATCGTCCACGTAGGAGTAATCCACGTCCATGGGGTTCAGCGCCGATGGCACCCCGCCGGGGTAGGCCGCGTCCACAGTCAAGGTGATGTTGCGACTGTACAGGCCGGTGTAGGTGCCCTGGCCGTAGAGGCGCCCGCTGCCGGTGTGGCTGCCCACCAGGGTGGCCGGGGTCTCGGCCAGTATCTGGTCTGAGACCGCCTGGCTGTCGGTGCGGGTGCCGCCGAAGATGTAGCGGCCGTTGACCTGGGTGTTGCCCATGGCGATCAGCTCGTCCAGGATGCCCTGGATGTCTATGGCCAGGGCGCCGCGCTGCTCCTCGGTGTAGGTGCCGGTGGAGAGCAGGTTGGCCTTGGTCTGGGCCTGGTGGAGCCTTGGTCTGGGCCTGGTGGATGAGGTCCACCATGCCCTGCAAGGTGGACTCGGACTGCTTGAGCCAGTCCTTGACCCCGCCCACGTTGCTGGTGTACTGGGTCACCTGCTCCAGGGTGCGCTGGGAGAACTGGCTGGTGATGGAGCCCACGGGGTCGTCGCTGGGGTCGTTGATGCGCTTGCCGCTGGAGGCCTGGGCATTGGCCTCGGCGTAGCCGGCGCGCATGCGATTAAGCTCCTGCAAGGTCTGGCGGTAGAGCATCTGCTGGCTGACGCGCATGCCAGTTTACCTCTTGGTGTTCAGGAGGGTTTGCAGCATCTCGTCGGCCACGCTTATCATCTTGGCCGCCGACTGGTAGGCCCGCTGGTACTGGATCATCTTAATCATCTCTTCGTCCAGGTTCACGGCGCTAACCTGGTCGCGCATGTTCTGCAACTGGGTGTTGGCCGAACTGGCGAAGGTCTGGCTGTCCTCGGTGTTGGCGATGTCGGAGCCCAGGCTGGAGGCAAAGGAGATCACCGCCTCGTTGAAGGTCTGGGTGCCGCTGGCCATGGCCTCCAGGTCCTTGAGGTCGGCGATGTCCAGGGCGTTCTGGTTGTCGCCCACGGCCTGCTCGCCGCTGGCCAGGAGCCGGCCGGCGGCGATGCGGGCCACGTCGGCCTGCACCAGGGCGTTGACCCCCACGTTGCCGGCGTTGTAGCCATCAAAGAAGGTGTTGATGCCCATGGCCGCCAAGAGCCCGCTGGTGTCATTGGCAAAGGAGAACTCGATGCCGCCCGTGGCGTGGAAGCGCAGTTGCTGGCCGTTCTCCACGGTGGCCACCGGGTTCAGGCTGGCGTCCAGGGTGGGGTTGATGACGGCGTTGATCTTCTGGGCCACGGCGGTGATGTGGTCCGCGGGGTCCACGTTGACCGTGTAGGAGCGGCGGGTGCCGGCCTCGTAGACCCAGACGGTCAGCGAGCCCGACTGGAGCTGGTCCTTAAAGGGCAGGGTGTTGGTGGAGCCGTTCAAGGCGGTCTGGTAGTCCACCGACTTGTAGGTGCCGGTCACGTCGGTGAACTTGGTCTGGCCGGCGCCCTGGCTGTGCTGGGAGTTGACCTCCCAGACCAGGTCCTCGGTCAACTGGTCCATGAAATCCCGCATGCCTTGCAGGTCCTCGTCGCGCACCTTGAGCCAGGCCCCCAGCTCACCGCCGGTGATCTGGGTCTGGTCCAGGACCTGGTTGGTGCCGGTCCACACCACCTGCTTGTCGGTGTAGCCGGTCACCTCCTGGAAGGACAGGGGGTCGGCGTCGGTGCTGCGGGGGAAGTTCTCCTGCACCAGCACCGCGCCCTGGCCGGTGAAGACGCTCACCGAGCCCTTGCCGTCCTCGAACCACTGGATGTTGAGCTTCTGGGACAGGTCCTCGATCTGGCGCTGGCGCTCGTCGCGGAAGTCGTTGGCCGTCTTGCCCGTGGCCTCGGTGGAGATGATCTTGGAGTTGAGGTCGGCGATGCGCCGGCATATCTGGTTGATCTCGGTGACGCCGCTGTCCAGGTAGCCATTGAGGTCGCGCTCCACCTGGGCCAGGTCCTGACTGATGGTGTTGAGCCGGCTGGCCAGGTTTTGGGCGCTCTCGCGCACGGCCTGGCGCACGGCCGTGGACTCGGGGTTGAGGGAGAGCTGCTGCCAGGCGTTGAAAAAGCTGGTCAGCGACTTGCCCAGGCTGGAATCGCCGGCCTCGTTGTCCAGGGCCTCCAGGCGCTGCAACTGGGACAGGCGGCTGTCGTAGAAGCCCATCTGCGTGGACTTGTCGGTGATCTGCTGCTGGATCAGCTTGTCCACGTGCTGGATGACGTTGGCCACCTTGACGCCGTTGCCGTACCAGCCCTCGGCGGTGTACTGGGCGCCGCGGGTGGCCAGCACCGTCTCCTGGCGGGAGTAGCCGGCGGTGTTGACGTTGGCCACGTTGTGGCTGACCGTGTCCAGGGCGCGCGTGGTGGCGTGCAGTGCCCAGCGCGAGATATCCAGCATGTTGTAGATGCCGGGCATGACCCTAGACCTCCCGGGCCAGCATGCGAGGGCCCGCCGGCCCCAGGCGGGCGCCCATGGCCCCGCTGGCGTCGTAGGCCTGGGGACGGCCCTGGCCGGCCAGGATGCCCAGCAGATGCTCCACGGTGTCCAGGGCCTCCTCCACAAAGGCCTTGTTGTTGGCCGAGGCCATGGCCAGGCGCTCGGCCAGGGCCTGGGCCTTGATGAGCATGGTGCGATAAGGGCCACGCTCTTCCTCGGGCAGCATCTCGCCCAGGTCGCGCAGGCGCAAGGGGCGCTCCGGGTCAGGGGAGATGCGCGTCATGGCCAGGCGCCGCTCTCCCTGCACCTTCTCCAGGCGCTGGGCCAGAAGGAGCTTCTGCTCGGCGCAGGCCAACAGGCCCTCGTGGCGCCCGGAGAGCAGCACGCCGCGCTCCTGCTCCACCACGGCCATCAGCTCGCGGTAACAGCCGATCTCTTCCTCGATGCGCTCTCTGATCTCTTGCACGTCGCTGTTCATGGCCTTGTCCTCTCCTGAGCGCCCCCTGACGGCGGGCGCCGAAACTCCGCCAGCGGCCCCCTAGGTGGCCAGGTTCAAACCCTTGGCCAAGAGCGGCTGGGGGTCCACGGCCCGGCCCAACCCATCGCGCACCTCGAAGTGCAAATGGGGGCCGGTGGCCAGGCCGGTGGAGCCCACCTGGCCCAGCTCCTGGCCCTGCTCCAGGGCCTGGCCGGCCTTGACTCGCATGCTCTGCAGGTGGGCGTAGTAGGTGCTGCCGCCGCCCGGGTGGTCCACGATCACCAGGTTGCCGTAGTCGCCGGACGCTCCTGCGAAGCTGACCACCCCGGCCTTGGCCGCGGCCACCGGAGTGCCGGCCGGCGCGGCCAGGTCCAGGCCGTTGTGGGCGCGCTCCTCGCCGGTGATGGGGTGCTCGCGCTCGCCGAAGGCGCTGCTGACCACGCCCTGCACCGGCATCTGAAACTCGCCCAGGCTGGCCGTGCCGGCGGGGTAGCGCCCGGCCGGCGGGATCAGGCCCTTGACCGTGGGCGCCGGCGTGGCCGGCAGGGTGCTGGCCAAGGGCGGGGCCAGGCCGGGGCTGGGCAATTGGCCCGAGGGGCGCTGCACGCGCTCGCGGCTGAGCTGCTTTTCCAGCATTTGGGCTATGCCCATGGAGCGGCCCTTGACGCTAGAGTCGCTCACCGCCTGGTCCAAGAGATCGGTGAACATCTGCTCGGCCTGGCCGCCGTTGATGAGCCCGGCCTTGGGCACGGTCTTGCGCATTTCCTTCCACAGCGTCTTGAGGAACTGGGCCTCGAAGAGCTGGCAGGCTTGGCGGAGCTTGGCCTGCTCGCGCATGCGCGTCTGGGGGTCCAAGGCCCTGGCCTTGGCCAGGGCCGCGGGGCTGGCCGCGCTGGCGGTCTGGGGGTTGGCGTCCATGGGGTCGCTGCCGCTCATGTGCGTTTCAGGCTCCCTAGGCCTAGAGGATTTCCAGGTCGGCCTGCAGGGCGCCGGCCGCCTTGATGGCCTGCATGATGACGATCAGGTCGCGGGGGGTGGCGCCCAGGGCGTTCAAGGCCTTGACCACGTCGCCGATGGAGGCCCCCTGGTTCAGCACCGCCAGGGACTTCTTCTGCTCGCCCACCTCCACCTGGGTGCGCGGCACCACCACGGTCTGGCCGCCGGGGGCAAAGGGCAGGGCCTGACTGACCTGGGGGGTCTCGGTGATGGCGATGGACAGGGCCCCCGAGGCCACGGCCACGGTGCTGATGCGCACGCCCTCGCCCATGACCACGGTGCCGGTGCGCTCGTCAATTATCACCTTGGCCGACATGTCGGGGGTGATCTCCAGGGATTCCAGCTTGGCCATGAGCGTCACCGGATCGTTGGCCCCGTGCAAGGGCAGCTCGATCTTGACCGTGGAGGGGTCCAGGGCCGCGGCGTTCAGCTCGGGCAGGGCCTGCTTGATGCGGCTGGCCACGCGGCTGGCGTTGGTGAAGTCGGGGGTGTCCAGGTTGATGGTCAGCCCCCGCTCGTCGGCGAACTGGCGGGGCAACTCGCGCTCCACCAGACCGCCCCGGGGCACCCGCCCCACGGTGGGATGGTTCTTGCTCACCGTGGCCGCCTCGCCGCCGGCCGAGAAGCCGCCCACGCTCACCGGCCCCTGGGCCACGGCGTAGATCTGGCCGTCCAGGGCCTTCAGCGGCGTGACGATCAGCGTGCCGCCGGCCAGGCTGGAGGCGTCGCCCAGGGAGCTCAGGGTCACGTCCAGGCGGGCGCCGTTGCGGGCAAAAGCCGGCAGGTCGGCGGTGACCATAACCGCGGCCACGTTCTTGACCTTGACCTGGTCGGGGGTGACCCGCACGCCCATGCGAGTGAGCATGTTGGCCAGGCCCTGGGTGGTGAAGGTGGTGGAGCTCTTGTCGCCGGTGCCGTTAAGGCCCACCACCAGGCCGTAGCCGAGGAGCTGGTTGCCGCGCACCCCGCGGATGGAGGCCATGTCCTTGATGCGCACGGCCAGGGCCGGCTCGCTAAAGGCCAGCGTCAGGAGAGCGGCCAGGGTCAGGGCGGCTAGGGTCTTGGCGCGCATGTTCATGCCCTTTCGTGGCTAAACCCCTAGAAGGGCCACACGTGGTCCAGGAGCCGGGCCAGCCAGCCGGGCTGCTGCTTGTCACTGAGCACCCCGCGGCCGGTGTAGTGAATCTTGGCGTCGGCCAACTGATCGCTGGTCACGGTGTTCTTGGTGGTGACGTCGGTCGGGCGCACGGTGGCCGAGAGCACGATGTACTGGGTCTCGCCGTTGACCCGAAGCTCGCGAGAGCCCTTGACCAGGAGGTTGCCGTTGGGCAGCACCTCCATGACCGTGCAGCCGATGGCGCTGGTCATGGTGTCTTCCTTGGTCAGCTCGGCGGTGGCGTCGTGCTTGGATTGGAAGTTGGCCGACACCAGGTTGGAGGGGTTCTTGTTGTCGCCACGCTGGAAGGGGAACTGGGCCTCGTAGCCCATGAGGTTGGGGATGCCAGCCACGTAGGTGTTCTTGCGCTCGGCCTTGGAGTCGTCCTTCTTCTTGGCCTTGCTGTTCTCCACGATCTGCACGGTGATGAGATCGCCCACCCGGCGGGCGCGCAGGTCGTTGTACATGTCGGTGCCGGCGTCCAGGAACAAGGAGCCCGTGACCTTCTGCTGGCGGCGCATGTTCTCGTAAGGGTCGGGCGGGGGCTTTATCTGGGCCTTGGGGTCGAAGGCCCCGGGGCTGGTGGCGCAGGCCGCCGTCAAGGCCAGGGCCGCCAGGATGATCGCCGTGCATATGGTGCGCGCAAGCTGCATGATAGCCTCCTAGAAGTCCACCTCGACCGTGCCGCTGTCCACCACCTTGCCCCAGCCCCCCCGCTTGGAGGCCAGGTTCACCAGGCGTATGCGGCTGTTCAAAAAGCCGGTCTGCTCGGCCTTGCCCTTGGCCGAGACCTTAATGCCCTGGCCGTTGAAGATCATGGTCACCACGTCGCCGGTGTGCACCAGGGGGGCCTGCTCCAGGCGGCGGCTGTCCAGGGGCGCGCCGGCGGCCACGGGCAGGCGGGTGCGGTAGCCGGCCAACTGGGCGGGCTCGGAGACCACGCCGGGGCCGGCCTCGCCCAAATTGACCCGGCGGACCTCCATGTCCTCGGGGGTGAGCACCTGGCCGGCCATGAGGGGCCGGGAGGCCACCACCACCTGGCCGTAGAGGTCCACGCTGCCCACCACCCGCACCTGGGCCTCCTTGATGCCGTCCACGTAGACGTCAATGGTCACCGGCACCCGGCCGCTGACCTCGCCCACCTGACCGGTGAGGATGCGGGCCTGGGTGGAAAGCTGGCCGGCGGGCAGGATGATCTCGCGGCTGGTGACCACGTCGTGGATGTCGGCCTGGCGGGCCTTGGGTCCCAGGCGCTCGGCCACGGCCTGGTGGTAGAGCTTCTCCAGGTCCTGGCTGGTGAGCTTTTGGCTGGCCCGCTCCACCACCACCTGCTCGGGGATGAAGACGCTCACCCCGGGACCCAGGTTGGCCTGGCGCACCAGGGAACGCAGGCGCAACCCCGGCACCGTGGTCTGGCGGCCCAGGGCCGGCGACGAGCCCAGGCTGATCTGCCGCAAACGCTCGGCCAGGGCCGGGCTCAGGTCCTGGTAGGGGGCGGCCAGGTCCAACAGGGTCAGGCGGGCGCCGCTGACCTGGGCGCTGGCGGCGAAATTGAGCACCTCCGCCGCCGGGGCCGGGGCCGGCCAGGCCCAGAGGGCCAGGGCCAGAACCGTCATCGCCATGCTGCGCTGGTGCTTCATCTTGTCCGCTCCCCTGTTGGTCTAGGTCTAACGCTTGACGTTGTTGGCCATCTGCAGCATCTGGTCGGCGGTCTGCACCGACTTGGAGTTGGCCTCGTAGGCCCGCTGGGCCACGATCATGTTGACCATCTCGTCCACCACGCTGACGTTGCTCATTTCCAGGAACCCCTGGGCCACGGTGCCGAACTCGCCCACGCCGGGGTTGCCCTCGGTGGCGGCGCCCGAGGCCGGGGTGGTGCGGAAGAGGTTCTTGCCGATGGCAAACAGCCCGGCGGGGTTGGGGAACTTGTAGAGGGTCAATTGGGCCTGGCTCAGCACGTTGCCCGTGGCCCCCAGGGCGGTGATCTGGCCGCCGGGGTCAATGGTCAGGCTGGTGGTGCCGTCGGGCACCGTGAACTGGGGCTGCAGGGGATAGCCGTCGGAGTTGACGATCACCCCGTTCTGGTCCAGCTTGAAGGCCCCGGCCCGGGTGTAGACCTCCTCGTCCACCTTGAGCACCTTGAAGAAGCCCTTGCCCTCGATGGCCATGTCCAGTTGGTTCTCGGTGTTCTGGTAGTCGCCCTGGCTGAAGAGCTTCTGGATGGCCACCGGCTTGACGCCCAGGCCCACCTGCACGCCGGTGGGGATCATCTGGCCGGCGGCGGACTGGGCGCCCGGCTGGCGCAGGGTCTGGTAGATCAGGTCCTCGAAGTCCGGGCGGCTCTTCTTGAAGCCGGTGGTGTTGACGTTGGCCAGGTTGTTGCTGATGACGTCCATGTTCAGTTGCTGGGCGCCCATGCCGGTGGCCGCGGTCCAAAGACTGCGCATCATGGCCTTATATCCTCCTTAAATCCATCGCCTCGGCTAGGCCACCCGGCCCACCTGGTTGATGACCTTGCTGTCTATGTCCTGCACGGTCTGCATAACCTTCTGGAAGGACTCGAAGGAACGGAAGCTGGCGATCATCTGCACCATCTCGGCGACCACGTCCACATTGGAGGTCTCCACGGCCCCCTGGGTCAGGGTGTAGTCCTTGGCCGTGGTGGTGGCCGGCGTCTTGCCGTCCTCGTTGCCGAAGAGATTGGCGCCCTCCTTGAGCAGGGCCTTCTTGTCGGCCGCGTCCACAACCTCCAGGATGCCCACCTGCTCGTTGCCCTGGGTGATGTTGCCCTTGGGGTCAATGCTCACCTGGCCGCCCAGGGGGTTCAGGGTGATGGGCGATCCCCCCGCGCCCAGCACCTTCAGGCCTTGGGAATTGACCAGGGTGCCGTTGGAGAGCATCTTGAACGAGCCGTCGCGGGTGAGCCGGATGCCCTTGTCGGTCTGCACCCGGAAAAAGCCCTCGCCGCCGATGGCCACGTCCAGGACGTTGTCGGTGGAGTTGATGGAGCCCTGGCTGTGCACGCTCCTGACCTCGCGGTTCAGCACCTCGCTGAAGACGGGACGGTCGGCCTTGAAGCCGGTGGTGTTGACGTTGGCCAGGTTGTTGCTGATGATGTCCATGCTGTGCTGCTGGAGCAGGGCGGCACGGGTGACATCTATCATTCCTTGGTCAAAGGGCATGTGGCAACCTCTACCGCTGGAGTTAAGGGACTCGCCCGGTAAGGTTGCAACCTTCATGCCACCCT
>JACQYR010000063.1 GCA_016208115.1 Desulfarculus sp.
CCAAGCACTTGCCCAGGTAGCGCTCATCGAATTGCAAGGAGCCCAGGGCCGTGGGGATGCCGCTCTTGTTGCCGCCGTCGCGCACGCCCTCGATGATGCCGTCCAGGAGCCGCCGGGGGTGCAGGGCCGGCTTCAGCTCGCCGGCGTAGTCGCGGGGACCCACGCAGAAGCCCCACAGCCCGGCCACGAGCTTGCTGCCCAGGCCCGTGCCCATGGGGTCGCGGTACACCCCCACGATGCCGGTGATGGCCCCGCCGTAGGCCTCCATGTTGCTGGGGCTGTTGTGGGTCTCGGCGGTGATGACGTAGTTGTGCTCATCGTCCAGGCGGGCCACGCCGGCGTTGTCCCACAACACGCTCACCACCCAGTCGCGCGCGGCGGCCAGGCGCTCGGTGGGGGACTTGATGCAGCTTTTGAAGAGGTTGTCCACCACCTCCTGCTGGCCGCTGGCCAGGTCGCGGTAATGGAAGCGGCCGTTGAAGGTGTTGTGGTTGCAGTGATCGGAGCGTCCCTGGCTGACGTATTCCAACTCCACGTCGGTGGGCTCGGACAGGCCCACCGCCTGGCGCTGGGCTTTGACCGCCGGGTCGGCGAAATAGGCGCGAATCACCGGCACGTCGGCCGGGTTGAGGAAAAGGTTGCGCTCCCGCGAGAGCCTCAGGAGTTCGGCGTCGCTGGGGATGGCTAGCGTCAGCACCGTGGGTTGGTGCCTCAGCTCCACCCGGGGCAGGATGATGCCCACGCCCGCTTGGGGGTCCCAGTCGGCCCGGCCGATCACCCGCCAGGTCTGGATGATGGGGTTGGCCAGAAGCTCGGAGCAGATCAACTCGGCCTGCTGGCGGCCCAGGCGGGGGGCCTCGATGAGGTACAGGCGCGAGTGATAGGCCGCGTCCGTGGGCTTCAGGGGCCGGCCCAGCACGTCGGCCATGGCCTCGCAGGCCGTGGCCGCCTCGTTGTCGCGCACCCCGGGCTTGAGCCCCACCCACAGGGCCCAGTGGAAGCTCGGCAGCACCTGGCCGGCCAGGGGGCTGAAGGAGCTTATCTCGGTGACCGGGTTGGTGAAGATGCGGGTTCGTACCTTTTCCAGGTCAACGGCCTCCAGGGCGGTGTCCAGGGTGAGCACCCTGAGCACCCGGGCGCGCTCCACGCTTAAGCCCAGGTAGGCCCGGGCCTTGTGCTTCAATCCCCGGCCCGCCGGGTCGTGCAAATCGGGCCTGAGCCCTATCTCCAGCCGCTGGGCCATGTCTTATCACCCGCTTAGGGAAACGGCTTTTGGGAAAGCATCATCATAGCAAGCCGGCCCGGCCAAGGCAAGGGCGGGTGGGCGGCCAGAAACGCCTTGACCTGAGTGGGGAATGTAGTCTAGCATAACCCTGCAACGTGCAGTTGTTTGGCCCCATGACCGGGCCTGCCCGCCCCACGGCTCAAAACCAGCATCCCAGTTCAAGCAACCAGGGCCGTTCGTCCCGGCGCAGAGGCGGGGCGCGCCATTCCATTTTTCCTTGGGGGGAACCATGGGCAAGAAGAGGCTGCTGGTGGGAGTGGCGGTGCTGGTGGCATTGGCGGCGATGGGGGGGTGCGGCTGGTTCGGAGGCCCGCCTCAACACAGGGTCTTTGTGCAGCACGAGGCAGGGGATAGCCATGTGGCGGTGTTATCGATTGCACCCTGGGAAGACTATGTTCAGCGCCTGCAACCCCAGTTTGAGATTTCTGGCAAGACGGCATTGGAACAGGTTTTGCCTTTGAGCGCACGGCTGGAAGAAAAAGTCGTGGCTGGGCTAAGTGCACAGATCACTCCACCGGCCCTACCAGAGGTGACCAAGTCAGGCGGCATCACCAAAAAAATCTCTGAAGAAGGGAAAGTGAGTACCGAAGATAAATCTGAATATACCCAAAAACCAGCTGCTCAGTACACGCCCAGCAACCAATTGGCTGGCAAGGAAGCGGCAAACCTGAAGGCCCCGGAAGGCGCCTTGAACGTGGACCCCATGCTACGCCACTTGGCGGCTACCGCCCTCTATCAGGAAGTGCAGGTGCTCAACTCCTACCTGCACAATGCTACCATCGGGCAGGACTACCAGCCCTATTTGGTGCGTTTGCAGGTGAGCCTGATGCCCAAGGCCCGCAACGAGCCCTATGATGCTTACACCATGCTGACCTTTTTCCAAATACCGGTAAGTCCAGAACAGCCTGTAATGGAACGTGCTCCCCGGGTAATACCGTTACTTATTTCCGACAATCTGGAGATGGCTCTGGCGGCGCGCAGTCATGAGTTCCTGCTGAAGTTGTCGGCCAGTCTCTCTCTGGCCACCCAGGGAGCGGCCGGCGGCGATATAGGGGCTGTTTATGATAAAATTCAGTCATCCATTAGCCAGGAATTCAATAGCCTCTTTACCGTGGCCCGCATCTCCGAAAATACCTTGCGGATACGCATGGGGGCATATCGCTTGGGGGATAAGGCCTACGCCATGGTGCCACGCACCCATCATCTCAACCTGCTCTTGCTGGTACCCAAGCCAAATAAAGACATTCGCCCTGGCAAGATGGCGGTCTTGGCCCGCACCGATTTTGTTAATGCCGTAACCGGCAAGGAATTGGATAGGCGCAGCGAGAAGCAGGCCAAGGACTTCGCCAGACTGCAAGCCCATACAATACTTAATGATGAGGAGAAAGATAAACTAACGCCAGAGGTTCTTGAGGAGTTAATGAGTTTGGCTAACTCAAATGACCAGAAAACGTTTCATGAGGTAGCCAAAAATAAACTTGGACTGCCCAGAAAAAAACATTATACACTTTGGCTAGACCTCTTAATGGTACGCTGCGGGGCCAAATATGATGTTACTACGTTTTCCCTGCCCTGCCGCCGCACCAACATAACGGTCTGGCTCCAGGAGCAATCATCGCCTCCAGGAGCCAATGTGAGGGGTGACGTACTGGTAGCGACTGTTTCCAATGAAATCCTAGAAGAAAACCCTGCCTGTTTCGTTGATTTAGGGATATGCCCTCGTGGCCCGAGGACCGTGAAAGATGTATTGCTAGAAGTTCTGTCTAGTGGAAGGTCGTATTTTCTGCCAGCAATAAGCCGAGGTGAACAGACTGTTGCCTTGGCCAAGGGCGGCAACCTTAAGTTTATTTTCCCCTCTCTTAAAGGCCTGGGCCTTGAGGGTAATAATATAGACAAAATCACCTTGGTTTTCCGCACAAGCAAGAATAAAGACAAACCAGAATGCGACCAAGATGAACATTACTCATGCTACCTGGTGCCCGAAAAGCCAGAAAAGCCATCGGTGAAGCTCGATTCCTCCGTCTCAACCATCATGAGCGCGCCGGACAACACCGGCAAGCTGCCCATAGACGTTAAGATTAGGGATCAAAAGCCGAGGGCTAAGCCCACCTCTTCTAAAAAGACAAAGAAAGAAACCTCCGGCTGCGCTGCTCCTGGCGGCGGCGACTCGGCCAGCACAGACCAAAAGCCTCAGGCCTATGTCCTGGCGGTCAAGGGCGCCAGTTTGACGGGCTTCGAATGTCCGGATGGGGCCAAGGCTCAACGCTTGGGGTCTGGCAAGATAGCGCTAACCGAAAGTGGCGCCATTAACTTGGCCCTGGCTAATCTTGAGCCCGGCACCGAAGTAACCGTCTCGCCCCTGCTAGGCGACAAGCCCGCTGGCGACCCTCTCACGGTCAAGGTGGGGTATATCCCCAAGTAACCCTCTCTTGATCGAGGAGGCGTGGCCCCCGCTCACTGGCGGGGGCCACACCTTTTTCGGGCCACCCCCCGCCGTCACTCCCCCCACAGAAAAACGGCGGGCGCGCCGGTTGACGCGCCCGCCTGCGGTTGGGTCCGAGGCCCGGGACCCCTACAGGCCCCGGACCCCGGTGAGGTGGCTTACTCGGAGCCGATGCCCAGGTACTCGCGGACCGTCTGGCCCACGTACTTCTCCTCGGCCTCGGGATCGGGGGCCATCAGGGAGACCACCGCGCCCACCACGAAGGCTGCGGTCATGGAGACGATGGCCGGGTTGCGCAAGGGGATGATGGGGGCCTTGTTGCCCAGGACCTCCACCCACACGGTGGGGCTCAGGATAATCATGCCGGCGGAGAGCACGGTGCCGGTGATGATGGACCACACCGCGCCCATGGTGGTGAACTTCTTCCAGACGATGGACAGCAACAGCGCCGGGAAGTTGGCCGAGCAGGCGATGGCGAAGGTGAGCCCCACCATGTAGGCCACGTTCTGGCCCTTGAAGAGGATGCCCAGGAGCACGGCGCAGATGCCGAAGAGCACGGTGGCGATCTTGGCCACCTTGACCTGCTCCTGCTCGCTGGCCTGGCCCTTGCGCACCACGTTGAGGAAGATGTCGTGGGACAGAGCCGAGGCGCCGGCCAGGGTCAGGCCGGCCACCACCGCCAGGATGGTGGCGAAGGCCACGGCGGCGAGGAAGCCAGTAGCCGATGAAGCCCGTGGCGTAGACCACGCTGATGCGGGCGGCGCGGGCGTCGGGCACGGTGTAGAAGCGCATGAGGATGTGGGGCAGGCCCAACAACCCCAGCATCAGGGCCAGGCCCAGGCTCACGGCCTCCAGGGGCGTGGTGACCATGGTGCCGGGCTCTAGTTGGGTCTGGCCATACTTCTCGGCCACCGCCTGGTACAGGTTGGCCGGGTTCATGCCGAACTGGGCCAGCACCAGGATGGTCAGCAGGGTGACGCCGGAGAGGAGCAGCACGGCCTTGATGATCTGCACCCAGGTGGTGGCGATCATGCCGCCGAAGAGCACGTAGGCCAGCATGACGCAGCCCACGATGATCTCGGCCACCACGTAGTCAATGCCGAACATCAGCTTGATGAGGTTGCCGGCGCCCACCATCTGGGCGATGGTGTAGGTCAAGAGGGTGATGACGCCGCCCACGGCGCTGGCGATACGCACCGGCTTTTGCTTGAGGCGGTAGGCCACCACGTCGGCGAAGGTGTACTTGCCCAGGTTGCGCAGGGGCTCGGCGATGAGGAACATCAGCACCGGCCAGCCCACCAGCCAGCCAGTGGCGTACGGCGGCATAGAACTCCTTGGTGGTCTTGGTCCGCTTGGCGGCCCAATAGGTGATGGCCAGGGTCAGGCAGACGATGGCGAAGAAGAAAATGATGCCCGAGGCGGTCGGGCTGCCGATGGCGGTCTGCGCGGCTGCGGCTGCTGGCTGCATCGTTTTATCCCTCCCCTACCCTGTGATCTTTTCCTTGAGGCGCTTGACCTCGGGGTCGTACTTGGTGTTGGCCCAGACCACGTAGATCAGGGTCAGCACGAAGGAGGCCACGATGGTGGCGATGCCGATGGGAATGCCCATGGTGGTGAACTCGCCGATCTTCTGGGACATGAAGGGCTTGTTCAGGGCCACCAGCAGGATGTAGCCGTAGTAGCTGGCGCAGCACAAGAAAAGCAGGGTCAGGGAAACCTTCCACCTGGTGGAGACCAGCTTCTTGAAGTCTGGCGACTCCACCATTTCCTTTGCCGTCATGCCCATGACATCCTCCTACCTTTGGGTTCCGGTTTAAGCGGTGGGCCTGGCCAACGCCCGCTCGGCCAGGCTTGTGACCTTGACCCCATCATGGCCAAGGGGGGCCATGGCTGTCCATGGGTGGCAACCCGTATTTTTGGGGGGGAATCCCCTACCTCGGGGGCGGGGGCAAGAGGAGGCTGGGGGACAGGCGCTCCGGCGTGGGGCCGGTTTTATACCAAGTTGCGATCACGTGGGTAGTTTAATCGCAACTTGGTATGCGGGCCAAGAACCACCCCAAAAAAGCCGCGCTATTTTGGGGACCCCGGGAGATGGCCCGCCTGGCGCGAAGCGCCTGGGAGGCCGGGCAAAACCGCGTTTTGCCCGGCCGATAGGCATTCAAAGCCATGGATGGCTTTGAATTAATATTAGTCCTGCCAGAGCTGCGGATCAATAATGCCTATTTTTACCGCATACTTGACCATGTCGAGCCGGTCTTTCAGGCTCAGCTTCTTCATGATGTTGGTGCGGTGTTTCTCCACGGTCTTGGGGCTGACGCACAAGACGTCGGCTATCTGGTTGGTGGAATTTCCCTCGGCCACCAGGCGGAATATCTGTTGCTCGCGCTCGGACAAGAGGTCATAGCCCCGGGGGGTGGGGGCCTGCTTGCGGCTGTCCAGGTAGGCGCCCACCACCTCGGCCTCGATCTTGGAGGAGAGGAAATACTCCCCCCGGTGCACGGCCTTGACCGCCTCCAGCACGTCGGAGACCGGCGAGGCCTTGAGCACGTAGGCCAGGGCCCCGGAGCTTAAGACCTGGCGCACGAAGGACTCCTTGCCGTGCATGGTCAGAACCACGATCTGGCAGGAGGGCACCGCCTCCTTTATCAGGCTCACCGCCTCCAGGCCGCTGACTCCGGGCATGCCGATGTCCAGGATGATGACGTCGGGCTTCTGCGACTTGGCCAGGCCCAGGGCCTCCAGGCCGTCGCCCGCCTCGCCCACCACCTCCATGTCGGGCTGGGCGCCCAAGAGCTGCTTGAGCCCCGAGCGCACCACGGCGTGATCGTCGGCGATCAGGATACGTATCTTGGTCATGACTGGCGATCCCCCATGAGGATGGCCGCTTGCCCGCCGGTCGGGATTGGCGCGCGCTCCTCAACTCTACGCCGTGGCCCCCACCGGGCACAACCCCAGATTGGGGCCACGCCTGGTACCGCCGGGCTTACTCCTCGCCGGCGGAGTCGGGCTGCTCCACGGGCAGCTCGGCGCGGATGAGGGTGCCCTTGCCGGGCAGGGAGCGTATCTCGATGAAGCCGCCCACCGAGGCCACCCGCTCGCGCATGCCGATCAGACCCACGCCGCCCCGGCCCAGGCCGGCCAGGCCGGGGGCGGTCTCCTGCTTGAAGCCCAGGCCGTCGTCCTGGATGATGAAGATCACCCGGGGATGGCTGTAGGTCAGCTTGACGCTCACTTGCTTGGCCTGGGAGTGCTTGACCACGTTGTTCAGCCCCTCCTGCAGCAGGCGGTACAGGACGATCTCCAGGCGGGGATCCAGGCGCTTTTTGATGGCGAAGCCCACGGCCTGGAAGTCCACCTCCAGGGCCGGCCAGCGCTTACGGAAGTCGCCCACGTACCACTCCATGGTGGAGACCAGGCCCAGGTGGTCCAGCATGTCGGGCCGAAGATCGCTCGATATCTTGCGGATGTTGTCGGCCAGCCCCTCGATCACCTCCACCAGTTGGCGGCAGCGGCCCCGCCGAGGGTCGTCCTCGGGCAGGGTGTCTTCCAGGGCCTGCACCCCGAAGTGCAGGGCGGTCAGGGCCTGGCCGAACTCGTCGTGCAGATCGGCGGCCAAGCGCTTGCGCTCCTCCTCGATGCCGGCGATGAGCCGCCGCGAGAGGTTGCGGATGTCCTCCTCGGCCTGGCGGCGGGCGGTGACGTCGCGCACGTAGGCCAGCACCACCGCCTCGCCCCTGAAGGTGGTGGTGGTGGCGCTCACCCCCACCCACAAGGGGGTGCCGTCCTTGCGCACGCCCTTGAAGTCGTAACGCCGGGGGACATCGCGCCCCTCCTGGCGGGCCAGGCTCAGTTCCATCACCGCCAGCTTCTCGTCGGGGTGCACGATGGCCGACACCGGCTTGTCAACGATCTCGGCCCGCCGGCCATAGCCGAACATCTCGGCGAACTTCTTGTTGAAGAACAAAAAGCGCCCGTCCTTGATGATGGCCACCCCGTCGTTGCTGCTCTCTATGGCCGTGCGGTAGCGCTCCTCCGACTCCCGCAGCCGGGCCTCGGCCTGCAGGCGCATGAGTATCTGGTCCTGCAACTGCAAGACCTTCTCCTCCAGCTCGCCGGCGTGGGCGCTGATGAGTTGCTCGCGCTCCTGGTAGAAGTCTATGCGCCGGATGAGGTCCTGGGGCCGGGCGCGCAGGTTGGCCAGTATCTCGGCGTAGACCTCGCCGAGCTCCTGGGACTCGCGGCCGCTGAACAGCCCGGCCTTGCCCAGGGCCTTGTGGGCCGCCGCCGAGCCCACCGAGCCGGCCAGGTACTTCTCCACCTCGTTGTACACCTCGGCCAGCTCGGTGATGGTGATGCGCCCCTTGCCGGTTAGCCCCACGGCCTGGATGCAGCGCTGGGCCATGTAGGCGGCCTTGGCCCGGTCAAAGAAGCGGCCCAGGAGCCTCTCTACCCTCTCGCGCTTGGCGGCCAGGTCAATGTAAGCCTCGCGCCGGCCGGTGCGCTCGAACATGGCCCCGCTGGATAGGGCCCCCACGAACTCCTCGGCATGGGACTGGCCCTCCTGGCTGGGCTTGAAGTACAAGGAGCCCAGCACGTATAAGCCCAGGTTGCAGATCATGCTGAAGAGCACGGTGTGGCTCACCGGGTCCATGGCGCTGACGCCCAATAGGTGCTCGGGCCGAAGCCAGGAGACGCCCCAGGGTCCCTCTTGCATCAACTCCTGCGTGAACCAGCCGCCGCGCACCAGGTTGGGCACCAGGGAGGTGTAACACCAGACCAAGAAGCCCGCCGACAGCCCCAGGATGGCGCCGGCCTTGTTGCCCCCCGGCCAGAATATCCCCCCCAGGATGGCCGGGGCGAATTGCAGCATGCAGGCGAAGGCGATCATGCCGATGTGCACCAGCATCAGGGATTCGCCCACCCGCCGCTCAAACCAGTAGCCCAACAGGATGTACAACAGCACCGCCACCCAGCGGCACTCCAGCAGGTGACGCTCCAAAAAGCGCAGGCGCCGCACCCGCCCCACCAGGGGCAGCAAGAGGTCGTTGGTTATCATGGTGGCCATGGTCATGGAGCTGATGAGCACCATGCTGGTGGCCGCCGAGAAGCCGCCGATGAAGACCAACAGCGCCAGCCAGGGGTCGCCGTTCTGCAGCGGCAGGCTGAGCACGTACAGGTCGGCCTGGTTCACGGGATGGCCCATCAAGAGACCGGCCATGGCGATGGGGTAGACAAAGATATTGATGAGAAGCATGTACAGGGGCAAAAGCCACATGGCCTGGCGGATGTGCTTCTCGCTCTTGTTCTCCACCACCGCGATGTGGAACTGGCGGGGCAAAAACAGGATGGCGTTCATGGACAAGAGCAGGTAGGTGGTCCACTTGACCGCCGAGTTATCCTGGGTGAGCGCCGGCAGCCGCCCGGAGTCCACGGCCCGGGCCAGGCGGCCGAAGAGGTCGCCGAAGCCGTCGAAGAGAAAGTAGACCACGGAGACGCCGGCGGCCAAGAAGAGCACCAGCTTAATCAGCGACGCGGCGGCGACGGCCATGACCATGCCCTCGTGGCGCTCGGTGGGATCCAGGCGGCGCACGCCGAAGATGATGGTGAAGACCACCATCAAGAGCACGATCAGGGGACCCACGTTGGTGCCCACCCAGGCGCTGGCCATGCCCTCGTCGCTGGTGATGATGGCGAAGGTGGAGTAGATGGCCTTGAGCTGCAGGGCGATGTAGGGCATGTTGCCCAACAGCGCCACCAGGGTGGCGATGGCCGCCAGGGTTTCCGACTTCTCGTAGCGCACGCTGATAAAGTCGGCGATGGAGGTGATGTGGTGGCTGGCCTTCAGGCGCACCAGCTTGCGCAACAGGGTCCACCAGAAGATGATGCCCAGGGTGGGGCCCAGGTACACCGTCATGAAGAGCATGCCGCCGGTGGCGGCCACGCCCACCGAGCCGTAGTAGGTCCAGGTGGTGCAGTACACCGCCAACGACAGCGAGTAGATATAGGGGTTGTTGACCTTGCTGCGGCCGGCCAGGCTCTCGCGCTCGGCCCACAGGGCCAACGCGAAGAGCAAGCCCATGTACATGCAGAAGATGGCGATGACCGCCAGGGAGTTGAACATCAGGCGCCGCCCTGGCCGGCGGGGGGCGACTCGCCCGGGCGCTGGTTGTCGCGGGGCAGGCGCGGCCTTAAAGCCCGGCTGAGCAGGTACAGGGCCAGCACCATGAAGGCCCAGACCGCCAGCAGGTAATAGTAGGCCAGGGGCTGGGGCCACTGCTCGCCGAAGACCAAGAACGGCCAATAGCACAGCGCCAGGCCCAACAGGAACAGCACCCACTGGAAGGCGGGGCGCCGGAGCATCTCGCGCGCTGGGGTCACAAGCCTCTCCCCGGCTGGACCGGCAGGGTCCGCGCCATCCCCGGCCAACGGCCGATGATACTTCAATCTAACACTTTTGCTGGCCCCCTGACCAGGGGCCGCGAGCCGCGGCGGGCATAAACGGGTCGGGTGTGTTGCTCTCCCCGCCCAGGCTGGCGGCTCCCGCCAGGGGCTTGTTGAACTATGCCAGGGGGCTGGCCGCGAGCCGCGGGGGGCATAAACGGGTCGGGTTTGTTGCTCTCCCCACCCATGCTGGCGGCTCCCGCCAGGGGCTTGTTGAACTATGGCAGGGGGGCTGGCCGCGAGCCGCGGGGGGCATAAACGGGTCGGGTGTGTTGCTCTCCCCACCCAGGCTGGCGGCTCCCGCCGGGGGCTTGCACCAGAAAATAAGCGGGCGGGGGTCTACCCCGCCCCAGCACGGTTGTCACGGAACAGAAACCCCCAGGGGACCTCTCCCCACCTTCCGGTCCCTATATCCCCACCCTCCGCTCGCGGCCTAGCCGTAGTCCCCCCGCTGGCAGCAGAGCACTCGCTCGATGCCGGCCAGGTCCTTGACCGTTGACACCTCCTGATAGATGCCCACCCCCCGGGCCAGGTCCAGGGCCTGGGCGGCCTGGCCTTGGCCCATCTCCATGAACAGCCAGCCGTTGGCGCGCAGGAAAGCCCGGGCGCCCACCAGTATCTGCTCGAGCACCTCCAGGCCGCCCGCGCCGGACACCAGGGCCTGGCGGGGCTCGAAGTCCTTGACCTCGGGGGAGAGCCCGGCCCACTCGTCCTCGCGCACGTAGGGCGGGTTGGCGGTGATGACCTCGAAGAAACCGCCGGCCGCCGCCAGGGGCTGCCACAGGTCGCCCAAGAGCCACTGCGCGCGCCCCTCCAGGCCCAGTCTTGCCCCATTGCGGCGGGCGAAGTCCAGGGCCGCCGGCGAGATGTCCACGCCCACGGCGGTCAGCCCCGGGTGGTGGGCCAGGCAGGCCAAGGCCACGGCCCCGGAGCCCGTACACAAATCAAGCAGTCGGGGGCGCTCCTGGTCCTGGAGACGCTTCAAGGCCTCCTCCACCAGGTGCTCGCTCTCGGGCCGGGGCACCAGCACCCCGGGGCCGACCTCCAGGTCCAGGCCGTAGAACTCCCGTTGGCCCAGGATGTAGGCCAGGGGCTCCTGCCCGCGCCGGCGCAGCAGCAGGGCCTTGAAGGCGGCCAGCTCCTGGGGGTTGAGCGGCTGTTCGTGGCGCAGGTACAGGTCCACGCGGGTGCAGCCCAGGACCAAAGTCAGCATCAGCTCGCCCGACAGGCGCGGGGCGGCCACCTGGTACTTGGCCAGGTATTGGGCGGCCCAGGGTATGAGCCGGCCGATGGTCCAGGTTTCGGTCATGGCTGAGCTTATGCCCAAATCAGGGGATGGGGAACGGACAATTGTCGCCGCAATTTTTGTTTTTCATGGGGCGGGGTTTATCCCCGCCCGTCTTGCTTTGGTGCAAATACACGGGCGGGGATATACCCCGCCCCTACATCAAGGCAAAACTTTATCTTTCCCCGTTCCTGGCCCGCATTCGCTACCTGACGGAAAGAAGAGATTGCTACGGTGGCCAAACGCCGCCTCGCAATGACCCCAGGGGGAACCCCGCAACGGGAGCCGCCAGCGCTTGCCACGGCGAGAGCCCTAGCCGACCCGTTATCGCCCGCCGCGGCTCGCGGCTAGGTCCCCGAGGCCTTCAACGCCTCGGCCTGGAAGTGGGAGATCAGGGGCGGAATCAGCTCGGAGAGGTCGCCCTCCATGATGTATTCCAGCTTGTAGAGGGTCAGGCCGATGCGGTGATCGCTGACCCGGCCCTG
>JACQYR010000064.1 GCA_016208115.1 Desulfarculus sp.
CCCAGGCCCCAGACGAAGACCGGCTTCAGCTTGGCCTCCCATAGGCCGTTGGACAGGGTCTCGGCGATCAGACCGCCCTCGGCCATGCCGGCCCGGGCGGTGAGGGTCAGGCGGCGGTGCAGGCCATAGGAGACCGTGGCCAGGTGCAGGCGGTCGTTGCGAATCTTGAGGTTGGTGGAGGGCTCGGAGCCGGGCGTGCCGTTTTCGCTGGAGAATTCGGTGGTATCCTGAAAGCGCTCGCTGGAAAGCCAGGTGCTGGCCAGGCCCACCTGCCACTTGCCCGCCGGCACCATGCCCGGCCCCTGGGCCTGCGGCCCCTGGTCGGCCAGGGCCGCGCCAGCGCCAAGCACCAGCAGCATCACCGTAAACATGGCCAATGATTTCATACGCATTGCTTATCCTCCCCCAAAGTGTTTGACCGCCATCCCCGACGCGGGGCCGCATGGCCAACGGTGGGCCGGACCCCTGGGCACGAGTTGTATTATAATAGGCTAATAGCTTTTCACGGAGAAGGCAATTGGCCGCCCGCCACGGCACCTTGACCCACACCGCCGACCTGGGGCTATGGGTGGAGGCCGACTCCCTGCCCGAGCTGATGGCGGCGGCGGTGGAGGCCCTGTCGCGGCTGATGACCGCCGGGCCGCGCCAGGGGGAGATCGCCTGGCTGCCCGTGGACTTGGAGGGACGGGATTACGCCGAATTGCTGGTGGAGCTACTCAACGAGGTGGTCTATCGCCTGGACGGCGAGGGGCTCATCAGCGTGGCCCTGGAGGTGGCTGAACTAAGCCCCGTCCGTCTGGCCGGGCGCCTGGGGGTGATCCCTCGAGGGCCGGGGCACGAGGCCGGCGAGCCGGTCAAGGCCGTGACCTACCACCAGGCCAGCGTGACGCCGCTGGGCGCGGGCTGGCGGGCGCGGGTGATAATGGACGTATGAAATGCCCATAAGTATTGACGTACTACAGCAGGTGGACGCCTATCGCTGGCGTCTGCCCCGCCACGGCGAGATGCTCACCGAAGGCCTGGTGCTGGCCGACGCCGACCTCTTGGCGCACCTGGCCAAGGACGGCACCCTGGACCAGCTCTACGGCGTGGCCTGCCTGCCGGGCATCGTGGGGCCGGCCCTGGCCATGCCCGACGCCCACCAGGGCTACGGCTTTCCCATCGGGGGGGTGGCGGCCTTTGATCCCGTGGAGGGCGTGGTCAGCCCCGGAGGGGTGGGCTATGACATCAACTGCGGGGTGCGCCTGTTGCGCAGCAAGCTGGCCGCCGCCGACCTGACCGGCCAGCCCCTGACCCGGCTGATAGACGCCCTGGCCGCCGGGGTGCCGGCCGGGGTGGGCGAGGGCGGGCCGCAGCGCCTGGGGGACCCTGACCTTCGGCGGGTCATGGAGTTGGGCGCGGCCTGGGCCGTGGGCCGGGGCTGGGGCAGCCCGGCGGACCTGGAGTTCTGCGAGGCCGGCGGGGCGCTCCAGGGCGCCGACCCCGACGCGGTGAGCCAGCGGGCCATGCAAAGGGGCCGCGACCAGGCGGGCAGCCTGGGGGCGGGCAATCACTTCCTGGAGCTGGGCGAGGTGGTCCAGGTCTACGACGCGCAAGCCGCCCAGGCCTTCGGCCTGACCGAGGGGCAGTTGGTGGTATGGATCCACTCCGGCTCCCGGGGCCTGGGCCACCAGGTCTGCGACGACTACCTGCGCATCCTGGGCCGCGACCCCCAGGCCATTCACCCCCGCGACCGCCAGTTGGTGGCCACCCGGCCAGCCAGCGAGAATGGCCGAGCTTACCTGGGGGCCATGGCGGCGGCGGCCAACTTCGCCTTCAACAACCGCCAGATGCTAACCATGCGCCTGCGGGATATAACCGGCCAGTCCCTGGGATTGGGTCCCGCCGCCCTGGGCCTGGGCCTGGTCTACGACGTGGCCCACAACGTGGCCAAGCTGGAGACCCACCAGGTGCAAGGCCGGCCCCGCCCGGTGTGGGTGCACCGCAAGGGCGCCACCCGGGCCTTGGGTCCCGGCCACCCCGAGCTGCCGGACCGCTACCGCGCCGTGGGCCAGCCGGTGCTGGTGCCCGGCGACATGGGCCGGGCCTCCTACGTGCTCAAGGGCACCGCCCTGGCCGAAGAACAGACCTTCGCCTCCTCGGCCCACGGGGCGGGCCGGGCCATGAGCCGCACCCAGGCCAAGAAGCTGGGTCAGGGCCGCCGCCTGGAGCAGGAACTCCTGGCCCAGCACATCCTGGTGCGGGCCAAAAGCCGCGCCACCCTGGCCGAGGAGATGCCCGAGGCCTACAAGGACGTGGCCACGGTGGTGGGCGTCATGCACGGCGCCGGCCTGGCCACCCTGGTGGCCCGCACCCGCCCCCTGGCCGTCATCAAGGGCTAACCCAGTGCCTGGGTGGGCGTTAACGGGTCGGGCGGCCCCCTGGCAATAGCCAAGGCTGGCGGCTCCCGGCCCGGTGCCCCGGGCTGGGCGTAAACGGGTCGGGTAGGCTGCCGCGATGGCCAGCCCCGCCAGCTCCCGTACCAGGCTGTCTCCACAACAGGCTGGGGCCAGCAACCCCCGGCCTTCCTCTTCCAACCAGACCCCGTGCCCCGCCTCTAGCCCGGGCGGCGTGCCCGCCGCTGGGCGTAAACGAGTCGGGAGGGTTTGTGGCATTGGCCAGCGCCGCCGACTCCCGTTCCAGGCTGTAGCCACAACAGGCTGGGGCCAGCAACCCCCGGCCTTCCTCTTCCAACCAGACCCCGTGCCCCGCCTCTAGCCCGGCCATTCTTAATCGCCGGAGGGCGGCTCGCGCGTTACGCCTGGTCCTGGCGAGAGTCAGCCTCAAGGCTGGCCCCAGCCCCCAAGACTTGGCCGCCTCGGTGGTGCCCCCGCACCGGCGGGGCGCGGTATGGCCGGGCGGCGAGGCGGGGCACAAAAAAGAACCGCCGGGATTTTGCTCCTTCTTGCCCAGCCCCTACGGCCCCCTTACGGCCCCCCTACGGCGCCAGGCCCTAGACACGCTATTTGACTTGTTGGTCACATACACGGCGCTTCGGGCACGAACCTACCTCCGCGCGCCCCGGCCGGGGGCGCCAAAGCCGCCGCCTTCATGGACTAGTCTGTTTTTATTGTATATTTTAATATCTACCAGATATCTTGCTGATATTGCTCGTATAATATATAAAAGGCCCTCCGGCGGCGCCGAAAGGCCTCCAAATCACACTGACTAGCTGGTCAAGCTGGTCCGGGGTGGGGCTCAGCCCTGGACCACCCGGTTGCGGCCCTGGTTCTTGGCTGCGTACAGGGCCTTGTCGGCCCGCTCGAAGAGGGTCTCCGGCGTGTCGTTGGGGCGCGACGGGGCCACCCCCAGGGAGACGGTGATGTGCAGCTCCTGGGAACCGCGATAGGTGAAGCGAATGTTCAGGGCGGCCTGGCGCACCCGCTCGGCCACGGCCACGGCGTCGGCCAGGGGGGTGTTCTCCAGCAATATCACAAACTCATCGCCGGCGTAGCGGTAGAGCACGTCGTGCTGGCGCAAGGAGGCCGCCGCCTGCTGGGCGATGGCCTGCAGGGCGCGGTCGCCGGCCTGGTGGCCGAAATTGTCGTTGATGGCCTTGAACTTGTCTATGTCGAACACGATCAGGGCATGGCCGCCGCCCGTCCCCTCCTTGAGCAGGCTGGCCAGCCGGGCGGTGAGGGCGCGCTTGTTCCAGGACTTGGTCAGGGGGTCGGTCAGGGCCTCCTGGCTCAAGCGCTGGCTGATCTGCTCCACCTGCTCCATGCGCTGGCGGGCGCAGTCCAGGGACTCGCACACCTTGGCCAGCTCACCCTGGGTGCGGGCCAGCATCTCCTTTTCCTGGGCGCGCTGGGCGCGGATGTGGTCGCGCATGGCCCGGATGTGCTCCAGGGCCGAGGACTTGAGGGTGTTGAGGTCCTTGGCGTCCACCACCTCCTGCACCAACCGCCCCATCTGGGAGGTCATCTTGTCTTCGTAGGTCTGGCCGGCCTGGGATATCTGGCGCTGGGTCTGCTGGAACAAATCAGCCAGTTCATTCTCGGTGTTGAATACTTCCTTCAATACCTCCTTGAGGGCCAACTCGGCGGCCAGGCGCTCCTGGGTGTGCACCTGGCGGTAGTGGGCCAAAAGGTCCACCAACAGGGCCATGGCCGGCCGCACCTGCCCGGACTGGATGAAGGCATTGAGCTGCACGATGGCCTTTTCCAGGTGGGCGTCGAACTCGGGCTGGCCCAGGCGCAGGCCCTCCAAAAGGGCCAGGGCCACGTGCCCGGCGGCCGTGGCCCCCGAGTCAGGCTGGCTGGCCTGCTCGCCCGGGGCCGCCAGGGCCGGGCGTTCGTCTTCCTCGCGCACGCTGACCGACTGGTCACGATCCTCGGGGGCGGCCATCAGGGCGGTCTTGAGGTGGTCCACGACCGTGTCCAGGGCCTGGGGGTCCACGGACTTGGCCGCCGCCACTTTCTTCATCTCCTTGAGGGCCTTGTCCACGGCCTTGACGTGGGGTCCAGCCCCCAGGCCCGCCACGGCGGTCAGTGCCCCCCGGAAAGCGGCGCAGACCTTCTGGTTGCGGTTCTCCAGGCGGTCCAGCTCCTTGGTCAGCCGCCCCACCTTCTCGCGCAGGGCGGCGTCGCCCTCCAAGCGCACGGGATCGTCGGATACTTCCACCATGGCCAGGCACCTCGCAAGCGGGGATATGGGTCAAGGACGCAGCCGGCATGGGCGGCGGTCCCTTTCCGTCATTTCACGTTAGCACGGTCGGGCCAAGTTGTCCAAGGGGCGGCGCAAGGCACTGCTTCCGCCCCTACCCGGATAAAAAAGGGCGGGGATAAACCCCGCCCCATGAAATCACAAATATTACGCCATGATAGCCTTTACGCTAATCATAAACCCGCGGCGATGACCATCTTCTGCACCTGGCTGGTGCCCTCGTAGATCTGGGTGATCTTGGCGTCGCGCATCATGCGCTCCACGGGGTACTCCTTGACGTAGCCGTAGCCGCCCAGCACCTGCACGGCATCGGTAGTGACCTTCATGGCCGTCTCGGCGGCGAACAGCTTGCTCATGGCCGAGAGGCGGATGGCTTCCTTGGGCACCCGCGAGAGGTCCTTGGGCACCTCCTGGAACATGGCGCAGGTCTTGTAGACCATCTGGCGGGCGGCCTCCACCTGGCAGTCCATGTCGGCCAGCATCCAGTTGAGGCCCTGGAAGCTGATGATGGGCTTGCCGAACTGCTGGCGCTCCTTGGCGTAGGCCACGGCGTAGTCCAGGGCGCCCTGGGCGATGCCCAAGGCCTGGGCGGCCACGCAGGGGCGGGTGAAGTCCAGGGTCTTCATGAGAATATGGAAGCCGTCGCCCTCCTGGCCCAGGATGTTTTCGGCCGGCACCTCGCAGTCCTCGAAGACCAGCTCGCAGGTGGTGGAGCCCCGGATGCCCATCTTGTCCTCATGCTTGCCGATGCTAAAGCCCGGCGCGCCCTTCTCGACCACGATGATGGAGAGGCCGCCCTTGTGGGCCGGCTTGGAGGGGTCGGTCTGGGCGGCCACGCAGACATACTGGGCCACGTCGGCGTGGCTGATGAACTGCTTGCTGCCGTTGATGATGTACTTGTCGCCCTTTTTCACGGCCTTGGTGCGCAGGCCCCCGGCGTCGGAGCCGGCTCCCGGCTCGGTGAGCCCAAAGGCCACCAAATGCTCGCCGCTGGCCAGGCCGGGGAACCACTTCTTCTTCTGCTCGGGCGAGCCGGCCAGCATCATGGGCATGGAGCCCAGCTCGTGCACCAACAGGATCACCGCCGAGGAGCCGCAGACCTTGGCCACCTCCTCCACGGCCAGGCAAAAGGCCAAGACGCCCATCTCGGCCCCGCCGTACTCCTCCTTGAAGTCGCAGGCGAACAGGCCGTTCTCGCGGAATATCTCCACGGCGTCCCAGGCGAACTCGTTTTTGGCGTCGCGGGCGGCCGCGCCGGGCAATAATTGCTCCTGGGCGATCTTGCGCACCGTCTCCTGCAACATGCGCTGCTCGTCGGTCAGGTCGTACTGCATGAGAATAGCTCCTTCAGGGAGAGGTTGAGCCTGGGACTGGGGCAAGTCATATGTATGTTTCAGCGGAGGCGCTGGTGGTCTTTTCAAATTCAGAAGTAGCTGTCATTGCGAGCACAGCGAAGCAATCCACCCTATTTTTATCTTTTTTGTGCATCGTTGGGCCGCGCCACTAAAGGCAGATAAATTGGGTGGATTGCTTCGTCGCATCCCTACCGAGATGCTCCTCCCAATGACACGAATTTCTATACACTTACCCGCCTTGCCCCCCAACCCCGCGCTGCGCCCTAACGCTAGGCCTTCTGGCGGCGTATCTCCAGCTTCAGCCGCACGCCGGGGTCCACGCAGACCACCTCCAGGCGGTCCTTGTCGGCCCAGGGGTACTGGCCGCCGAACTGCATGAGGCTAAGGCTGGCAAAGATGTCGTGATAGAAGAAACCGCACAGCCCGCCGGGGTCCCAGCAGCTTAGGCTGAACTTGTCGCCCACCTGGTGGCCGGCGGAGCAGGGACCCTTGGCGCCGATCACCTCGGCCTCGAAGACCTCGAACCCCTGGGGCGTCTGGGCCATGGCTTGTCCCCCCTTGTCCGCCGTCCTCGCGGCGCGGGCGCTTCTGGCAAGAATTCCCCTCGGACGCCCCAGGACTTGAGTTCTGGCGCGAATTGGCCGCCGCGCGTCAGCGCGGCGTCAATTCGCGCCAGGCTAAAGTTCTTTGGGGGGCCTGGGGGGACTTTCTTTCAAGAAAGTCCCCCCAGTCTTATCTCTTACTCGTTCTCCACCAGCATGGACATGCCCATGCCGCCGCCCACGCACAGGGTGGCCAGGCCCAGGGTGTTGTTGCGGCGCTTCATCTCGCCCAGCAGGGTGATGACCAGGCGGGCGCCGGTGCAGCCGGTGGGGTGGCCCAGGCCGATGCCGGAGCCGTTGACGTTGACGATGTCGCGGTTCAAGTCCAGGCCCTTTTCGCAGGCCAGGTACTGGGCGGCGAAGGCCTCGTTGGCCTCGATGAGCTCGATGTCCTTGAGCGCCACGCCGGTCTTCTTCAAGAGCTTCTGGGTGGCGGGCACGGGACCCCAGCCCATGATCTTGGGATCGCAGCCGGCGGCGGCGAAGCCCACGATCCTGGCCAGGGGGGTCAGCCCCAATTCTAAAGCCTTGGCGCGGGAGGCCAGGATGGTGATGGCGGCGCCGTCGTTGAGGCCCGAGGCGTTACCGGCGGTGACGGTGCCGTCCTTGGCGAAGACGGGCTTGAGCTTCGTGAGGTCGGGCATGGTCAGGCCCAGGCGCACGTGCTCGTCGGTGTCCACGATCTTCTCGCCCTTGCGGGACTTGACCTTGATGGGCACGATCTCGGCGGCGAACTTGCCGGCCTTGATGGCGGCCTCGGCGTTGTGGTGCGAGCGCAGGGCGATGGTGTCCTGCTCCTCGCGGGAGATGCCGTACTTGCGGGCCAGGTTCTCGGCGGTCTGGCCCATGATGTAGCCCGGGGGGTCCAAGAGGGTGGAGCCGGAGTGCAACAGTGCCCACATGGAGTCCATCATCTGGCCGTGTTGCAGGCGGGCGCCCCAGCGGGCCTGGGGGAGGGTGTAGGGGGCGTTGGACATGGACTCCACGCCACCGGCCAAGATGATCTCGGCGTTGCCGGACTGGATGGCCATGGCGGCCTGGGCCATGGCCTGCATGGCGCTGGAGCACTGACGCTGGATGGTGACTGCCGGCACTTCCTGGGGGATGCCGGCGGCCAGGGCCGCCGTGCGGGCGGTGTTGGCCTCGTCGGGGGCCTGGCAGCAGTCGCCCAGGATGACGTCCTCCAAGAGGGCGGGGTCCAGACCCGGCACCCTGGCCAGCACGGCCTCAATGACCTGGGCGGCCAACTGGTAGGCGCGCACCGACATCATGCTGCCGCCGAAGTCGCCGATGGGGCTGCGGGCCAGGGAAACGATGACTACGTCAGAGGAATTTTTCATGCTGCACCTTCCGCATTGCGCTGTGGTCGCGTCTGGAGATGGGATTGACAAATGAGCATATCCTTGCCGGCCTATGCGGTCAAGTATTTGTTATTGCTGCAAGGAAGCAAAAACGTAAACAATTGATATGAATCTTGATTCAGCATTCAGGCCGGCTAGTCGGCGGCTCCAGCCCCAAGGCCTGAAGGCTCAACGCCCCGGCGCGCAGCAGCCTGGGCGGCCACCCCCGGCAGTCCAGCACCGTGCTGGGCGGTCCGCCGGGGGTGGGGCCGGCGTCCAGCACCAGGTCCACGCCGGCCACCAGGGCCGAGGCCAAGTCCTCGACGCGGCTGGCAGCCGGGCGGCCGGCCAGGTTGGCGCTGGTGGCGGTGACGGCCCGGCTTAAGGCGCGGGCCAGGCCGGCGGCCACGGGATGGGAAGACACCCGCACCCCCACCCCGCCCTGATCCGACAATAAAAGAGGATGCAGCCCCGGCCGGGCGCTGAGCACCAGGGTCAGAGGGCCGGGCCAGAAGCGGTCCATGAGGTCGTGGGCCTGGGGGGGTATGGCCACGGCCAGGGCCTCGGCCTCGGCGGCGTGGGCCAGGATCAGGGGGAAGGGCTTGTTGGCCTGGCGCCCCTTGAGGGCCGCCAGACGCTCCAAGGCGGCGGCGCTGCGATAATCCGCGGCTATTCCGTATAGCGTCTCGGTGGGGTAGACAATGAGGCCGCCGCCGGCCAGGACGCCAGCGGCCCGGGCCAAGGCGGCGGGGTCGGGGTGGCGGGGGTCGAGATGGATGACAGTGGCCGGCATGGGATTGTCCCGGGAATGTTGGGCCGAGGACCGCGAGGGTCGAGTGCCGCTTTGCGGGAAGATCGGGCGGGGTTTATCCCCGCCCGTCTTGTTTGGTACTCGGCGGGTTACGCTTCGCTAACCCGCCCTACGCTGCCCCTACCCTTCCGCCACCTTACAACGGGAGCCCGCTGGCTCCGGCCCAGGCCAGGGCGCCAACCGACCCGTTATTGCCCTGCCGGGGGCACCCGGCCGGCCAAATCCTGGTCCGCCGCCAAGACTTGCTGGGCCATCTTCTGGCGCTGCTCGATGAGGCGCGCGGCCAGGGCCGGGTCGGACAGGGCCAAAATCTGGGCGGCCAAGAGGCCGGCGTTCTTGGCCCCGCCAGCGCCGATGGCCAGCGTCCCCACGGGTATGCCCGGGGGCATCTGCACCGTGGCCAAGAGGGCGTCCAGGCCGTTAAGGGGCGAGGAGGCGATGGGCACCCCCAGGATGGGCAGGGTGGTGCCGGCGGCCATGGCCCCGGCCAGGTGGGCGGCCCAGCCGGCCCCGGCGATGATGACCTTGAGGCCGCGCTCCTTGGCGGTGCGGGCGTACTCGCCGGCCTCTTGCGGCGTGCGGTGGGCCGATAGCACCCGGGCCTCGCAGGGGATGCCCAGGCCCTGGAGGGCCTGCACGGCGCCCTTCATCACCTCCCAGTCCGAGGCCGAGCCCATGACCACTCCCACCTGGGGGCGGGGGTCGGACTTAAGGCGGGCCAGGGCGCGGTGGCCGATGTCGCGGCGATAGTACATGCCCTGCCAGGAAATCTGGTCGCAGGCCTCGTAGGCCTTCTCGATGGCGTCCTTGATGGTGTCGCCGATGGCGGTGACGCCCAGGACCCGGCCGCCGTTGGTCACCAGCCGGCCCTCCTTGAGGGCCGTGCCGGCGTGGAAGACCACCACCCCGCTGCACAGGGCCGCGCTCTCCAGGCCCTTGATCTCCTTGCCCTTGTCGTAGTGGCCCGGGTAGCCGCCGCTGGCCAGCACCACGCAGACCGTGGGCTTTTTGGACCATTGCACCTGGGCCTCGTGCAGCTTGCCCTGGGCCAGCTTGTGGAGGATGTCGGCCAGGTCGGAGTCCAGGCGCATGAGGAGCGGCTGGCACTCGGGGTCGCCGAAGCGGGCGTTGAATTCCAGCACCTTGAAGTCGCCGTGGGCGTCAATCATCAGGCCGGCGTAGAGGATGCCCTTGTAGGGGGTGCCGTCCAAGCGCATGCCGTCAATCATGGGGTGGATGACCTGCTTCATGACGCGCTCGGCCATCTCGGGGGTGACCACCGGGGCCGGGGAATAGGCCCCCATGCCGCCGGTGTTGGGGCCGGTGTCGCCCTCGCCGATGGCCTTGTGGTCCTGGCTGGTGGGCATGGGGATGATGGTGTGCCCGTCGGTGAAGACCAGGAAGCTGGCTTCCTCGCCCTCCAGCCACTCCTCCACCACCACCTTGCAGCCGGCCTGGCCGAACTCCAGGGCCTCCATGACCTGCACGCAGGCCGCCTCGGCCTCCTGGGGGTCCTGGCACAACAAGACGCCCTTGCCGCCGCACAGGCCGTCGGCCTTGACCACCAGGCGCCGGCCGGCCGAGCGCACGTACTGCTTGGCCTCGCTGGCGTTGTCGAACTCTCGGTAGGCCGCCG
Organism: Desulfarculus sp.; assembly: GCA_016208115.1. Classification (GTDB taxonomy): domain Bacteria; phylum Desulfobacterota; class Desulfarculia; order Desulfarculales; family Desulfarculaceae; genus JACRDC01. Next base: position 10,449 of record JACQYR010000064.1, read on the forward strand.
TGGGCACGCCGTATTTGGCCATCAGCCTCTTGGCAAAGGCCTTGGAGCCCTCCAACTGGGCGGCGTACTGGCTGGGGCCGGCCACCAGGATGCCCTTCTCGGCGAAGACGTCGGCCAGGCCCAGGGTCAGGGGCAGCTCCGGCCCCACCACGGCCAGGTCTATGCCCTTGTCCACCGCCAGGTTGAGGAGCGCCTGGGTGTCGGTGGGGTCAATAGGCACGCACACGGCCTCGCCGGCCATGCCGGGGTTGCCGGGGGCGGCGTAGAGCTCCTCCACCAGGGGGCTTTGGGCAAGCTTCCAGACCAGGGCGTGCTCGCGGCCGCCGCTGCCGATGACCAGGACCTTCATGGGTCACTCCCTTGGGATACAAAATTAACAAAAGGAAACTACCGCGCCACCAGCCCCAGGGCCTTGAGTTGCTTGAACAGGCCCTCCTTGGTCACCGGCTTGGCCAGGTAGGCGTCGCAGGCCTGGCCAAAGGAACCCAGGATGCTGCCGGCGTCGCGCAGGGCCGTGGTCATGACGATCTTGGCGCCATGGCCCAGGGGCAGGCCGTTCTGCTCCTCCAGGTCACGGATGGCCGTCAGCGCCGCCCGGCCGTCCAGGTTGGGCATCAGGATGTCCAGGCAGATCAGGTCATAGCCCTGGCCGGCCCGCAGGGAGGCGAAGACCGCCTCCACGGCCTGGTGGCCATCCAGGGCCAAATCCACCTGCCCCAGGGGGGACAGGTGCTTCATCAGCACCTGGCGGCTGACCGACTCGTCCTCGGCGATCAGGATGCGCAACGGCATGGCACTCCCCTGGGAAACGGGATGTTAGACCTGCCCCTCCAGGTAATCGGCGATGGCCCCGTCGTAGCGGTTGGTCTGGCGGAAGGCCTTGGCCGCCAGGCGCCGCCGGGTGGCCAGGGAGACCTGGCCGCCGTTGGCCTTCATCTCTTGCAAGACCACGGCGTAGTCGCCGGGGTCGGTGACCACGGTGACGTCCTGGTGGTTCTTGGCCGAGGCCCGGATCAGGCAGGGGCCGCCGATGTCAATGTTCTCCACCGCGTCGGCCAGGGTGCAGCCGGGCCCCGCCACCGTGGCCTCGAAGGCGTAGAGGTTAACGCACACCAGATCAATGGTGGCGATGTGGTGCTCGGCCAGTTGGGCGCGGTGGCTGGGGTCGTCGCGGCGGGCCAGGATGCCGCCGTGGATGCGCGGGTGCAGGGTCTTGACCCGGCCATCGAGCATCTCGGGGTGGCCCGTGACCTCGGCCACGTCGCTCACCTTGAGCCCGCCGTCGCGCAGGGCCTTGGCCGTGCCGCCCGTGGAGATGAGCGCCACGCCCATCTCGCTGAGACCCTTGGCGAAATCAACCAGCCCCCCCTTGTCGGTCACGCTCAACAGAGCGCGCATGATCTTGCGGTCCATGCCTAATGATCCTCCGCGGTGCATCTGTATGGGTATCCCTATTGTTTAGCAAATGGCGCGGCCCAGGGCAAGGGGCGCTTTGGGCCTCCCCTGCCCGGCCCACCCTGCCCAGCCGACGGTGGCCCAGGCATTCCTTGACGGGCCAAACGCAATGCAGCTAGAGTATGACCAACCTTTCGATGCCACAGGGGGAGATGAGTCATGAAAAGGCGTTGCGCCCTGGTAATTCTCGCGGCCCTGGCCTTATCCCTGCTGGCGGGGCCGGCCCTGGCCTGGGACGAGGCCAAGCTCAAGGCCGAAGCCCAGGCCCTCTTGGACCAGGCGGCGGCGGCCTTCGTCAAGAAGGACCTGGACGCCCTGGCCGGCCTGGCCACGCCCCAGGCGGTCTTCCGCTACCAGGGCGGCCAGACCATGACCATGGCCCAGTGGCGGGAGGCCATGGCCAGGGACTTCGGCGACATGCAGGAATTCGCCAGCAAGTTCGTGGTGGAGAAGGCCTGGCCCCGGGGCAAGGGCCTGGCGGGGGTGGTCTACCGGGAGTCCCACCAGTTCACCCGCCCCAGCGACCCCGGGCACCAGCACGCCATCAAGGCCCATTTCCGGGCCTACCTGGTCAAGACACCCCAGGGCTGGCGCTTCCAGGAGTTCCATGACCTGGGCACCCAGTTCACCCGGGATGGCAAGCCGGTCAAGGCCCCGGCCTCGGCCAAGAAGCCGTCCAAGTCCTAGGATATGGTCCGTTGACATCGAGTATGGCCAGCCCTCCCCTGCTGGGTTTTGTCGGGGCCAGCAACAGCGGCAAGACCACCCTGGTCGCGGCGGTGGTGGCCGAGCTATGCCGCCGGGGCCTGGCCCTGGGGGTGCTCAAACACCACGGCCACCCTGAGCCCCTGCCCTTGCCCGCCGCCGAACAGGGCAAGGACACCACCCGCCACCTAATGGCCGGCGCCCGCCGGGCGGCCCTGGTGCACGCCGGGGGGGTGCGCCTGCTGACCAGCGACGGCGGCAACCTCACCCCCGCCGAACTCACCCAGCTCTACATGGCCGATCTGGACCTGGTGCTGGTGGAGGGCTTCAAGAGCGCCGCCTTGGACAAGATCGAGGTGGTGGCCCCGGGCAAGGAGCCCCTCTTGCCAGCCGGTGGGCGGCTCTTGGCCCTGGCCCGGCGGGGCGGCACGGGGGTGGAGGCCGGCCTGCCGGTCTTGGACGCCGGCCAGCCGGCGGCGGTGGCCGGCTTCGTGCTGGAGCACCTGGGCCTGGCCGGGGCGGCCCCCCAGGCTGGGGCGGCCCCCCGCGTCAGCCTGCGGGTGGACGGCCAGGAACTGGACCTCAACCCCTTCGTGGCCCGCCTGCTGGAACAGACCCTGCGCGGCCTGGTGGCCCCCCCCTTGCCTTCCCTGGACGAGATCGCCGGCTTGTAGGACACCCACGCCATGCTGGACAACATACGCCGCCACTCGGAGGTGGTCTGCGCCGTGGCCCTGCTCATCCATTCCTGGCTGGCCCAGGCCGGGGTGGCGCTCAACGGCCGGGCCATCCGGGCCGGGGCCCTCGTGCACGACCTGGCCAAGACCCAATGCCTGGGCTCCCCCCGGCGCCACGACCTGGAGGGCGCGGCCATCCTTAGCGATCTGGGCTTCGCGCAACTTAGCTACCTGGTGCTGCACCACGTCACCCTGCCACCGGACAACCCCCTGGACGAAACCATGGTGGTATACTACGCCGACAAGCGGGTCAACCACGACAGCCTGGTCAACCTCAATCAGCGCTACGCCTACATCGCCGAGCGCTACGGCAAGGATGACCCCCAGCTCCTGGAGCGTATCTCCCAGGGCCGGCGGCGGGCCTTGGAGGTGGAGCGCCTGATCTTCGCCAGCCTGGGCCATCGCCACACCCCCGACGAGGTGACCCGGCGCTGGCGCGAGATGGAGCCGGTCTGGCGCGAACAGTGACACCCCCGGCGGGGGCTAATGGGCAAAGGGTATTAATCATGGGCAAACTGCGGGTGGCGGTGCTGATGGGCGGCAGCTCCAGCGAGCGGCCGGTGTCGCTCAAATCCGGCGGCGCGGTGCTCAAGAACCTGGACCCCAGCCGTTACGAGGCCGTGCCCCTGGACCCCAGCATTGACTTGGTGCGCCTGATTGAGGAGGCCCCCCGCCTGGACGCGGCCCTGGTAATGCTGCACGGCCGGGGCGGCGAGGACGGTAGCGTGCAAGGGCTCCTGGACCTCTTGGGCCTGCCCTACCAATGCGCCGGGGTGCTGGGCTGCGCCTTGGCCATGGACAAGCCCATGGCCAAGGACCGCTTTCGCCTGGCCGGCCTGCCCGTGGCCCTTGACGTGGTGCTGAGGCGGGGTGAAACACAACCGGTTGAGCGTGTCAGCCGGGAACTGGGCCTACCGGTGGTGGTGAAGCCGGCCCGCGAGGGTAGTAGCTTCGGCATCAGCATCGTGCGCCGGGAGCCGGATTTGGCCCCGGCCCTGGAGGCCGCCTTCGCCCTGGACCCCGTGGTGCTGGTGGAGAGCTTCCTGCCTGGCCGCGAGATAACCGCCGGAGTGCTGGGCAACGGCCCCTTGCAGGCCCTGCCGCTGGTGGAGATCATACCCGGCGATAAGTATCGCTTCTTTGATTACGAGGCCAAATACACCCCCGGTGCCTCCCGGGAGATCTGCCCCGCGCCCCTGGACGAACCCACCACCCGCCTCATCCAGGAGCTGGGCTGCAAGGCCCACCAGGCCCTGGGCCTCAAGGGCTACTCCCGCTCCGACTTCATCCTCACCGACCAGGGGCCAGTGCTCCTGGAGACCAACACCATCCCCGGCATGACCGAGACCAGCCTCTTGCCCCAGGCCGCCGCCGCCGCCGGCCTGGACTTCCCCGCCCTGGTGGACCGCCTGGTTGAGCTGGCCATGGAGAGCAGAGAGCCGCGGCGGGCATAGACGGGTCGGGCAGCCACCTCCCCTGGGCCGGTCCTGGCGGCTCCCGTTGAGGGCTCGCCGGAGAGAAACCAGGAACCGCAAGCCGCGCCCAGGGCACTTCTGCTCCCTCGCCCCCACCGGGGGAGAGGGTTGGGGTGAGGGGGCCGGGCAACGCGTGCCATTACGTAACTAACTGCCGATCCAAACAAATAGCATCATTGCCAGGAGCATCTCCCTAGAGATGCGACGAAGCAATCCACCCTACTTATTGCCTTTGCCCTTGGCCCCGAACCAGGGCAGAAAGAAAGTAGGGTGGATTGCTTCGCTGCGCTCGCAATGACACCATTCCTGGATGCCGCTCCACTACATACCCTACCGCACGGCGCGGCCAATCCTTGCCCTCTTGCCCCCGCCCCCACAAACCCCTTGGCCCTCATCCGGCTTTCATGATACTTTTGCGGCGAAACTGACCCCAACCCGGCACAAGCCATCCCTAACGGGGGCCGCCATGGTGCAACCGCCAGCCACGGGCCTGCGCGACCAACTCTCCCTGGAGCCCTGGCTGGTCAGCCGCCTGGCCGCCGCCCAGGAGCAGTTGGGCCGCCTGTGGCTGCTGTCCCAGCTCTGGCCGGCCCATGCCGAGTTATTGCGCGGGCCGCTCATCGCCCGGGCCGCCGTGCAGGAGGTCCGCCAGTTGGGCCTGGAGGCCAGCCTGACCGAGCTGTTGGGCCTGGGGCCAACGCCCCAGCCCACGCGGCCCGCCAAGGGC
>JACQYR010000024.1:0-18098 GCA_016208115.1 Desulfarculus sp.
CAGGGCGCCCTGCTGGTCCTTGAGGATGAGCGCCGTCTCCAGGCCCAGGCGGTCATCGGGGTTCATCACCGCCGGCACGCCCTCGCGGATCAGGGTGCCGCTCTGGGGGTCCATCTTGATCTCGGCGCTGTCGGGCACCTGCTTGACCAGCACCGCCACGTGCGGGGGCACCTGGTTCTCCTTGGCCATCAGATCACCCCCGCCTGGGCCAGGGAGTCCAGCTCATCCGGCCCCAGGCCCAGGCGGCCCAGGACCTCGGCGTTGTGCTGGCCGAAACGCGGCGGGAAGTCCAGGGTCTGTCCGCGATCTTCCAGATAGGCCGTGGGATGGGGCGGCGGGGCCAGCACCAAGTCCGTGCCCGTGACCGGGTCGCGGCTGGTCAGCAGGCTGGGTTTGACCAGGGGGTCTTCCAGCACCTCGGCGATGGTCTGTATCTTGGAGGCCGGTAGGCGTATGGCCAATAGCTTGCCCAAGAGCTCGTCGCTGGTCATGCCCTGGGTGATGGCCACTATCTGCCGGTTCAAATTCTCCACGTCGTGGATGCGCCCCAGATTCTTGACGTACTCAGGGCGGTCCAGGCTGCTGAACTCGGGCAGGTCCACCAGGGCCTGGAACTGGCGGTCGTTGCCCACGGCCAGGTAGACAAAGCCGTCGCTGGTGGGATAGACGCTCACCGGCGCGAAGAACTGATGGGTGTTGCCCCGTCTGGTGATGGTTTCGCCGAAGCTGCCGGTCAGCGTTATGGGCACCGTGAGCCAGCTCAGGGTGGAGGCGAACATGGAGACGTTCAAGGCCGCGCCCTGGCCGCTGCGCTGGCGCTGGTACAGGGCCTTCATTAAAAGGCCGTAGGCGTGCTCGCTGGCGCCCATGTCGGGTAGCGGAATGCCCAGCACCTGGGGCTCGCCGCCGCTGGGGCCGGTCAATTCCATGAGCCCGCCCCGGGCCTGCAGGATGGGGTCGTAGGCCGGTTCCGGGTGGTCGGGGCCGAAGCCGCTCACCCCCAGCCAGATCAGGTCGGGCTTGACCTGCTTTAGCTGCTCGTAGCTGATGCCCAGCTTGCGGTAGCTGCTGGGCAACTGGTTGGTGGCGAAGACGTCAACGTTCAGCTCCACCAAAAGCCGCGCCAGAAGCACCTGGCCCCGGGCCTCGGCCAGGTTGAGGGTGATGGCCTTCTTGCCGGCGTTGATACACAGAAAGTAGCGGTTCATGCGCTCCTGGCCTGGCAGGGGCTCGCCCACCAGGCGGTTGGGGTCGCCGTGTATCGGGTGCTCCAGGCGGATGACCTGGGCGCCGTCCTGGGCCAGGCGGTAGGTGAGGTAGGGCAGCACGGTGGCCTGTTCCAGGCTCAGCACGGTCAGTTCCGTCAATGGCTGCATGTTTAATCGCCCTTATCACGGCCCTGGGAGGTGTTGACGGGCCGGCGCCGGCCGGGTTATCATCATTTTGTTGGTGGATGCTGCATCCAGTATCCACAAATATTTTAGACGGCGCCTCCGGCCCTTGTCAATCCCCAATGCCGGCGTAAGGTATACTTATTAAATGTAGGCACGCCCAACCGCCTCCCCTGCCGGAGGGAACCATGTCCCTGCCCTATTTCGAGTACCTGGCGCCCCAGGGCCTGGCCGAGGCCCTGGAACTCAAGGCCCTCTGGGGTCAGCGCGCCGCCTGGCTGTCCGGCGGCAGCGACCTCCTGGTGCGGGCCAAGCAAGGCCTGGTCAGCCCCGAGGCAGTCATCAGCCTCAAGAACCTGAGCCCCAAGTTGTCCGGTCTCAGAGAGGAAGCCGATCACCTGCGCCTGGGCGCCCAGACCACTCTGCACCAGGCCTTGAACCATCCCCTGATCGCCCGCGAATTGCCCGGCCTGGCCGAGGCCCTCTCCGCCATCGGCGCGCCCACCCTGCAACAGCGCGTGGCCACGGTGGGCGGCAACCTCTGCGCCCAGACCCGCTGCCTGCACTACAACCAGAGCGCCCTGTGGAGGGCCGGCCTGGCCCCCTGCTTCAAGCTGGGTGGTGAGCTTTGCCACCCCGGCGGGGCGACCGCCGACCGCTGCCGCTCCACCTGCCAGTCCGACGGCGCGGTGATGCTAACGGCCCTGGGGGCCTCGGTGGTGCTGCAAAGCTCCGCCGGACAGCGCGCTCTGGCGCTCAGCGATTTCTTCACCGGCCAGGGCGAGCGCCCCCAGGACCTGGCGCCTGACGAGCTGCTTACCCACATCATCCTGGAACGGCCAGAGCCGGGCCTGGGCACCACCTACATCAAGATGGCCAGCCGGGGGGCCATGGACTTCCCCCTCCTCAGCGCCGGCGCGGCCCTGCGGGTGGAGGGCGGCCTCGTCACCAGCGCGCGCCTGGCCCTGGGGGCGGTCTTTGCCGCGCCGCTGGTGCTCAAGACGGCCATGGACCCACTCCTGGGCCTGCCGCCCACGCCGGAGAACCTGGCCCAGGCGGCGGCCCAAGCCGGCAGGGACGCCGCGCCCTTCATGATCGAGAACCACTCGGCCCCGGCGGCCTGGCGGGCCCAGATGGTGCCGGTGGCCGTGGAGCGCGCTCTGGCCAAGGCCGCCCAACGCGCCCTGGGAGGTGTTTGATGGACAAGCCCCGACCCAAGCAGATATTCAGCGCCCAGGTCAACGGCCAGTGGGTTGAATTGTTGATCGCGCCCCAGGAGACTTTGCTGGAGGTGCTGCGCGACCACCTGGAACTCACGGGCAGCAAGGAGGGCTGCGGCGAGGGCGTCTGCGGGGCCTGCACCGTGCTGGTGGACAACCAGCCCCGACGGGCCTGCCTGACCTTGGCCCTGGAGGCGCAAGGCCTGCCGGTGCTCACCGTGGAGGGCCTGGCCCAGGGTGGCGAACTCTCCCGCGAGCAGCGTTCCTTCATCGCGCACGGGGCTATCCAGTGCGGCTACTGCGCGCCGGGCATGCTCATGGCCACCCGCGACCTGCTCAGCCGCCAGCCCACCCCCGGCGAGGAGGCCATTCGCCGCCAGATCTCGGGCCATGTCTGCCGCTGCACCGGCTACGCCAAGATCGTGGAGGCCGTGGCCGCCCTGGGCCAGGCCAGCCCCGGGGAGGACCGTCCATGAGCCCCCAGTTGCGCTACGTGGGCCAACGCCTGCCCCGGGTGGACTCCGAGGCCAAGGCCCGGGGCGCGGCGCTCTTTGCCGGCGACATCAGGCTGCCGCGCATGCTGCACGCCAAGGTGTTGCGCTCGCCCCATGCCCACGCCCGCATCCTGAGCGTGGACTACAGCGAGGCGCTAAAGGTCCCTGGGGTGCGCGCCGTGGTCAGCGGCCAGGACAGCGCCGCCGTTAAGTGGGGCGTGTTCCGCTACACCCGCGACCAGGTGCTCTTGCCCGTGGAGCGCGTGCGCTTCTTGGGCGAGGAGGTGGCGGCGATAGCCGCCGAGAGCTTGACCGCCGCCGAGGAGGCCTTGGCCCTCATCAAGGTTCAATACCAGCCCCTGCCCGTGATGTTGAACGTCTGGGAGGCCATGGCCGAGGGCGCGCCGCTTCTGCACGACGACCACCCCCACAACATCAACGTACACGTGGCCATCAACGTGGGCGACGTGGAGCAAGGCTTCCGGGAAAGCCACCTGGTGCGCGAGGACACCTTCAGCGCGCCCGAGGACTCCTATTTCATGACCGAGCCCTACGCGGTGGTGGCCAACCCCCTGGCCGACGGCTCCCTGGAGCTGTGGATGCCCAACGCCGCCCCTCACCAGAAGGCCAAGGCCCTGGCCAACGCGCTCAAGCTGCCCCTGGGCAAGGTCATCGTGCGCAAGTGCGCCATCGGCGGGGCCTTCGGGGGGCGCAGCGACGTCTTCCCCGCCGAGTTCATCGCCGCGCTCTTGGCCATCAAGGCCCAGCGCCCGGTGCGCTTGGTGTACAGCCGCGAGGAGAACAGCCTGGCCACCCGCAAGGGCCACGGCATGTTCACCATGATAAAGACCGGCGTGGACCAAGAGGGCCGGGTGCTGGCCCGCGACATCACCTGCTACATGGACGGCGGGGCCTACAGCAGCACCGGCCCCATTGCCACCAGCGTGCCCTTTTTGTGCATGGAGCAGTGCTACAAGCTCCCCAACGTGCGCTTCAACGGCTATCGCGTCTACACCAACAAACCCATCGGCGGCATGTACCGGGTGCATGGCCGGGCCTTCGCCTCGGGCGTGGACTTGCAGCTTGACTTGCTGGCCGAGGAGTTGGGCCTGGACCCCCTGGAGGTGCGCCTCAAGAACGCCCGCCAGGCCGGCGAGACCACGCCCACCGGCAGCCTGGTGCAATCCTGCGGTCTGACGGAGTGCATCACCAAATCGGCTTTGGCCGCCGGCTGGCGCGCCAAATACGGCAAGCTGCCGCCCTGGCGGGGCATAGGCCTGGGCACCAACTCGGTGCAGACCGGCTTCCCCATGGGTATACGCGGCGGTTCCTCGGCCATGGTGAAGTTCAACGAGGACGGCCAGGCCACGGTCATCAGCGGCGTGGTGGACAACGGCCAGGGCAACGACCACATGTTGGTGCAGATCGCCGCCGAGGTGCTGGGCCTGGAACTCGGCGACATCCAGCTCATCAGCGCCGACACCCAGGCCACGCCCAACGACCCCGGCTCCTACTCCATGATCTCCACCCTGGCCGGCGGCGGGGCAGTCAAGGCCGCCTGCCAGGACGCCCTGGCCCAGCTATTGGCCGTGGCGGCCCCGGCCCTCCAGGCCCCGCCCCAGGATTTGGAGGCCCAGGGCGGCCAGATCATGGTGGCCAACGACCCTGACCGCGCCCTGCCCGTCGCCAAGGCGGTACGCCTGGCCCTGGCCCAGGGCAAGCCCATCATGGGGCGGGGGTCGTTCTTTCCCCGAGTGGACAACAAACGCGAGTGGTTGAGCAATCCCTTCGGCCAGCTAAGCGAGACCTTCAGCTTCGGGGCCTGCGTGGCCGAGGTGGAGGTGGACCCGACCACGGGGCGGGTGAGGATACTCAACCTGGTGTTGAGCCAGGACTGCGGCCGGGCCTTGAACCCCCTGATCGTGGAGGGCCAGTTCGAGGGCGGGGCGGCCATGGGCGGCGTGGGCGGCATGCTGGCCGAGGAGTTTCAGTGGACCAAGGAAGGCCGCTGCCTGAACCCCAGCTTCCTGGAGTACAAGGTGCCCCTGGCCTGCGACATGCCGGCCATGGCCAACATCATCGTGGAGAGCATGGACCAGAGTGGTCCCTTCGGGGCCAAGGAGGCGGGCATGTCGGTGGCCATGAGCGCCGCCCAGGCCATCGCCGGGGCGGTGGCCAACGCCATCGGACGGCCGGTCTTCGAGTACCCGCTCACCCCGGCCAGGGTGCTCAGGGCCATACAGGAAAAGTTGGCCGGCCTGCCCGCCAAGGGGCCGCAGGGCTAGCAGTTTAATCGGGAGGCATCTTTCATGAAGGCCCAGGCCATAGACCACGTCTGCATCGCCGTAAAAGATCTGAGCCAGGCCCGCCGCCAGTACGAGGACATCCTGGGGCTAGAACTGCACGGGCTCTACCAGGCGCCCAGCGAGTCCATCCGTGTGGCTCGCTATTATCTGGGCGCGGTGGCCCTGGAGTTGATGGAGCCCATGAACGATGACTGCGAGGTGGCGCGCTTCCTGCGGGCCAAGGGCGAGGGGGTGTTTCTGATCTCCTACCAGGTGGAGAACGTGCAGGCCGGGCTGGACGAGCTGAGGGCCAAGGGCTATGCCACCATAGACCAGGCGCCGCGCAAACTCATGGGCAACCGCTACGCCTTCATCACCCCGCCCAAGGACACCTGCGGGGTGCTCACCGAGATCGTGGATGGCGGCTTCGACGGCAGCTACGACAACCCCACCACGGAATGAGGCCGCCAGCAGGGCCGCCGGTGGGGGAAGCCTCCGCCTCTAGGCCGCCGGGCCGCCCTTGCTGGCGATGGCCTGGTTGATGTGCTCCATGAGGGTATCCAGGTCGGCGGGCTTGGCCAAGAAGTCGCTGGCCCCCAGGGCCATGGCCTGCTCCACCTCCCGCGAGGTGGCGTAGCCCGAGAAGACGATGATCTGGGCCTGGGGGTCCAGCCGGCGCAGCCGCCGCAGGGTCTCCACGCCGTCCATCACCGGCATCACCAGGTCCAGCACGATGACATCAAAGGGCTCCCGTTCCACGGCCTGCAAGGCCTCGCCGCCGCTGCCCACCCCCGTCACCTCGTAGCCCCTGAGCCTCAGGCGCTCGGAGAGCACCTTGAGGAACTCCACCTTGTCATCAATCAGAAGGACCTTGCCCTGACTCATTTTCCCAACCTTTGGAGACCGACATTTTAGGTGACGCCGGTTTCATGGCCTTGCATGCACAGGCCCCAAAGCGGCGGGACAATCGCCAACGCCGCCCAGCTGGCCCGTTTGTTTGTTTCATGGCGTGCGGAACGACCCCGCTCCCTTGACCATAATTTGAGGTATAATCAAATAATTAAGCTTAAGGCCGTCTCCCGAGGCGCTGGGGGCCTTGGTGGGAAGCGGCGAGAGGAACGCCGATCTCGATGAAACCATATATGTTGCTGCCAAGGGTGTTGTCCATGCTCTGCGCCCTCCTGGGCCTGGGCCTCATCCTTTCGATCGCCCCCTTGATCCATTATCACTCCGCCCTGGCCTTGGTTTCCCTGCCCCTGGGCGGGGGGATGTTCTTTTTGGCCGTGTTGCTCTACTGGAAGTCCCGCGGGCATTTAATCAAGGGCAAATACCTGGTGTGAGCCTTAGCTGCCCTCCCCTACCCTCCATGGCCGTTCAGGCCCCGTCCAGGGGCAGGCACAGCCGCACAGAGCCATCCTCCTGGCGGCTGAAGCTGGCCCCCAGGGCCGAGAGAAGCGCCGCCGCCGGCGCGCAGGCGGCTTGCCCCGGTCCGGCCGGCGTAGCGCCGCGCAGGCTCAAGCGCGCCTGACCGCCCTCGATCGCCGCTTCCAGGGTCAGGCGGCCGCCGGCTGGGCAGGCGGCCAGGGCCGCCTCCAGGCACTGCCACAGACCGCGCAGCAGGGTGAAAAGCTGGGTGCGCAGGCTTATCGCCTCCGGCGGGGGCATGAGTTCCAACTCCACCCCTTGGCGGGCGTCGCTACGCCGGCTTAAGCCCACGAACAGGCCCAGACAACGCCCCAGGTCCACGGTCCGCACCTGCTGGTCCACGCTGTGGGCCAGGCCGTTCAAATGGTCCAGCACCGCCCCGCCCGCCACCACCTGGCGCTTGATGTCGCCGCACAGGGATTTGAGCCGCCCCAGGTCCAGCTCGCGCCCCATCTCGTGGGCCATGACCAGGTCGCAAAGAAGGCCATTGTACTCGTTGATGAGGGCCAGGTAGTTTTTCAGCTCATGGGTCACGCTGGCCGTGACCTGGCCGAAGAAGGCCAGTTCCTGCGAGCATTCGGGAGCATCGGCCATGGGGACCCCCAATCCGGTCGGGAACTCGAACGGCCAAGCGCTGACCCAAGGAGCGCCCTGCCGCCTCAGGCCTGCATCTTGGCGATCAGGTCATCCACGTCCAGGGGCTTGAGCAGGTAGTGGCTGGCCCCGGCCCGCATGACCGCCTCGAACTCATCCTCGGCGCTGTGCCCGGTGAGCACCATGACCTGGGTGTCCGGGCGCTGGCGCTTGATGACCCTCAGCGTCTCCAGGCCGCCCATGCCGGGCATTTTCAGGTCCAGCACCACCCAGTCGTAGTGGCTGGCCAGGGCCAGCCGCAGGCCCTCCTCGCCCGAGGTGGCCCAATCGCTCTCGATGTCCCTGAGCGCCAGGCGCTCCGACAGGGTGGTGACCAGCTCCTCTTCGTCGTCCACGAGCAGCACGCGCATCATTGCCCTCCGCTGGCGCCCAGGCCCTGGCCGTTGGCCGCCTGGGGGTTGGCGCTGGCCGGCGTCTTTCTGAGGGGCATCACCACCCGGAAGGTGGTGCCCCGGCCGAGCTGGCTTTCCACCATGACCTGCCCGCCCAGCTTGCGCACGATGCCGTAGGTGATGGACAGCCCCAGCCCGGTGCCCTGCTCGCCCTTGGTGGTGAAGAAGGGCTCGAAGACGCGCTCCAGGTTCTCGGGGGCTATGCCCTGGCCGTTGTCGGCTATGGCCACCACGGCCTGGCCGTCGGCCTGGGTGTGGATGGATATGTCAATGCGCCCGGGCTGGTTGGGTCCCTGGGCCACGGCGTTTAGCGCGTTGTTGAGGATGTTGAGGAACACCTGTTGCAACTGGCCGCGGTCGCTCTCGATGGTGGGCATGCCCGGCTGGGCCTGGGTGCTTATGGTGACGTTGCGATACTCGGCCTCCTTGCCCAAAAAGCCCAGCACCTCCTCTATCAACAGCTCTAGGTCAATGATTTCGATCTTGACCGAGAAGTGCCGGGCGAAGCCCAACAGGCGGTGGGTGATGGCGCTGACCCGCTTGACCGAGTTCTGGATGGAGCCCACGCTGGCCAGGAAGCGCTCCTTATAGGGCGAGTCGTCGCGGCTGGTGATGAGGTCCTTCAACAAGCCGGCCTTTTCGTTGATGATGGCCAGGGGGTTGTTGATCTCGTGGGCCACGCCGGCGGCCAGGCGGCCGATGGAGGCCAGCTTGTTGGTGTACTCGATCTGGTGCAGCACCGCCTGGCGCCGCAGATCGGCGTCGTATAATCGGCTGACCAGGTTGGTGGTGCCCCGCCAGATCACCACCAGGATGGCGATGACGCTGGCCAGCACCAGGAGAATGATGTTGATGCGCAACAGTCCCCAGCGCGCCAGCACCAGCGAGGGCTGCTCCACCATGACCAGGGTGAAGGGCGAGCCCTCGATGCGCGCGAAGCCCAGGATCAGAGGCAGGCCGCCGGCGCTCCTGGCCTGCACCACCTGGTTCTGCTCCAGGGGCGGGGGCAGGGGGTGGGAGAATTGGCTGAGTATCTGGCCGTGCATGCGGGAACTGGTTTGCAGCACCCCGCTGTCGTTGATGATGAAGGCGTCGGCCGAGGGGCGCAGGCGCATGGTGGCGATCAGCTCGTTGAGGCGGGCGGTGTCAATGGTGGCGCGCAGGATATAGTAGCCGCAGGTGTCGCACTCGTGCTTGACGGCGATGACGAAATGGGGGAAGTTGCGGTGGCCCATGAACACGTCGCTGACGTGAAAGCCCCTGAGCAGCACCTCCTTGTACCACTCCTGATCGCGGTAGTCCTTGCCCTCCAGGGCATAGGGGCCCACATAGGCCTTTTGCAGGCCGTCGGAGGTAATCAGCCCCAGGTCCACGAAGCCGCCGAAGGCCCCCTTGAGATTGGCGAAGATGCGCGCCAGATGCCGGGAGTCGCCCAGCTCGGGCAGGGAGTAGGCGCGCACGATATAGGCCAAGGCGCTCCTGCGCTCCTCCAGGAAGTAGGCGAGGGAGACGCGGGTCTTGTAGATCACCCGCTGCACCTCGTGGTCAAGTTCGGCGCGCTGGAGCTGGTGCTGCTCCTCAAACTGGTAGTAATTGATTATGCCCAGCAGGATCACCGGCAACAGGGCCACCCCCACCGCCGCGCCGAAGGTGGACTTCCACAAGCGGCGGTAGTTGATGATCTGGGTCGGCTGGTCCTGGGATTGATCCCAGAAGGCCGGTTTTAGCCTGCTCCACAGTGACAAGTGCCCGCCCGCCTTTTCGTAGGGGCCCGAACCCGGCGTCTGCCCGCGCGGCCTCCCCAGGGCGGCCCGCGCCTGGCTTTCAGATTACACTAGGCCTGGCCGGCCTTGGCCCTTATTTTTGCGTAGGCCTCGCGCATGGTCTGGCTGAGCACGTCAATGTCCACCGGCTTCTTGAGGTAGGCGAAGGCCCCCAGTTGCATGCACATCTCGCGGTCGGCCTCGGAGCCGTGGCCGGTGAGAATTATCACCTCTATGCCCGGGTGCTCCTTCTTGAGGCGGCGCAGCACCTCGATGCCGTCTATGCCCGGCATTTTCAGGTCCAGCACCATCACCTCGGGCTCCTCGTCCTTGACGAAGCTCAGGGCCTCCTGGCCGTCGTAGACCACCGCCGAGCCGATCTCGCGCATCAACAGGCGCTCGGAGAGCGTCTGCACGAACTCGCGCTCGTCGTCCACCAACAGCACCTTGGCCGGCATCTCGAAGTTGGCCTGGCGGTAAATGTCGCTCTGGTAGTAGCCCGGCCCCACCTTGACCCGCACCTCGCCCACCCCGGGCACGGCCCGGGCCAGGCGCAGGAGGTCCTCCTCCAGACGGCTGAGCATCAGCACCTTCTTGTTGATCTCAATGAGGACCTTGTCCTCCTTGGCCGTCACGCGGATGTCGTGCCCCTGGCCCACCAGGGCCATCTCCACGCGAGCCGCCAACTGGAAGTCGGCCGCCTGGGCCAAGGCCTTCTGGTCGCTGGCCAAAAGCCCGCTACCGGCGTTGCCCACGATCAGGTTGACCGCCTCGGCCAGGTCTTTTTTGTCCATGGGCAGCAGGATGTCGTAGAGCTCGCTGGCCCAGGCCTCCTTGTCGCGCAGGTACTTGACCCAGGCGTGGGCGGCCTCGTCCTCCTTGTGGATGCGGGCCAGGGCGTCCTTCTCGCTAAACCCCTGCTGGCGGGCACGCTCGGCGCGGTGCTTGAGATCGGCGATGAGGCAGACCCGAAGCACGTTGGAGACGCTGGCCGGCACCAGATGGCTGGCGTGGCCCAGGTAGACCAGCCGGTCGCGGGCCACCACCTGGCTCATGCCGATCTTGAGCGCGGCCACCGCGCGCTCCTTCTCGTGGGTGAACTTGTTGAAGGCCCCGGGCTTTTCGGTCATGGCCTTCATGAGCTTGGCCGGAGACAGGTCGCTCTGCTGACTGACCTGGGCGGCCAGGGCCTGGTCGTCCACCAGATCGTAGCCCATCTGCGCGGCGGCGGTCTGCGCCACCTCCAGGCCCCGGCAAAAAACGCCGCTGAATATGGTGACCACGCTCATGGCTTACTTAACCTCGCTCTCTCGGTAGGCGCCGATGGGGCAGACCGTCACCAGGGGGCAGTTGACCTCGCTGGAATTCCGGTGGGCCTCGGCGTGGATGGCGGCCACCGCCGTGGCCAGCAGCGGGAAGATGTGGTCGTCGCCGATCTTCTCCCAGAGGTGGGTGCGGCGCATGGTCTCCTGCACGTTCTCCTTGACCCCCGAGAAGCTGATGTCAAAGCCGGCCGAGCGCACCCGGTCCACGATCAAGGATAGCGCCTCCTCGCCGGAGGCGTCCATATCGTTGATGCCGTTGGCCACGATGAGGATGTGCCTCAGGCCGGGCATGGTCATGATGCGCTCGGTGATCTTGTCCTCCAGGAAACTAGAGTTGGCGAAAAACAGGGGGCCATCGAAGCGCACCACCGCGATGTGCTCGCACTGGCGCAAGCCGAAGTGCTGGGCGTCGCGGAAGGAGCAGTCGTCGTGCATGGCCAGGGCCGCCACCTTGGGCCGCATGCTCTTGTAGAGGAACACGCCCAGGGACAGCACCACGCCGATCATGATGCCCTTGTCCAGGTGGGGGGCGAAGATCAGCGTAAAGATGAAGCTGATGATGCTGATGGCGCCGTCGTACCACTGGGCCTTCCAGGCGTGCACGAAACCGCTGACGTTGACCAGGCCCACCACGGCCATCATGATTACCGCCGCCAGCACCGACTGGGGCAGGTGGTACAAAAGCGGGGTGAAGAACAACAGCACCACCAGCACGGTGAGGCTGGTGAAGACGCTGGACATACCGGTGAGAGCCCCGGCCTGCAGGTTGACCGCCGAGCGCGAAAATGACCCGGACACCGGGTAGCTGCGGCCCAAGGCCCCCAGGATGTTGGCCAGGCCCTGGCCGATCAGCTCCTGGTTGGGGTCTAGGCGCTGGCCGGTCTTGGCGGCCATGGCCTTGGCGATGCTGATGGCCTCCATGAAGCCCAACAACGAGATGATGGCCGCGTAGGGAAAGAGCTTGCCCAGGGCTGACATCTCTATGGTGGGCAGGGAGAAGGGCGGCAGGCCGGCGGGCACCGTGCCCACCACGGCCCCGCCGCCGCTGAAGGTCAGCGCCTCCAGCTTGAGGGGGCGGTTGCCGATGCTAAGGCGCCAGGCGCGGCCGTCACCCTGGGAGCCTGGCGGCACCTGGCCTTGCAGATGGAAGGACAGGGAGCCGTTGGCCTGGGGCACGCCCTCCAGGAGCAGGGCGCGCAGGGCGCGGCGGGCCAGGCGGGCTTCTTTTTGGTCCTCCTCGATTTGCATGGCCAGGTAGGTGCCCTCGTGCTGGGCCTTCAAGGCCTCCAGGGAGCGCTCGCCGTGCTCCTTGGCCGCGGTCTCCTCCTGCTTGGCCACCTCCACGCGGGTGGCGGCGTGCTGGGCGGCGCGGGCCGTGGCCTGATTGAAACTGGTCACCAGGTCCCGCAGCTCGGCCGACTTGATGGCCTCCAAGGGGGCCTTATGGTTGTGCTCGAAACCCAAGGCCCAGGAGGCCACGGTGGTCACGGCCACCGCCACCAGCACGTAGGGTATCTTGGGGTTGATGCGCTTGAGCGCGAACATGATGCCAAAGGCCAGGGCACCCATGATAAAGGTGGGCCAGTGGGTGTAGACCAGGGCCGCCTCCACCACCCGCATGATGGTTTCGTAGTGGTGCGGGGCCTCGTCCACGTTGACCCCGAACATCTTGGAAAGCTGCGAGGTGGCGATGATGATGGCCGCGGCGTTGGTGAAGCCGTTGACGACGGGGTGGGAGAGGAAGTTGACGACGAGGCCGAGGCGGAGGACGCCGAGGGCGAACTGGAAGACGCCGACCAGGAGGGCGAGGAGGAGGGCGTAGGCGACGTACTCGGTGCTTCCGGCGGTGGCCAGCGGTGCCAGGGCGGCGGAGGTCATGAGGGAGACCAGCATGGGCGGCAGGAAGGCGGCATAGAGTCCGTAGTGGGCCGGCAGGCCGGCCAACTGGGCATAGGCCATGGATTGGGGCACCAGCACCAGGGCCACGGTGAGCCCGGCGATGCCGTCGGTGCGCAGCACGGCCAGGTTGTATTTCTTGAACCAGGCCATGAACGGAAAAATGCGGGCTATCATAAAAACCACCCCTGGCCCCGTGGCCCTGGCGCGCGTGGCTCCCCCGGCAGCCTGCTGAGTTGGGGCGCCTTAGGTTTATTGCCCGCCAACAAGCAGCCGTCAATTTCCCCGCCAGGGGGTGACCACGCGGCCTCGGCAGGATCAATATGTTTCAAAACGCAACACAGAGTAATTAACATGGTCTTACATTAGGGTCAACACCCTAATGGTTTATGAGGCGCACGCCCTAATCCATAAGGTATTTTACTCTACGCTCAGGGAATATCATCGTATAGCCTGTTGGAAATAGGCTTTTGCGGGCCAGGCATGGCCCGCCCGCAAGCGCCATGGCCTGGCGCCAGGCCATGGAAGGAATTGGCGGAATTAACCTGGGCGAATCAGGGCCGCGCAGGCGCCGGGCGGACCCGCGCGGCAACCTGCTAGAAGGTGACGACCACCCGATAGAGGTCCGGGTCCTGGGCGGCCACAAAGGCCAGGGCGGCCTCCTGGGCGGGGTAGGTGCGGCTGACCAGCGCCCGCAGGTCCAGGGTGCCGGCGGCCAAGAGGCCCACGGCCCGCTCGAAGTCCAGTTCGGTGCGCCCCTCGGTGCCCGTGAGGGATATCTCGTTGTAGTGCAGGCGGTTGAGGTCCAGGCTCAGGCGCTCGCTCGGGCCGTAGCTAGAGTATGTGACCAAGGTGCCACCCTTGCCCAGGAGGCCCAAGCCCAGGTCCAGAGCCTGGGTCTGGGGCGCGGTGACGTGGCCCAGGTGGGACAGGAGGGCCATGTGCAACTGACCCATCACCCCTAGGCCCACCACGGCCACTGGGTCCTGGTGGTTCAGGCCGGCGCGGGCCAGGCAGTGCAGGCAGTCGGCCAGGGGCTCGGCCAGGGTGGCCAAGGCCGGGGGCACCGTCTCGGGCAGCACGAAGACCTCCCGGGCCGGCACCACCACCTCCTGGCTCAGGCCGCCCAGCATGCCGTTACGCCCCTTGAAGCGGTTCTCGCAGCGGTTGGTGTGGCCGCGCCGGCACCAGTGGCACTGGCCGCAGCGGGTCAGGAGGTCCAGGGCCACCCGCTGGCCGGGGCGGAAGTCCCCCAGCACCATGGGTCCCACCTCCTCGATCACCCCGCCCACCTCGTGGCCGGCCACGAGGGGGTAGCCCAGGTTCAGGGCGCCGCTATAGATGCGCTTCTCCAAGGTGCAGATGCCGCAGGCCTGCACGCGCACCCGCACCGCGCCGGGCCACAGTTCCTTGCGGGGGCGCTGAATCAGGGCCACACGCCCCGGCTCCTCGATGGACACGGCCAGGATGGTCATGGAGGTCCCCCTCGCTAGCGCGGCTCGGCGCCGGTGGCCTGGGGCCGGTGGTCGGTGAGCTTATAGTCCGGCGGCGCCTGGTAGGCAAAGCTGTCGGCGGCCAGGCTGACGTTTACCCGCACCTCTTGCAGGCGGTACTCGGTGATGTCGCCGATGAGGCTGATGAGGCGGAAGCCCTGCAGGACCATGTCCTCGGGGCTGAACCACAGCACCAGGCGCTTCAGGTCGGCCCGCCTCTCCTTGGGCTTGAGCACCAGGATGTTCTGGCCCACGGCCGAGGCCGGACGGTCCTCGTCGGTGGGGGACTCCACGGTGAAGGACTCGTCCACCCGGGCCAGGCCGCCCAGGGCGTCCATGAGCGAGCGCAGGCCGCTGGTGAAGCGGTCCAGGGGATAGACGTCGGCGCGGCCGCGTTGGGGACGCACCCACCACACGCTGCCCTGCTGGGTGACGATCAGTTCCTTGCGGGGCTCGTCCTGCTCCAGGCGCAGGCTGGTGGGGCGCGCCCACAACAAATGGCCCTGGCCCTCCACGGTGCGCTCGCTGTCGTTGCCGGCGGCCACGAACAGGCTCTTGCGGTGATAGGCGGCCGAGAGGTTGTGGATCTGCTGGTAGCGGGCCTGCACCTTGGCGGCCAGGGCGGCGGCCTCGGCCTGGGAGCCAGCCTCGGCCTGGCCGGCGGCGGGCCGGGACTGGCCGGCAACCGGCGCCGGCTTGGCGGCGGGGGCGGCGGGGGCGGCGGCCAAGGGGGCGGTCCCCAGGACCCACAGCAGGGCGCCGCCGGCCAGTATCAGCGCCAGACGGCCACGGGGGCGAGCGTGCTTCATGTTCCAGACACCTCGGCTAGCGGGGGGACGAAATCCCGGAGGGGACGTGCCTCGTTTCGACCTCCAACTATACACATAAACGCATTTTTGTTAAGCGCCCCCCGGGACCTGGGCCGGGCCGGGCGGTGCGCAAATATTATCCAGCCCCGACCCCGGGGCGCGAAAAATCTTCGCGCCGCCACCCCCAGCCCTGGCGGTCAGGCGGGGACATCTAGAGACATCCACTTGTTTTATATAACCAATTTATTGCACAATCAGTGCTTGGGTCCCTGGCACGCTCCGTGCTACCCTATAAATACAAATGGTTTTAGTAGGCTTGAATGCCCCTGGGCCACCGCCGGCGCCAGGGTGCATGGGCCAGGTAACAACCAAGAACCCCCGGTCTCAGCGGAGGCGGCCATGAGCCATCCAGAACCCAAGCCCAGCGGCAACCCAGGCGGCCACAGGCGCCGGGTGACCACCCTGGCCGAACTGGTGACCGCCCTTCAGGACACCTATCAGGATGACCGGCAGGTGGTGCGCACCCTGCGCCAGCTCATGCAAAAAGGCCATCTGCGCCGGCTGGGCGGCCGTTTGAGCCGCGCGGCCTAAATAACAACGGCCTCCTGCCGCCGTCGCCCGCGCCCCGGTCCTCCTTCCCCCGGGGCCTCAACACGGTGGCCACTCCTGGGCCTCGGCGCGGACTCCCCCCCGCGCCGGGGCCTTTTCTTTAGGCGGCCCCGCCATCACTCGCGCATCAGCACCTCGCGGGGGCGGCTGCCGTCGCTGGGGCCCACGATGCCCTCGCGCTCCATCTGCTCGATCATGCGGGCGGCGCGGTTGTAGCCCACGCGCAGGCGCCGTTGCAGCCCCGAGATGGAGGCCTGGCCGGTCTGCTTGACCAGGGCCACGGCGTCGGCGTAGCGCTCGTCCTGGCCCTCGCCGCCGTTGTCGTCGTCCTCGCCCTCGGGCGCGGCGCGCACGATGGACTCGTCATATTGGGGCTTGGCCTGGCCCTTCCAGAACTCCACCACCCGCTCGATCTCGCGGTCGCTGACCAGGGCGCCGTGGATGCGTTGCAGGGCCGAGGAACCGGGGGGCAAGAAGAGCATGTCGCCCATGCCCAGCAGGTGCTCGGCCCCCTGGCAGTCCAGGATGGTGCGGCTGTCCACCCGGCTCGACACCTGGAAGGAGATGCGCGCCGGGAAGTTGGCCTTGATGAGCCCGGTGATGACGTCCACGCTGGGGCGCTGGGTGGCCAGCACCAGGTGGATGCCGGCGGCGCGGGCCATCTGGGCCAGGCGGGTGATGAGGGCCTCCACTTCCTTGGAGGAGACCATCATCAGGTCGGCCAGCTCGTCTATTATCACCAGGATGTAGGGCAGAGGGCTCAAGCGGGCCGGGTGCTCGGGGTCGGTGGCCTCGCCGCCGGCGCCGCCGCCACGCTCTTGCCGGCGCCGGTGGCCCCGGCGATGAGCAGGTGGGGCATGCGCGCCAGGTCGTCGGCCACCGGCTGGCCCAGGATGTCCTTGCCGAGCGCCACGGCCAGCGGCGAGAGGGCCTCCTGGTAGGCCGGCGAGGCCAGCACCTCGCGCAGATAGACCGTCTCGCGCACCGGGCTGGGTATCTCGATGCCAATCACCGCCTTGCCGGGTATGGGCGCCACGATACGGATGGAGTGGGCCTTGAGGTTCATGGCCAGGTCGTCGGCCAGCCCGGCCACCTTGCTGATCTTCACCCCCGGCGCCGGTTTGAACTCGTACATGGTCACCACCGGCCCGGGGGCCACCTCCACCACCGAGCCCTGCACCCCAAAGTCCAAGAGCTTCTTCTCCAGCAGGCGGGAGTTGTAGCGCAGGGTTTCCTCCTGGTCCGGGGGCCGCTGGCCGCTGGGCTCCTTGAGAAGCTCCAGGGGCGGCAGGGCCAGGCGGGCCTGGGGCGGCCGCGCCGGCCGGCGGGCGCTGGGCGCCGCCGCCGTGGGGGCCAGGCGGGGCTTGATGCGCGGCCCCTGCTCGGGCGGGCTGGCCACCGGCGGGGGCTCCGGGGCGGGCGGCTCGGGGGCGATGGGCACGGGTTCGGGGGTGAGCGGCTCCCAGGGGGCGTCAACCCGGGGCTCCACGCGGGGCTCAAGATTCGGCCGGGGCTGGGCCGGGGCGCTGGGCTCTTGGGACGCGCGGGCGGGCCGGGGCCGCCGGCCCTGGCGGGTGGCCCAGACAAAGGGCGCCAGCCCGGCCAGCAGCAGGGCCAGGACCAGCAGCCAGGCCCCGCCCCGGCCCAGGAGCCCCACCAGGTGCCGGGCCATGGCCGCGCCGGCCTGGCCGCCCAAGGGCAACTTGCCGCCGCCCAGACCCACCTCGCCGCCCCACAGGCCCAGCAGGCAGGCGCTGGTCAAGAGCACCGTCAGGCCACCGGCCATGAAGGGTAAAAGCATCTCCAGCCGCCGCCGGCGCCAGGACAACCAGCCGGCCCCGGCCAGCAGGAGCGGCAGCCACCAGGCCCCCAGGCCGGCCAACTCGTAGCCCAGGCCGGAGGCCAAGGCTCCCGCCACGCCCAGCAGGTTCTGGGCCGGTACCGGCCGCCAGGCCCGGGCCGTGGGGTCGTCGGCGCTGTATCCCAAGAGGGCCAGGGCCGCCAGCAGGGCCAGCAGCCCCAGCCCCAGGGCCAGGACAAGATAGGGCCAGGCCCCTGGCCAGCGGGTGTCCGTGGCCTCGGCGGGGGCGCTGGGGAGGGCGTTGCGGGGGCTCCTGGCGGTCATGCAACCCAACTGGCAAGGAGGTTAATAGCTTAGCCCAGCGGGGGGCCAGTAAACCTTAGGGCATGGGCACTGGGGGTGTCAACCTTGCCGGGAGTGCTGGTCCAAGAGCGCCTGCACGGCCTGGCGGGTCTGCTCGCTTAAGCCCTCGCGGTCGCCGGATTTCATATCTTGGGTGGGGATGGGCTTGCCCAGCACCACCTTGATGCGCCCCGGGTTG
>JACQYR010000024.1:18125-22875 GCA_016208115.1 Desulfarculus sp.
CAGAAGGCTCTTGGGCTTGCAGGCCCGGTTGCTGCCGATCACCGCCAGGGGCACCACGGGCCGGCCCGAGCGCAGGGCCAGCATGAAGCCCCCGGACTTGAAGGGCAGCAGTTGGCCGTCCATGGAGCGGGTGCCCTCGGGAAAGATCAGCACGCTGGCCCCGGCCTTAATGCGCCCCACCGCCTCGATGATGCTCTGCATGGCCTTGCGGTGGTCGCCGCGGTCAATGGGTATGTAGCCGGCGGCCTTGAGCGAGGGGCCGAAGATGGGGATATCGAAGAGCTCTTTCTTGGCGACCCAGCGGAAGTTGCTGGGCAGCACCGCCAACAGCGCCGGGATGTCCAGGGCCGAGGAGTGGTTGCCGGCGAAGATGTAGGTCTCGCCGGGGGTGATGTTCTCCTGCCCCTCCAGGGACACCGGGCAGCCAGCGCCGTAGATCAAGAGCCTGGCCCACAGGCGGGCCATCCATTGCAGTTGGTGGTCCTTGCGGCCCAGATAGCCCAGCACCACGATGGCGCTGGCGATGGGGATGGTGGTCAGGCCGAGCCAGAGAATGCACCAGCCCGACCAGAGACGCAGCAGGGGTTTGGGCCAGTTCATGGCACCTCCTGGCGGTCTTGCCTGCCATGACAGCCTGTGTTAGAGTCGAACGGCATTAACAAGGAGGCTCTCATGGCGCGCGGTATTAACAAGGTTATTCTTATCGGCAACCTGGGTGCCGACCCCGAGATGAAGTATACCGCAGGGGGGACCGCCATCTGCAAGTTTCGCATCGCCACCAGCGATCTGTCCAAGGGCCGCACGGTCTACGTGGAGGGCTCCTTGCGCACCTCCAGTTGGGACGACCAGGACGGCAACAAGCGCTACATGACCGAGATCAACGCCCGCGACGTGCAGTTCCTGGGCGGCCAGGGCGGTGGCCCCGCCTCCGGAGGGGGCGGCGGTGGCCAGGGCGGCGGCGACGACTTCGGCGGTCCGCCGCCCATGGGCGACGAGGACATACCCTTCTAGCCAAAGAAGCCTAAATATATGCAGGTTATAGAGTGGAAGCCTAGGAGGTTTCCACTCTATTTTTCACCACTTCCTGGACCCAAGCGGCCAGGCGCGCCCGGCCAACCAGGCTGCTTATCTGGCCATGATGGCAACCGGCAAGACGCCGCGCGTCCTCTGGTGGGAGGGCAGTTTTAGCTGCCAGCCAACTAGAGGCCATTGCCTGCTGAAACAGAAATATAGCCTGGAATAACAGCAGCTAACCCCGTGAAGCACAATTTGGTCATGCAATGGCCGATGCGGGCCATGGACCCACCCCAGCCAGGCATCGGCCTGGCTGGGGACCCCGGGGATGGCCCGCCAAATTGCGAGCCTTATTAGGCTAGCAATTTTGGAGGCTTGGCAAAACCGCGTTTTTGCCAAGCCGATGCTGCGCGGGGCAGGACGCCCGTGCAGCACTCTGGATTAGGAATTTTTCTTGTCTGTAGGTGCTGGGGTTGGTCATACTTAAACTAGCCCTGGTGAGATACTCATTTGGCCTGCACGGCGCAATTGAGGATGAACCTGGCGCCCCTCCGTAGTAATTCAACTTGATAACACTTGAATAACGTTGCAATATTTAGAGCAGCGCCCACAGCCGTGCCCCCGGGGTGGCCGCGGTGGCGGCCCAGGCTGGCGTGGGCTGGGATGAGATTTCGCTTTTAGGGCCGCCGATTCCAGGGAAGCGGGGTTTTCCCAAAGGGGGAATACCGTCTAGTCTTATGGGATATCAGGTTTATATTTTATTAAATAACTAGTGTCGCCGGACCGGCGAACCCGAGGCGCGATACACACGGTGAAGCCTCGGGAACCTAGCCGGCCAGGCCAAAGCCGCCCCCAGAGGTGAGGGCAAAGGGAGGTTAACCGCTTAATGCCCGAGGCTCAAAAAATACATCCGGGTATTTTTTGGGCCACGCCCAGGCCGACACTTGGCTTTGCCTGGGCACTGGGGCGCTTGCGCACCCGGCGCGCCGTGCCTGGCGCGTCCATGCGCGAGGCCAATGAGCAAATGCTTTTGATGCCGAGCATCGTTGGCTTTTTGCTGGCGATGACAGGCCATGCCACCAACAGGCGTGCACAGGATGAGCCGGGATATTCATCCCCTGCGGCGCCTTGGCTGCCCAGCGTCTCACGGCTGGGAAAAGCCGGCGGCATGACCTTGGTTAGGGGTGGGGACAGGGAGGGGGGATATGTCTCTTCGTATTATGCGTCTGGAGGAAAGGATCGTCATGGACGCCGCCGCTCCGGCGGCGGTGGCGGCGGCCACGGCCCCTGTCGCGGCAGACCAGCCAGGGCCCCAGACAACCTCCTCGGCCGACACCGCGGCCACTGAGAGCAACGCCACTCCCGCGCCCACCACCGATACCACCCCTAGCGGTCCCAGCTCCGGCGGCGCCTTCAGCGACGCCAACACCCATTGCGAATCCGGGGCCACCTCCACCAGCCTCACATCTTACGCCCCCCCCACCAGCACCAGCACCGCGGACGCCCAGGGCACCGCAGGCACTGATACCGCAGCCACCTATACCGCGCCCGGCGCCACCGATGCCACCGACACCACCGCCGCCGCGGTGGAGGGACCCCAGGTGTTGGCCATCGCCTCCACGGTCAGCGGGGCCGAGGACTTGGCCGCCGCCACCACCAGCAACGTCATCGCCACCATTACGGCCGCCACCGGCACCGCGGCGGAGGGACCCCAGGTGTTGGCCATCGCCTCCACGGTCAGCGGGGCCGAGAACCTGGCCGCCGCCACCACCAGCAACGTCATCGCCACCATTTATGACGCCCAGCACGACACCCTGGACCAAGTGCTGGAGCAGATCCACAACCTCCTGGGAGACGTCAAGGCCGCCAGCATCGCCCTGGCCGCCAGCGGCGGCAACGCCGGCGACATACGCCTGACCCAGGACTGCACCGTCACCGCCGACAACCTTTTGGCCCAGCCCGAGATTACCCACTTCTGGGCGGCCCTGGGCGCCATGATCGCCGAGGGCGGCCGTCTGGACATCCTGGCCTGCGACGTCACCGCCAGCGAGCAGGGCCTGCGCCTGGTCAACGAGCTGGAGCAGGTGACCCAGCATGAGGTGGCCGCCTCCGACGACCGCACCGGCAATGCCCTGGCCGGCGGCGATTGGTTGCTGGAGAAGGGCAACGTGGATGCCGTCGCCACCTATTTCGACGCCGCCAAGCTGGCCAACTTTCAGGGCGCCATGGGCGTGCCGGTGGTGGCGGGGCTCGATAGCGCCACTTTCAACGAAAACACGGTCAACGCCACGCCGCAGGTGATAGACAGCGACATAACCTTCAGTTCCGACTTCCCCATTATCGGCGATACCGGCAATATCAAAGTGTACTATACGATTGGCGGTGGAACCCAAGATTCACTGGGCATCTTCAGCGGGGGTTTGATCACCGTCCAAGGCGGCACTTTGATTAAATACGACTTCGCCGGCGATGGCAGCGATTTCCAGGTCATTGGCTCCGTGGATAGTGGGCATCAAGGTCTGAGCGGACAGCAGTTGTGGGTCAATCTTGACACGGGCGTGGCCACCGACGCGGCGGTGCAGGAATTGCTTCGGCACCTCACCTACACCAACAGCTCCGACGCGCCCACGGCCACGCGCACCATTGGCATCACGGTGGACGACGGCAACGGGGCAGGTGGGGGAATCTCGGCGGAGAAGACCTCGCAGATCACGGTGACCCCGCAGAACGACAACCCCACCCTAACCGGCTTGAACGCCAAAACCTTCAACGAGAACGATATAACCGGCGGGGCACAGGTGATTGACTCGGCGGTGGTGTTCGCCGACCCGGCCAATCCCGCCGACCTCAACGGTGGGCAGTTGCGTGTGCGTTACACGGTGGGCGGCGCGGCCCAGGACAGCCTTTCCATCCAGAATCAGGGGGCAGGCGCCGGCCAGATCGGTTTTGACGGCACCAACGTCACCTACGGCGGAGTGATCTTCGGCACCATCAACGGCGTCAACACGGGCGCCAGCGGTGCCGAGCTGCGGGTGGACCTGAACGCCAGCTCCACCGTGACGGCGGTGGACGCCCTGCTTGAGCACCTGACCTATGCCAACAGCTTCGCCAACAACCCCTTAACGGCCTCGCCCACCCTCACGCGGACCATCGGCATAACCGTGAGCGACGGCCAGGGAGGGTCCACGGTCGAGAGGATGTCCGTCATCACGGTGAACTCCCAGAACGACGCGCCGGTGATAACCAAACCCGCCGACCAAACCACCAACGAGGAAGTGGCCAAGACCTTCAGCGCCGCGGGCGGCAACCAGATATCCATCGCCGACGTGGACGCCGGCACTGCCAATCTAACGGCGGCGGTGAGCGTCAGCCACGGCGCCCTGACCGTGGCCGCCGGCTCCGAGGCCTTTATCACCGCCGGCGCCAACAACACGGCCACCTTCACCCTCACCGGCACCGTGGCCCAGATCAACACCGCCCTGGACGGCCTGGTGTACACACCCACCGGCAACTATGACGGCGCTGATTCCCTGGCTATCGTGGTGCACGACCAGGGCAACACCGGCCCTGGCGGCGATATGAGCGACAGTGAATCCGTGGGCATCACGGTGAACGGTATCAACGACGCGCCGGTGATAACCAAGCCCTCGGCCCTGGTCAGCCAATTCAACGTGCCCTTCTACTTTGGCGGCACGGCCTTGTTGATCGTGGTGGGCGTGGCCATGGACACCATGGC
>JACQYR010000065.1 GCA_016208115.1 Desulfarculus sp.
GCGATGATCACCTTGGCCTGTGGGTTGAGCTCCAGGATGGCCTGCATGGCCTTGTGGCCGCCCATGCCGGGCATGCCGAGGTCCAGGATGACCAGGTCCAGTTGGCCGCCCATCCGCCGGTACAGGTCCAGGGCCTCCTCGCCGCTGTCGGCGGTCCGCACTTGATAGCCCATGGCGCCAAGGGTGCGCGCCCCCAGCTCCCGCAGGTCGGCCTCGTCGTCAACCAGCAGGATGCTCTCGGTCCCCCGCAGGCCCAGGGGTGCCACCGGGTTCATATCCAGCGGCGCCCCCCCGTCCTGTTCGGTCATGGCCGGCAGGTGGATTATGAAGGTGGTGCCCGTGCCCACCTGGCTCTGGCAGTCAACGTGCCCGCCATGGTTCTTGATGATGCCATAGGCCGAGGACAGGCCCAGGCCCGTGCCCTTGCCGATGTCCTTGGTGGTATAGAAGGGCTCGAAGATGTGCTCGCGAGTCTGCTCATCCATGCCCAGGCCGGTGTCGCTCACCCGTAGCATTACGTAGGGACCGGGCAGCACCTCCAGGTGTTGGCGGCAGTATTCCTGGTCCAGGGTTAGCCGCCGCGTCTGGAGGGTCAGGCGTCCACCCTCGGGCATGGCGTCGCGGGCGTTGGCGGCCAGGTTCAGCAGCACCTGTTCCATCTGGGTGGGATCGGCCAGGATGGGCGGGAGGTCCGGGGCAAGCTGGGCCTCGATGCCGATCATCTTGGGCAGGGTCCGCTCCAACATGGCCTGGGTTCGCCGCACGATGTGGTTGAGGTCCAGGGGCTGGAGGTCGGGCTCCTTCTTGCGGCTGAAAGTGAGAATGCGCTGCACCAGTTCCTTGGCCCGCTGGGCCGAGGCCAGTATATGCGTCAGGTGCTGGGGGTTGGGCTGGCCGGACTTGGCGTCTTCCTGGGCCAGCTCGGCAAAGCCCATGATCGCCGCCAGGATGTTGTTGAAGTCATGGGCTATGCCGCCGGCCAGGGTGCCGATGGCCTCCATCTTCTGGGCCTGATGGAGCTGGGCCTTCAGGTGCTCCTTTTCCTGCTCCGACTTGATGCGCTCCGATATGTCGCGGGTGATGGACAGGATGTGCGGCAGGCCATCCAGGGTGATTATCCTGGCCGACATGAGGGCGGTAAGCAGGCTGCCGTCCTTGCGGCGGAACTGGGCCTCCAGGTTCTCCACGGATCCCTTTTCGCGCAGACCCTTGACCAGCCGCTGGCGGTCGGCGGGGTCGTGCCAGACATTTATCTCCAGGGACGTCCGCCCGATGGCATCGGCCCTGGTGAAGCCGGTCAAGGCGGTAAAGCCCTGGTTGATATCCACGTAAAGGCCATCGCTCAGACGGTTGATATTGATGGAGTCGGGGCTGGTGTCAAAGGCCAGCCGGAACCTCTCCTGGCTTTGGCGCGAGGCCTCCTCGGCCCTATTGCGGTCGGTGACGTCAAATACGATGCCATGCAGCAGGGTCTTATCACCGGACTTCAGCGGCCCTGAATACACCTCCACGTCCCGGATTTCACCCGAGGCCAAGCGATGCTGGATGCTGAACTTGACCGATTGCTGCGCCTGCACCAAGGCCATCCTGGCCTGGACCTCCTCGGAGGGGCTGGCGTTTATGTCGAACACCTTCATGGCGGTAAGCTCCCCGCGCGAATAGCCATAGTATTCTCAGGCCGCGCGGTTGGCGTCCACGATGGAGCCGTCCGAGGGATCAATTATCAGCCCAGGGACTCCTGGGCCATCTGCTTGATGGCTATCTCTTGGGAGAGCCGGGAAATCAACCTGTGCTTGTCGTCTATGATATTGTCGAACTGCTCGATTACGCCGCCCAATTGGCGCAACAGCACCCAGCGCAACAGGCGCTGTAACAGTGCCGGCTGCGTCCAAATGATTTCAAACTCGCAGCAACTGTCTCCTCTAAGCACGCACTTGGTTTCCGTGGCGCTGCCCACCTGGCAGCCGCAGGCCTTGACCATCCCGATATAGATGCCCAGGTTCCAGTGGCAGACATCGGCCGTTACCCTGTATCCCGGGCGATAGCACAACTGGTATCGGACCTTGCCCTTTTCCAGCTCGGCCAAGGTCACCGACTTGGTATTGTTGAACAGCGAGTTGATCTTAGCGGCCTTCTTGGCCAGCACCATGGGGCCCACGATGCGGCTGATAATCAATTCCTTGCTAGAAAGCCGCTCCAGGACCGCGCCCTCGCCGGCCACCCGCAGGGGATCGGCATAGGGCACGACCTTGTTGACGTTGCCGAGCATTTGCAGGGAGAACTCATTGGACACCCAATAGGAAGGGTCCTCCAGGTCGGCCAGGGAGACCGGCCTGATGATGCGGGGGTCATTCTTGTCTTGCACCAGATAGGCGGGGTTGTTGACCAGCTTTTCGGTAAGGGCCGCGACGCTTTCCTGGCCAAAATGCTTGCGCAGATAGGCGAAGAGGCCCTTCCAGTTGAGGCAGCAGATATCCAGGGGCATGGCGGTTTTTATTGGGCTCAACTAAAAATCCTCTTCTTGCCCGGGGCCCACCGCGAGCGGTCTCGTATTGTCAAGGCCCGGCATCAGGCGTGGCTTTGACGAGCAGGCAGGCTCGCGGCCATTCGCATCTTATCAATTATTATTACCATACTTTGTGCGGTCGAGAAACCAACCCCCATAAGCCCCACTAATGGCAACGCCAAGGGCCAGGCCAGGCCGGCGCACACCTGGGGCGGCCTGGGGCTTTGACAGCGGCGCCGGCCTGGGCTAGCCTTGGGGCTGTCCAATAGAAAGACCACCAACCGCCACCAACCGCCACCAAAGCCAGCGAGGACCAAGCGTGGACCAGCCAACCGTGCTCATGGAAGACCAGGGCGCCGTGCGCCTGTTGACCCTCAACCGCCCCCAGCAGCTCAACGCCCTCAACGAGACCATGGGCCGGGAGCTCATGGCCGCCCTGGGCCAAGCCCGCCAGGACGACGCCGTGGCCGTGGTGGTCATCACCGGCGCGGGGCGGGCCTTCAGCGCCGGCGGCGATTTGCAGCGCTTCCACGCCATGGCCAAGGCGGGCGACTTTCACCAGCGCCAGCGCTTCACCGACCTGGAACTGCCCCGGGCCATGGCCAACTTTCCCAAGCCCCTGGTCGCGGCCATCAACGGCCCAGCCGTGGGCTGGGGCTTCACCATGCCTCTGTTGTGCGACCTGCGCCTGGCCAGCGGCCAGGCGGTCTTTTCCTGCGCCTTCGTGGGCGTGGGGCTCACCCCCGAGTTCGGCTCCTCCTTTTTCCTGCCGCGCATGCTGGGCCTGGGACGGGCCATGGAGCTGGTGCTCACGGCCCGGCAGTTCGATGCCGCCGAGGCCCTGTCCCTGGGGTTTTTGAACCGGGTGACCGCCCCGGAGGATCTCTTGCCCGCCGCCCTGGAACTGGCCCAAACCATCGCCCGGCACCCCCAGCCGGCCATACGCATGGCCAAGGCCATCTTGCGCCACGGCGCCGAGAGCACCCTGGAGCAGACCATGGGCTACGAGATCGAGCTGTTCAGGCAGGCCATGGCCACGCCCGAACACCTCAAGGCCGTGGAGGCCATGCTGGCCCAGATAAGGGCCAAGTAAACGGAGGGCGCCCGGTCTTGACCCAGGCGCCGGGCTTGGGGGCATAATTAATTGAAGACGGCGCGATTAACTCGCCGGCCCCCACCCCACACCGGGAGGATGAACATGAGTCTGCCCGCGCCCTATGTGAAATTCCAGGAGCGCTATCCCGAACTGACAAAGGACTTCGAGGACCTGGGGCGCAAATGCCGGGAGACCGGCCCCCTAAAGGGCCGCGAGGCCCGCCTGGTCAAGCTGGGCATGGCCGTGGCCACCGGCTCGCGGGGCGGCGTCAAGTCTCAGGCCCGCAAGGCCCTGCAAGACGGCCTGACCCCCGAGGAGTTGCGCCACGCCGCCCTCCTGGCCCTGCCCACCATCGGTTTTCCGGCCATGGTGGCGGCCATGGGCTGGATAGACGAGACCATTGAGGAGTGAAGGCCAAAAAGTTGCTGGCATCCGGCGGGGCCTTGTACTAGGATAGCGCCGTCAAAAACCTTACGGGAGGTGTGCCATGCTGCAAGTCATCGGCGGGGCCTTGGTGGCGGCCTGCTTTTGGTCCATGGTGACCATCATCGCCTTCGCGGCCACCAAGGGCGAGTAG
>JACQYR010000066.1:0-1831 GCA_016208115.1 Desulfarculus sp.
CTTGTCCACCCGGGAGCCGGGGCCGGTGCCCGGCCGGGCATAAACGGGCCGGGGCCAGGCCCTGTGGCCGCCTTCCCTGCCGGCTCCCGCCGAGGAGCTGGGAGTAAAAAAATTCACAGGGTGTACTTTGTGTGCCTTCATGGCCAAACACCCTTGCCGAGTTCAATAAATATAGATATGTTGTAAATAGGGTTTTCTGTGAAGAACCCACTGGAAATCGGCGGGCGGGGGGCGCGAGGGAGTGAATCCGCCATGGATATGAGACCGCGCCGGCGCAGAAATCCCGTGCGTCTGCGGCACAAGGTGCTGGGCTGTCTGCTGACCCTGGCGGGACTGGTCTGCATGGCCGCCTGCGGGCTGTTGATCGGCTACCTCGCGGACAACCTCTTGGCCGGTAACACCATGGAAATCATAGTTTTCGGCAGCTTCGCCTTCGTGCTGGGGATAATTTTTCTCTTCATGGCCTGGCACCAGTTCGTGGTGGCCCCCAAACAGGACGACATGCGGGAATCCTATCAACGCCGCCGCCGCATGCGCAACCTGGATCAGCCCGGCGGCCAGACCACCTGAAGCCAGGCCCGTCACCCCAAGATCATGGCACCATACCCGACCTTGGGCCGGGATCAATCCTTGCCCAGCCGGCCCAGGGCCTTGGCAAAGGGGTTGTTGAAGGCTGGCGGCGGCGCGGGGGCCTGGGGTTTGGCCGGGGGCTGGCCCCGGCGGGCCGGGGGCCGCTCCTGGGGCTGGGCCTTTTCGCCCCGGCGGGCGGCCTGGGGGTTCTGGCGCATGGACAGCGCGATGCGCCCCCGGGCCAAATCCACCTCCAGCACCGTGACCATCACCCGGTCGGCCACCTTGACCACCTGGTGGGGGTCGCTGACAAAGCGCTCGGCCAACTGACTGATGTGCACTAGTCCGTCCTGGTGCACACCCACGTCCACAAAGGCCCCGAAGTTGGTGACATTGGTGACGATGCCCGGCAGGCGCATGCCCGGCTCCAGGTCCTTCATTTCATGCACGCCCTCGGCGAAGGCAAAGGCCTCGAAGGCCTGGCGGGGGTCGCGGCCGGGCTTGTCCAGCTCCCCCAGGATGTCGGTGATGGTGGGCAGGCCCTTGTCCTGGGTCACAAAGCGCTGGGGCTCCAGGCGCCGGCGCAGGTCCTGGTCGCGCAACAGGTCGCTCACCGTGGCCCCCAGGTCGGCGGCCATGGCCTGCACCAGGGGGTAGGACTCGGGGTGCACCGCCGAGGCGTCCAGGGGCTCCACTCCGCCCCGGATGCGCAAAAATCCGGCGGCCTGCTCAAAGGCCTTGGGACCCAGGCGCGGCACCTTAAGCAACTGCTGGCGGTCCTGAAAGGGGCCGTTCTGCTCCCGCCAGGTCACGATGGCCTTGGCCAGGGCCGGCCCCAGGCCCGAGACATAGGCCAGCAACTGGGGACTGGCGGTGTTGACCTCCACGCCCACGGCGTTGACGCAACTGCTCACCACGTCCTCCAGGGAGCGCTTCAGCTCGCCCTGGTCCACGTCGTGCTGATACTGGCCCACGCCGATGCTCTTGGGGTCTATCTTGACCAGCTCGGCCAGGGGGTCCATGAGCCGCCGGCCGATGGAAACCGCCCCGCGCACGCTCACGTCCAGGTCCGGGAACTCCTGGCGGGCCACCTCCGAGGCCGAGTACACGGATGCCCCGGCCTCGCTCACCACCACCAGGAGGATGGCCCGGGGCAGTTCCAGGCCCTTGACCAGGGCCTCGGTCTCGCGGCTGGCGGTGCCGTTGCCGATGGCGATGGCCTCCATGGCGTATTCGGTCACCAAGGCCGATATCTTGCGGC
>JACQYR010000066.1:1889-13756 GCA_016208115.1 Desulfarculus sp.
AGTTGGCGGGGGGTGAGGATGTTTATCAGGTCGTGGTGCAGCAGGCGCCCCTGGGCGTCCAGGCAGGCCAGCTTGCAGCCGGTGCGAAAGCCCGGGTCAATGGCCAGGGTGCGCTTCTGCCCCAGGGGGGCGGCCAGCAAGAGCTCGCGCAGGTTGGCGGCGAAGACCTTCACCGCCTCCAGGTCGGCCCGCTCCTTGAGGGCCAGGCGCAGCTCGGTCTCCAGGGCCGGGGCCAGGAGGCGCTTGTAGGCGTCGGCCGCCGCCTGGGCCGTCTCCTGGCCGGCGGGCGAGTCGTTTTTCACCACCAGGGACATCAAGAGGGGCAGGGCCTCCTCCTGGGGCGGCAGCACCCGCAGCAGAAGATGCCCCTCCTTCTCGCCCCGGCGCATGGCCAGCACCCGGTGGCCGGCGGCCCCCGCCGCCGGTTCCTCCCATTGGAAGTAGTCCTTGAACTTGGCGCCGGCCTCCTCCTGGCCAGTGATGACCTTGCTGGCCATGACGGCCTTTTGCTCGAAAAGCCGGCGCAGGGCCGCGCGCACGCCAGCGTCCTCGTTGATCCACTCGGCCATGATGTCCCGCGCCCCGGCCAGGGCCTGCGAAAAATCCTCCACGCCCTTCTCGGCGTCCACGAAGGCGGCGGCCTGGGTCTGGGGGTCCAGGGCCGGGTCCTGCTCCCAGACGAGCTGGGCCAGGGGCTCCAGGCCCTTTTCCTTGGCCATCATGCCCCGGGTGCGGCGCGTGGGCCGGAAGGGCAGGTACAGGTCTTCCAGGATGGCCATGGTGGCGGCGGCCTGGATTTTCCCCTCCAGCTCCGGGGTCAACAGCTCGCGCTCGGCCAGGGACTTGATTATGGCCTCCCGCCGGGCCAGAAGCTCCCGGAGCTGGCTCAGGCGGTCGCGCACCGCCAGGATGGCCACCTCGTCCAGGCTGCCGGTCATCTCCTTGCGGTAGCGGGCCACGAAGGGCACCGTGGCCCCCTCGTCCAAGAGCTGGGCGCAAGCCCGCACCTGGCTTTGGCCCAGGCCCAGTTCCTGGGCTATCTGGGTAAGTATCTGTTCACTCATAATAAAGGCACCTGCGGCATGGGTTGGCGTGCATGGCAAGGGGCTGTGGCCAAGGGTGTATACCCCGGCCCGGGCCGGCGCGCAAGCCCCGGCGGCCTGGGGCTAGAGGTTGAAGAGGCGGTCCAGCTTGAGCGACCTGAGCAGGCTGGCGATGGCGGCGGGGCAGTTGACGATGCGGATGGCGCCCCCCTGGGTGGAGAGCAGCTTGTGCATTTGCATCAAGACGGCCAGGCCGGCGCTGCCGATGTAGGCCACGCCGGCGAAGTCCAACTCCGCCCGGCGCAGGCCCTCGTCCCGCAGGCGCTGGAAGGGCTCCTTGAGACGGGGCGCGTCCTGGGCCTCGATGCGGCCGGCGATGGCCACGCGGGCCAGGTCCCCTTGGCTGCTGTAGCGGTAATCCATGTGCCTCCATGCGCCTCTGCCGTGGAATTGGCCCTCGGGCCGGCTGGGCACGCCCGCGGCCATGGACAAGGCCGGCCTGCTTGCCTATTATATATTTCGATAGCCACTTGCACCACGCCGGAGATCAGGCTTGAGGCATCCGCCGCACGCTGGCGCCGGCCAACCATCCCGGAGAGGCCGACCCCATGCCCCCAGGGCCGCCAGCACGCCCCCGGCCACCACGGCGCCCCCTCATGCCTTCCTCTGGGCAAAGGGCCTGGCTGGCGCGCAAGAGCCGCAACCGCCGGCGCGCCCTGTCCCTGGGGGTGGGGCTTGTGGGCATGGCCATCCTGGTGATGATGCTGCTCTACTTCGACTGGATGTGGCACGGCGGCCCCAGGACCATGATCGAGAACACCGGCTCCATCATCTTCCTGGGGGTCTTCGGCCTGGCGGTGGTGGTGGCCTCGGCCATCATCTGGCCCCGGCACTGAGCCCAGGCCCGGGAGCCCGCGCATGACAATCAACCACCCTGGCGCAACGGGGGCATGAGCGGCCATGTTCTGGTCCCTGATACACCGCCACCTCTGGCAGCACAAGCTGCGCACCTTTCTGACCATCCTGGGCATGGCCGTGGCCATCCTGGCCTTCATGCTGCTGCGCAGCGTGGTGGCCGCCTGGTACCGGGGGGTGGACGCGGCCAGCGACAACCGCCTGGTCACCCGCCACGCCGTCTCGCTGACCTTCTCCCTGCCCCTGTCCTACCTGCCCACCCTGCGCCAGACACCCGGCGTGGAGGCCGTGACCTACTCCTCCTGGTTCGGCGGGGTGTACATAGACGAGCGCAACTTCTTCCCCCGTTTCGCCGTGGGGCCGGGTTTCATGGACATGCACCCCGAGTACATCCTGCCCCCCGAGCAGGCCCAGGCCTTCCAGCGCGAGCGCCGGGCCTGCGTGGTGGGGCGCCGCCTGGCCGAAAAGTACGGCTGGCGCCTGGGCGACCAGGTGCCGCTTAGGGGCAACATCTTCCCCGGCGACTGGTCCTTCGTCATCCGGGGTATCTACCGGGGCGAAAAATCGGGCACCGACGAAAGCCTCTTGTTCTTCCACTTCGCCTACCTCAACGAGAGCCTCAAGAAGACCATGCCCGCCCGCGCCGACCGCACCGGCGCCTTCACCCTGCGCATCAAGGACCCCGAGCAGGCCGCGGCCATCAGCCGCCTGGTGGACAAGGAGTTCAGCAATTCCATCGCCGAGACGCGCACCGAGACCGAGAAATCCTTCGCCCTGGGCTTCGTGGCCATGACCAAGGCCTTGTTGGGGGCCATCGAGGTGATCTCGGTGGTGGTGGTGCTGGTCATCCTCACCGTGCTGGCCAACACCATGGCCATGAGCGCCCGCGAGCGCACCACCGAGTACGTGGTGCTCAAGACACTGGGCTTCGGGGCCGGGCACATCGGCATCCTGGTGCTGGGCGAGTCCCTGGCCCTGGCTGTCTCCGGCGGGCTCTTGGGCATCGCCCTGTGCTTCCCCTCGGGCCAGGCCTTCACCCGCGCCCTGGGCGGCCTGCACGACCTGGCCTTCCCGCCGGACCAGATCGTCCTGGGCCTGGCGGCCTCGCTGTTGGTGGGGCTCCTGGCCGCCGTGGTCCCCATGCTCAGGGTGATGACCATGACCATCGCCAGCGGCTTGCGCCGGGTGGGTTGAGGACGGCCAGGCGTCGGCCAAGGTGCTGGCGACGGCTTTATTATCCCCTCGCCCCTGATAGGGGAGCGGGCCAGGGTGAGGGGTACCAGGGATGATGTCCCCCTCACCCCTACCCTCATCCCCCACTGGGGGAGAGGGAGAAAACGCGGTAAACGTTGGCCATCCCCATCTCCTACAGCCTGCGCAACCTCTGGGTGCGGCGGCTGACCACGGCGCTCACCGCCGGAGGCATGGCCCTGGTGGTCTTCGTCTTCGCGGCGGTCTTGATGCTGGCCAAGGGCCTGGAGGAAACCCTGGTGGCCACCGGCTCGCCCGACAACGTGGTGGCGCTTAGGCGCTCGGCCCAGGCCGAGGTGCAGTCCATCCTGAGCCCCGACCAGACCGCCGTGGTGCAGACCCAACCCGAGATCGCCCTGGACAAAGAGGGCCAGGCCCTGGTGCAGCGCGAGGTGGTGGTGCTCATCAGCCTGACCAAGCAGGGCGGGGCCGGGCCGGGCAACGTGGTGGTGCGCGGCACCAGCCCCCTGTCGCTGGACATGCGCCAGCAGGTGCGCCTGGTGGCTGGGCGCATGTTCCGCCCCGGCAGCGACGAAATCGTGGCCGGCAAAAATATCGCCCAAGGTTTCCTGGGGGCGGGCCTGGGGGGCTCGCTGAAATTCGCCCAGCGCTCCTGGCGGGTGGTGGGGGTCATGGACGCCGCCGGCACCGGCTTCGACTCCGAGATCTGGGGCGACCTGGACCAACTGCGCCAGGCCTTCCGCCGCAACCTCTACTCCTCGGTGCTCATCACCCTGCGCCAGCCCGGACTCTACGAGCAGTTGCGCGACCGCCTGGAGGGCGATCCTCGGCTACCCCTGGAGGTCAAGCGCGAGCAGAAGTACTACCAGGACCAGTCCGAGGCCATGGCCCGCTTCATACGCATCCTGGGCCTGGCGTTGACCATCATCTTCAGCGTGGGGGCCATCCTGGGGGCCATGATTACCATGTACGCGGCGGTGGCCAACCGCACCGTGGAGGTGGGCACCCTGCGCGCCCTGGGCTTCCGCCGGCGCGACATCCTGCTGGCCTTTTTGGCCGAGTCGCTATTGCTCTCCCTGGCCGGCGGCCTGGCCGGCCTGGCCGGGGCCTCGCTGATGCAACTGGTGCGCATCTCCACCACCAACTGGG
This sequence comes from Desulfarculus sp., assembly GCA_016208115.1. GTDB lineage: Bacteria > Desulfobacterota > Desulfarculia > Desulfarculales > Desulfarculaceae > JACRDC01. The sequence continues at coordinate 6,209 of JACQYR010000066.1, forward strand.
CCACCTTCTCGGAGCTGGCCTTCAATTTCAGCCTCTCGCCGTCCATCGTGCTGCAAACCCTGGGCTTCGCCCTGGGCATGGGGCTGTTGGGCGGGGTGCTGCCGGCTTTCCGCGCCGCCCGCCTGCAGATCGTGGCGGCCCTGCGCGGCGAGTGATGGCAATTTCACATCAACACATATAATTTTCACTAAATGCAAAACCCGGGCGGGGGTTATCCCCGCCCTTCTTACTAGAAGGAGGCGACCATGCTGCCCCCCATGCGCAGGGCCAACCGCCAGATTGGCGACCCGGCCCAGTTGGAGGACATCCTCAAGCGGGGCCGGGTGCTGCGCCTGGCCATGTGCCAGGGCGACCAGCCCTATCTGGTGCCCCTTAACTACGGCTACGCCCAGGGGCGCGTCTACCTGCACACCGGCCGCCAGGGGCTCAAGCTGGACTACCTGCGGGCCAACCCCCGAGTCTGCTTCGAGGTGAGCGTGGACGTGGAGCTGGTGCCGGCCCAAGAGGCCTGCGCCTGGAACTGCCACTACCAGTGCGTGCTGGGCTTTGGCCGGGCCGTGGAGGTGACTGACGAGGACGAGCGCCGCCTGGGCCTCCTGGCCATCACCGCCCAGTATGCCGGCCCCGGCCCCCACGTCCTCAAGGACGAGGCCCTGGCCCGGGCCTGCGTGCTGCGCGTTGACATCGAGGAGCTGAGCGGCAAACAGAACCCGCCGCCGCCACAGACTGCCTAGAATCGCCCCAGGTCTCGCCTTCCAAAGGCAGGCCCGGCCGGGGTCGCCGGCCGGGCCTGCTTGTCCAGATACCCAGTTGGGCTACTTGGGTTCCTTGCTGGCCTGCTGCTTGAGCATGTGGGTGAAGAAGGGGCCGGTGACTCCCGCCTGGGCCGGCGGCGCGAACTGGGCCTTCAGCGGCACCAGCTCCTTCTGCGGGGCCTTGGTCATCAGGCTGACGCCCGCGCTGGCCAACAAGAGCACCGCGGCGGTGAGGTAGGCGGCGTTGAAGGTGCCGGTGGCGGCCACGATCATCTGGGAGACCTTGGGCAGGATGAAGCCACCCACGCCCCAGGCCGTGAAGACCAGGCCGTAATTGGCGCCGAAGTTCTTCATGCCGAAGAAGTCCTTGGTGGAGGTGGGGAACAGGGAGAGGTTGGTGCCATAGTTGAAGCCCACGAAGGTGGCGGCCAGGACCATGAACAGGGCGTTGGCCGAGCCCAGCACCAACAGGGCGAACATGATGACCGCCTGGGCCGTCATCATGATGGTCACGGTGCGCATGCGGCCGATCTTGTCGGAGAGCATGCCGGCCACCACCCGGCCACCGGCGTTGCCCACGGCCATCAGGGCCACCACGATCCAGGCCATGGCCCCCAGGGACTGCCTGGCCATGCCGGCCACGTTGCCGATGATCATCAGGCCGGCCCCGGAGCCGATGGCGAACATGATCCACAGCTTGTAGAAGGCGCCCGTGCGCATGACCTCGGCGGGCTGGAAGTCCACCACGTAGGTGGGGCCGCCGGCGGCCGGCTTGGGCACCGCCGGCATGCCCTCGGGCTTGTAGCCAGCCGGAGGGTTAACCAGGAACTGGGCCAGGGCGCAGACCACCACCAGGAAGCCGGCGCCGAAGATCATCATGCTGGAGCTGAGGCCGAAGCGGGCGATGAGGAACTCACTCAGGGGCGCGATGTACACCGAGGCCAGGCCGAAGCCCGCCACCACGATGCCGGCGATCATGCCGGTCTTGCTGGGGGCGAACCACTTGATGGCCGGCGGGGTGGCCGAGGCGTAGCCAAAGCCCAGGCCGCTGCCCATGAGCACGCCGAAGCCCAACACCCAGGTGGTGAGCGAGTAGGACAGCGAAACCCACATCAGGCCCAGGCCGGTGAGGATGCCGCCGATGACCGCCGTCAGCCGCGGGCCCAGCTTGTCCTGCACCCGGCCGGCGAAGATCATGGCGAAGGCGAACATCAGGCAGCAGACCGCGTAGGGGTCGTTGAGGTTGGCCAGGTCCCAGGTGAAGCGGCCGTCGTGGGCCTTGATGGAGGCGCTGATGGCCTCCTTGAAGATGCTGTAGGTGTAGAGGATACCCAGGGCCAGGTTGATGCCCAGCCCGGCCAGGGTGACGGTCCAGCCCTTGTTCTTCACTTCGCTCATGGTACCACCGCCTTTAATTGAGGTGCCGGCGGCCCCTGGCCCTCTATCCCCAACCCCGCGCACCGGGGGCCGCCTGTTTTTGCCCTCTCTTAAAGCAGGGGACGTGCCAACCCGGGCTGAAAATAAAATGTACAATTATTTCAGATAGGTGATAAAAATCACCAACCCTGATTCGACGCCAGACGGGCCATGATTGGAGGTTTTCTCAAACGGCGTTGAGAAAACCTCCAACTCTGGGCGCGCGCAACGCTGTTACGCGAAAAACCGTTTCTTGTCAGCCGATTATTACCCGGGCCGCCAGCCTGTGGGGTGCCCCCCACAGGGCGTGCACGGATCGGGCGGGGTTGCGGTGTTGGCCCAGGCCGGCGGCTCCCATTGCCAGGCCGCTTTGAAACGTGGTGGCGGGGCGCGTGGGGCGGGTTGGCGAGGCGTAACCCGCCAGGCACCCACCGCCGCCGCCGGGAATGAAGATGTTGGGTTACGGGGCGAAGCGCCCCTAACCCAACCGACAAAAACTGGAGGCCCCCTCACCCCGGCCCTCACCCCCGGCGGGGGAGAGGAGGGAAAGTGGCTGGCCCTCGCGGGAGGCATGGCCGCATGTCACCCCGCGAGCCCCCGGCGGGAGCCGGCGGCCCTGGTCCGGGCGGGCACCGTCCCCGACCCGTTTACGCCCGGCCGGGCACCGGCCCCGGCCCCGGCCCGAATATGCCCAGCCCGGGGCACCGGGCTTGATATGGGGGGGGTGATTGTGTAAGGTGGCTGGGAGGCCGGGCCAGCCTGTCCGGTCTTACCCGGGGGATCGCCGCATGTCCGCGCGTCCATCGTCTCCCACCATGGGGGCCAGCCGTGCCTGAGCCGCCGGAGGGTCCGCCCGCCCAGCCGGTGAAGGTCAAGCTTCTGCGGCTGACCTCCGTGCGCCTTATCCTGCCTTCCCTGCTCACCGTGCTTTTGTTCTCCCTGGCCATCTTCGCCATCATCCTGCCGGCCCTGGAAGACAACATCATGGAGCGCAAGCGGGAGATGATCCGCGAGCTGGTGCAGGGGGCCTACGACACCCTGTCCTATTTCCAGCAACTGGAGCAGAAGGGCGTCCTGACCCAGGCCCAGGCCCAGAGCCAGGCCCGGGAGCTCATCCGCCATCTGCGCTACGGCCAGGACCAGAAGGACTACTTCTGGATCAACGACATGCTGCCGCGCATGGTCATGCACCCCTACCGCAACGACCTGGAGGGCGCCGACATCAGCGGCTACGCCGACCCCGAGGGCAAGCGCCTGTTCGTGGAGTTCGTCAAGGTGGCCCAGGCCCAGGGGCAGGGCTACGTGGGCTACATGTGGCAGTGGATGGACGACCCCAAGCGTATCGTGCCCAAGGTCAGCTACGTAAAGGAGTTCCAGCCCTGGGGCTGGATCGTGGGCACCGGCATCTACATCGAGGACGTGCGCGCCGAGATGACGGCCATGATGAGCAAGCTCACCGCCGTCTCCCTGACCATCCTGGTGACCATCATCCTGCTGTCCTTCTACATCATCAGGCAGGGCTTCGAGACCGAGAGCAAGCGCCAGCAGGCCGAGCAGGACCTCAAGGCCTCGCGCAGCATGCTGCGCCTGGTCATAGACAACGTGCCCCAACTGGTCTTCTGGAAGGACAGCCAGAGCGTCTACCTGGGCTGCAACCAAAATTTCGCCCGCCTGGCCGGGGTGGCCACCCCCCAGGACATCAAGGGCAAGAACGACTTCGACCTCAAGTGGGGGCTCAAGGCCTCCCACGAGCTGCGCCGGGCAGATTGCATCGTCATGGACTGCAACCAGCCCGAGCTGCACCGCGTGGAGCCCCACACCCTGCCCGACGGCCGCACCCTGTGGCTGGAGACCAACCGCATACCCCTGCAAGACGCCCAGGGCAAGGTGGTGGGCATCCTGGGCACCCAGGAGGACGTCAGCGAACGCCGGGAGATGGAGCAGGCCCTGCGCGAGAGCGAGAAGCGCTTCCGCGAGCTGGTGGAGCACTCCCTGGTGGGCATCTCCATATTGCAGCAGGGGCAGGTGGTCTACCAAAACCCCGAGGGCGTGCGCCTGATGGGTGCCCTGCCCCCCAGCTTCCGCCTCAAGAACCTCTACGGCCTGCACCCCGAGGACATGAACAAGCTGGGCATGCTCACCGAGGAGGCCCCGGAGGTGCAGAACGGCCCCCTGGACATGGAGCTGCGCTTCTACCCCCTGGGGCCGCCCGACTCCAGCCGCGAGGCCCGCTGGGTCCACTGCCGGGCCAATCTCGTCGAGCACCAGGGCAAGCCGGCGCTCTTGGTCATCATGCTGGACATCACCAAGGCCCGCGAGCTGGAGCACCTCTTGCGCATCCAGGACAAGATGGCCTCCCTGGGCCGGGTGGCGGCGGGCATCGCCCACGAGATACGCAATCCGCTCTCGGGCATCAACATGTATCTGAGCGCCTTGGAGGGCCTGGCCGGCCAGCCGGGGCGGGCCGAGGAGATGGAGCGCATCCTGGCCAGCGTCAAGAACGCCTCGGCCAAAATAGAGGGGGTCATCAAGCGGGTGCTGGACTTCGCCCGGCCCTCCACCCCCAAGCTGGGCTGGATGAACCTCAACCACGCCATCGAGACGGCCCTGGACCTGGCCTCGGTGAGCCTGCGCAAGGCCGGCATCACCCTGGAGCGCTCCCTGGCCGAGGTCATGCCCCTGTGCTACGCTGACGCCCAGCTCTTGGAGCAGGTGATCCTTAACCTCTTGACCAACGCCGCCCAGGCATTGAAGGGCGTGGAAGGCCCCAAGATCATCGAGGTGCGCGCCGCGGTGGAGCGCGACGTGATGACCATCGCCGTGGCCGACTCCGGCCCCGGCGTGCCGGCGGAGATACGCGAGAAGATCTTCGACCCCTTCTTCTCGGTCAAGCGCGAGGGCTCGGGCATAGGGTTATCTTTGAGCCACCGCATCGTCAACGACCACGGCGGCAGCCTGCGGGTAGGCGTCAGCAAGTGGGGCGGGGCGGAATTTGTAATTGAAATCCCGGTAGTGGTCTACTGGGGCTATGACAGCCATGGGTAGCATGATCGAATACAACGTCTTCGTGGTGGACGACGAGGAGAGCATCCGCGACGCGGCCCAGCTCACCCTCACCCAATACAAGGTGCGCACCTTTGCCACCGCCGAGGAGGCCGTGGCGGCCATCGAGGCGTCCCCGCCGGACCTGGTGCTGATGGACATCGGCCTGCCGGGCATGAGCGGCGTGGAGGCCTTGAAGCGGGTCAAGGCCAAGCACCCCGAGGTGATGTTCATCATGATAACCGCCTACGAGGACGTGGACACCGTGGTGGCGGCCATGAAGCACGGGGCCTACGACTACGTGGTCAAGCCCCTGCACATGGACAAGCTGCGCACCAACATCGCCAACGCCCTGCAAACCATCCGCCTGCGCAAGGAGGTGCGCGCCCTGCAGGAGCGCTACCTGCGCGAGAACCTGCCCTGCTTCATCGGCGAGAGCAACACCATCCAGGACGTGCTGGAGTTCGTGGCCATGGTGGCCAAGAGCCCCGACGCGCCCGTGCTCATCGTGGGCGAGACGGGCACCGGCAAGGAGTTGATCGCCAGCGCCATCCACTTCCAGAGCCCCAATTTCGCCGGACCGCTGGTGACCCTCAACTGCGCGGCCCTGCCCGGCGAGCTTTTGGAGAGCGAGCTTTTCGGCTACGAGGGCGGGGCCTTCTCGGGGGCCAAGGTCCATGGCAAGGCCGGGCTCATCGAGCAGGCCGCCGGCGGCACGCTGTTTCTGGACGAGGTGGGCGATCTGTCGCCCGAGGCCCAGGCCAAGCTCCTGCGCTTTCTGGACGCCGGCGAGTACTACAAGGTGGGCGGCACCAAGAAGCTGAACACGCGCACCCGGGTGGTCAGCGCCACCAACCGCGACCTGGAGGGCATGATCGAGCAGGGCCGCTTCCGCTCCGACCTGTACTACCGCCTGGCGGTGCTGAAGATCGTGGTGCCCAGCCTGAACAAGCGCCGGGCCGACATCCTGCCCTTGGCCCGCCATTTCCTGCTGGAGTTCGGCAAGAAGTACGGCAAGGAGTTCACCGACCTTTCCCCCGAGGCCCAGGACTTCCTGCTCCAGCGCCCCTGGCCGGGCAACGTGCGCGAGCTCAAGAGCATCATGGAACGGGGGGTGCTCTCCAGCAAGGGGCCGGAGCTGGAGGTGGCCAGCCTGGGCCTGGCCGGCCAGGCCGGCGGCGGTGCCACGGGAAGCGGGCCGGGCGGCCGGGGCGGCCTGCCGGCCCTGGGTCCCCAGGGCCTGGACCTGACGCTCCTCCTGGAGGACGTGGAGCGCGACTACCTGGAGCAGGCCCTGGCCCTGGCCGAGGGCTCGGACGTCAAGGCCGCCGAACTGCTGGGCCTCAACTACCACACCCTGCGCTACCGCAAAAAGAAGCTGGGCGTCGCCTAAGGGCATACGGGCGGGACCTGGGCGCCGGGGGCCGGCCTTTCAGGGCCGCCTAGTCCACCAGCACGCCCTTGTCCAGGTTGAGCACCCGGCTGGCCCGGGCCGCGGCCCGGGGGTCGTGGGTGACCATGATGATGGTCTTGCCGTGGTCGCTGTTGAGCCGGGCCAGAAGCTCCAGCACCTCCTCGGCCGAGGCCTTGTCCAGGTTGCCGGTGGGCTCGTCGGCGGCGATGAGGGTGGGGTCGGTGATCAGGGCGCGGGCGATGGCCACCCGCTGCTGCTGCCCGCCGGAGAGCTGGCTGGGGGTGTGGTGCTGGCGCCCCTCCAGGCCCACCAGGGCCAGGGCCAGGGCCACGTGGCGGCGCCGCTCGGCCCGGCTCAAGGGGGTGAGCAACAGGGGCAGCTCCACGTTCTCGAAGGCGGTCAGCACCGGGATGAGGTTGTAGAACTGAAAAATGAAGCCCACGTGGCGTGCCCGCCAGGCGGCCAGGTCCACCTCGCCCAGGCCGCCGATCTCGGTACCGGCCACCACCAGGCGCCCGGCGTCGGCGCGGTCCAGGCCGGCCACGATGTTGAGCAGGGTGGTCTTGCCCGAGCCCGAAGGCCCCATGAGGGCCAGGAACTGGCCCTGGGGCACGCTGAGCGAGATGTCCTCCAGCACCGGTATGACCTGGTCGCCCCGGCGGTAGGATTTGCACAGGCCCTCTATTTGCACGATGGGCGGGGGCAAGTCGCTCACGGGGAGCTTACCCTGACCCGGCCGCCGGGCTTGAGGCCGGGGCCGGGTTGAAGCACCACGCGGTCGCCCTCCTTGAGCCCCGAGAGCACCTCCACATTCTCGCCCAGCTCCTGGCCGGCCTGCACCGGGGCCAGCTCCAGGTGCTCGCCGTCCAGGCGCCAGGCCAGGGTGCGCCCCTGCTCACGCACCAGGGCCGCGCCGGGCAG
>JACQYR010000010.1:0-3906 GCA_016208115.1 Desulfarculus sp.
CTCGGCGCCCATGGGCACCTCGATCACCGGCGCCGGTCCCTCCACCTGGCGCACGATGGTGCGCCGCACCCCCAGGCCCTCCACGCTGACCAGGGCCGTGGCCTGGGCAAAGGGGTTTTTGATGAGCAATCGGGCGCCCTGGCCGGGGCGCAGGCTGGCCGATTCGGCCACCACCTCCAGGCGGTGGTCGTCAAAGCGCTGCCAGCCGGCCAGGCCGGCCCCGCTGGCGTAGAGGTAGGTGCCGCTTCGGTTCAGGCGGCCCTCATGGTCCTTGACCTCGGCCAGGATGGCGAAGGTGCCGGCCTCGGGTGGGGTGAAGTTCAGGGCCGCGCCGGCCGGGGGCAGGTCCAGGGTCTGCCGCCAGACCTGCTCCCGCCGGGCCTGGGCCAGGTGGCGGTAGAAGCCGCCCGGGCCGCGCTCGCGCACGGTCTCCCATATCTCGCGATAGGCCGTGACCGTCACCTGGCAGGGCGGGGCCGGTTGGTCGTCGTGGGTGGCGGCCTTGATCTCCAGACTGGCCGCCTGGCCGGCCTGGGCCAGGCCCGGGGCCTTGAGCCCCAGATAAATGCTGGCCGGATGGGCCGTGAGGCGGGCGCGGCCGGTCACCACCAGGCCGGTGGCGTCGGCCACCGAGGCCTCCACCGCCAACTCCACCGGCTGGCCGGGCTGGGGCTGGGCGGCGGGCAGGTTCAGGCTGGCCCGCCCCGCCGCGTCCAGGGTGGCCTCCAGGCTGCCCAGTATCTTGACCCGGCCGCCGGGCTCGTCCTCGGAGGGCAGGGGCAAATCGCCCACGGCAAAGCCCTCCAGGCTGGCCGGGGCAAAGGCCTGGTCGCGCTGCTCCACCTTGACCTTGGCCTGGCCGCCGGCCACCGGCGCGCCAAAGAGATAGCCGGCCTCCAGGCCGGCGGTCGCGGCCTGGGCGCCCAGCAGGTTGGCCGGGGTCTCCAGGCCCACCTTGAACTCCGGCGGCCTAAAGGAGGCCACCCGGAAGCCGCCGGCGGCGATCTCCTGGCCGCCGGCCTTGACCGCGATCTGGTACTGGCCCAGGCGGGCCTGGCTGGCGAGCGTCAGCTCGCCGTCCAGGGAGCCGTAGGCGTTGGGCCTGCCCTCGAAGTGGGCCACCAGGCGGCCCATGGGGTCCTTGACCTCCACGCGCAGGGGCTTCTGGTCCGGCGCGGCCAGGCCCTGGGGGGTCTGCTGGCGCAGGTAGACCACCAGGCGCACGGTCTGCCCCGGCTGGTACAGGGGCAGTTGGGTGATGGCGTGGGCCAACAGCGGCGAGTGCTGGTCGGGGTTCTGGAACTCCACCGTGGAGGGCAGAGAGTACATCAGGTCGTTAGACCAGGCGCTGGACAGCACGGCCAAGTCGCCCTCGTGGCGGGCCAGCACAAAGACCTGGGGACCCTGCCAGGGCTTGTTCTTGTCCATCTGGGGGGCCAGGCTGGCCAGGGGCGGCAACTGGGCCAGGCCCTGGGCGTCGCTTATGCCGCGCCAGAGCACCTTGTTGCTCCGGTCGCGCAGCTCCAGGTCCACCCCGGCCAGGGGTTGGCCCGTGGAGAGCCGGCTGACCCACACCAGGCCCGGGCCGGTGGCCAGCTTGCAGGCCAGGCCCAGGTCGGTGACCTGCACCATGGCCCGCTGCACCTGCTCCCGGGGGCGGTTGCGCTCGTCGGGCAGGTCGGCGCGCAGGTCCAGGAGCGTCACCCCCCCCGGGGCGGGCGGCCCAAAAGCTTGGCCAGGTCCAACCAAGGCCGGCACGACTTCCTCGGGCGAGAGCAGGCGGGCCGCCGCGCGCACCGTGCCCAGGTTGCGCGCCCTTAAGGGGTAGAGCCCCTTTTCGGCCGCCTCCAGCACGCCCTTGCCACCCATGAGCGAGAACACCGGCGCCATGTCGCCGGTCTTCAGCGCCAGGCTGATGGGCTCGGCCAGGCTGGTGCCGTAGTCGTCGGGCAGTCCGGCGGCGATCCTAAGCTGATAGGCGCTGTTGGGCTTGAGCCCCAGGTCCAGGTAGATCCAGCGGGTGGGCTCGCGGCCCTTGACGTCCTCCAGGGCCTTTCCCTGGGGGATGAGCCTGAGGCGTTGGTACACCTCCTGGGGCGAAACCGGGTTGTTGAACTCCAACATCAGGCTGGCGCTGGGGTCCAGGCGGCCCTTGGCGTCCTTGCGCTGCTCCCACTTGACCAGGGTGAGGGGCTCGAAGCTGCGGTAGGCGGCATGGAAGGTACGCTGGGAGGTCAGGTGGCCCTGGGCCGGCTTGATGCCCGGCTCCAGCACCAATTGCACCTCCTGGGCCGGGGGCAGCTTGTCGGCGGCCTCCAGGGCGTAGACTCGGGCCAGGTGGCTGCCCTGGGCGCGCCACTGCTCCTGGGGCACCTCCACGGCCTTTAGCGGCAGGCGCTGGCCAGCCACCTCTAGGAAGGCGTGGGCCGCCAGGGAGGCCGGGTCCACGGCCTGGTTGAGGATGATCCTGAGCTCCGGACGCGGCCCCAGGGGGTTGTCGGGCGAGGGCGAGAACTCCAGGGCCTCGATCTCCGGGGTGTGCAGGAGCGCCCGGACCGGCTGGGCCAGGGTGGCCCCGTCCAGGGCGCGCGCCCCGGCGGCCACGCTGGCCTGTAGGCGAGTGGCGCCGCTCAGGGGCTCGTCCAGGATGAAGGCCAGGGTCTGGGGGTCCAGCCAGCGGTAGGAGCCGGGCAGCCGGGGCGTTACCTTGAGGGGCGAGTCGGCCTCGGCCTGCTCCATGGCCCCCAGGGGGCGCATGGGCCGCGAGAAGCTGGCCACCACCTGGGTCAGGCGCTCCACCCGGCCCTGGGGCATGAGCTTGACGCTGAGCGCCTCGGCGGCCCAGGCGGGCGGGACCGGCGGGGCCGTCAGGCACAGGCCGAGGAGCAGGGCCGCCAGCCAGGCCAGGGGCCGGGCGGCCGGACGGTGAGGGGCCGAGGGACGCGGGCTCATGGTTCTGCACTCCCTGGGAGTAGGGCCATGGATGGGCGCGGCGCTCGCCTGGGCGCCAGTGAACATTATCAGTTTAGTACGGGGGGCCGGCGCAAGGCCAGGCTCAGTTGGACGGCCGGCGGGTGCTCACAAAAAGACGCGGAAGCCCTGGGCGAAGCGCGACTGGCGGTGGAAGAAGGTCAGGTTGATGCTCTGGCGCTCCACGCCCTCGCGCCCCTTGGCGATGACCAGGCGCTGGAAGGCCAGGCCCAGTTGACGCATCTGCTCGCGGGCGGTGCGGGGATCGCCGCCGATCTCGCGCAGGGCCTCGTCCTCGCCCAGGGCTTGCAGCAAGAAGACCATGTCCGGGGTGTACACCGCCCGCGAGGAGCCCCGCACGTCCTGGAGTGACGCCGCCCAGGGCTGGCCCGGGCTGGGCTTGTCGGCCTCGCTGATGACCAGCACCGCCTCGCCGCTTCGGTCGCGCAGGGTCTTCATGGCCCCCACCCGCCAGTGGTCGGCCTCCTCCTGGCCGGCGGTCCAGCCGGGGGGCAGGGGGAAGACCTGTAGGTAGTCCACCAGGATCAAGGCCCGGCGGGCGCCGCTCTCCCCCTTGAGGCGGGCCAGGGCTTCCAGGATGCTCTCCACCGTGGGCAGGGGGAAGTTCTGGTCGTCCAGGATCAGGATGCGCCGGCCCAGCGCGGCCATCTCCTGGCGGGCCTGGTCCAGGGCCTGGCGGTCGGCGGGCTCGCCCGGTTCCAGGGTCAGGCTCTTCCACTCCAGGCGCGAGAGGTTGCACAAGAGGCGGCGCAAGAGGTCCAGGCGGGGCATCTCCAGGGACAGGACCAGGAAGCAGGCCTCGGGGTCCTGGCGCACCACGTCCAGGCCCAGTTGGCAGGCCAGGGCCGTCTTGCCCACGTTGGGGGCGGCGGCCAGGAGCATCAGGCCCCTGAGCCCCAAGGTGGCGGCGTCCAG
>JACQYR010000010.1:3951-23175 GCA_016208115.1 Desulfarculus sp.
CCTCATCCAGTTCATGGTTCAGGGTCAGCGGGGGCGTTGTCTGCTCATCCATGGCGGTCTACTCCTGGCCTGGCCGCCGTCCCGGAGTCAGCGGCGCAACTCCTGGGCGTCCTCCTGGCTGGCTTCCGGGTTTTCCAGGTGGACACGGAAGCGGTAGAGGGCCACCCTTCCGTTCATTTCCAGGGGCATATCAATGCGCAGGCGCAACTCCGGCGGGCCGCCGGGGCCGCGGCCACCGCTCAGGGGGGCCAGCCGCCAAACGTCGTTCTCCAGGACCGCCTTGGCCGGTTGCAGCAGGTCGTTCAGGGTGGCGCCGGCCGCCACCGAGGTGGGCGCCAGGGACTCCAGGGGCTGGCCATGGGCCACGCCCTGGTGGATCACGTGCTGGGGGTTGCCCGAGGCGTCCAGGAAGACCACCCGGTCCCAGAGCACCCTGAGGGGGGCGCCGGTCTTGTTGGTCAGGGTCAGCACAAAGGCCAGGGGCCGTTCCTCCCTGACCAGCAGGCTGATGTCCAACAGGTCATCGCTGAAGCAGGCCTCGTTGTATTCTCCCTCGAAGGCCACCTCTGGGGCCGAGGGCGTGGCGCCATCGCCGTCCGGGTCGGGCGCGGTGCCAGCGCAACCGGCCAGCAGCACCATGAGCAGTAGCCAGCGCGACCATCCCCGGGTCAGGCCTTTCATGACGTCCTCCAAGCTTGCGGTAGGGACCCGCCACCGAGGGTAGCTCAGGCCAGGGCTTCTGCAAAGACATTTGTGCGCCCGCCGGCCCTGGCCCCGGCTTGTGGCCGGCGCGGGCCTTGTGTTAGCGTGGGGCATGGCGAGGCTATTGGTCAGCGAGCTGTTCGTGAGCATCCAGGGCGAGTCCTCCTTCGCGGGCTGGCCGTGCGCCTTCTTGCGTCTGGCCGGTTGCCCCCTGGCCTGCCGCTGGTGCGACAGCCTCTACGCCCGCCAGGGCGGCCAGCCCCTGGAGTTGGACCAGGCCCTGGCCTGGACCGCCGGCCAGGGGGTGGACCTGGTGGAGGTCACCGGCGGCGAGCCCCTGGCCCAGCCGGCCAGCCTGGAGCTGATCCGCCGCCTGTGCGACCTGGGGCGCACGGTGCTGGTGGAGACCAGCGGGGCCCTGGACATCGCGCCGGTGGACCCCCGGGCGCGGGTCATCATGGACATCAAATGCCCCAGCTCGGGCATGCATGAGCGCCTGCACCGGCCCAACCTGGAGGCCCTCAAGCCCCACCACGAGGTCAAGTTGGTGCTGGCCGACCGCGCCGACTACGAGTACGCCCGGGCCATGCTGGCCGAGCACGGCCTGTCCCAGCGCTGCCAGGTGTTGCTATCCACGGTGCACGGCCAGCTTGCACCGGCCCAGGCCGTGGAGTGGATGCTGGCCGACCGCCTGCCCGCCCGCTTCCAACTGCAACTGCACAAGTACATCTGGCCCGGCCAGGAGCGGGGCGTCTAGCCAGCGCCAGCCCCGGCCGCCAGGGCCGCTAGATGGTCAGGTCAGGGGGCATGACGAACATGCGCGCGGCCATGTCCTTGTCCAGCATGAACAGGCCGCCCGGGGTCTCGTTGACCAGCCTGAGCTTGCCGAGGACCTCCCGCACGCTAGCCTCCTCCTCCACCTGCTCCTTGACGAACCACTGCAGGAAGTTCTCGCTGGCGTAGTCCTGTTGCTGGCGGGCCAGGCTGACCAGCTTGTTGATGAGTCCCGTGACCAGGCACTCGTGCTTCAGCACCGCCTCCAGGCAGGCCTGGGGCGAGGCCCAGGCGGTTTCCGGCGCCTTGATGGCCTTGAGGGTGACTTGGCCGCCGCGCTCGTGTACGTAGTTGAAGAAGCGCAAGGCGTGGGCCATCTCCTCCTGGGCCTGCACCTTGAACCAGTGGCTGAAGCCGGGCAGTTGCAGGCCCTCGCAATAGGCGGCCATGGACATGTAGAGGTAGGCTGAATAAATTTCCGCATTGATTTGTTCGTTGAGGGCCTTGTTCATCTTCTCCGAGTAGCCGTGATTGGCGGCCATGCCTGTCTCCTCCTTGCCGGGTTGACGACCCCTGGGCCAGCAGCCCAGGCCGGCGGCTCGGACGAACCGCCGGCCTTAAAGGCGGGCATGATACTTTTAGGGTACAGTCTGTCCTGGCGGGGAGTCCAGCCCGGCCTGGCGAGGTCAATCCAGCCTTTTCGCCAACCGGCATGACAACCGCCTTTGGAGGTCGCTGGGCTTGCATCCCCGGGCCTCTCTGGGGTCTGGTCGGCGGGCGCGACCGGCCGTTAGGCTGGCCGGCCCTGCTCCTGCTTGCGCCGTTCCTCGTCGCGTATTTCGCGCCGCAGCAGCTTGCCCACCTTGGACTTGGGCAGCATGTCGCGGAACTCGATGTAGGAGGGCACCTTGTAGGGGGCCAGGCGCTCGCGGCAATAGCGGATGAGCTCCGTGGCGCCCACGCCCTTGGCATCGTCTTTCAGCACCACGATGGCCTTGATGCGCTCGCCCACCTTCTTGTCGGGCACGCCCACCACGCAGGCCCCCACCACCACGGGGTGGTCCTGCAGGATGGCCTCGATCTCCGAGGCGCTGACCCGGTAGCCCTTGTGCTTGAGGATGTCGGCCGAGCGCTCCACGTAGAAGATGCTGCCGTCGGCGCCCAGGCGCACGAAGTCGCTGGTGCGGTAGTAGGTGGAGCCGTTGAGGCGCACGAAGGAGCGCTCGGTCTCGTCGGGGCGGTTGAGGTACTGCTTGATGGCGTGGGCCGAGGTGACCAGGAGTTCGCCCACCTCGCCCAGGGGGACCTCCTCCATGGTGGCCGGGTCCACCACCTTGACCTGACGGGAGGCCAGGGGCCGGCCCACGCACATGGGCTGGGGCTCGCCGCCGTCCAGGGGGCTGTAGCAGACGTGGCCGGCCTCGGTGGAGCCGTAGACCTGATAGATGGGCGCGCCCACCCGCTCCTTCCAGCGGGCCAGCACCTCCCGGGGCAGGGCGTCGCCGCCGCAGTAGCAGTATTTCAACGAGCCGAGGTCATAGGTGTCCTGGCGGTCGTTCTCCAGGATCATGCGGTAGAGGGCCGGCACGCCCAGCATCCAGCGGGCCTTGTAGCGCTGTATGCTCTCCAGGATGGCGTCCACCTGGGGCTGGGGCATCAGCACCGTGGCGTTGCCCAGGTTGAGCCCCAGGGCCAGGAACAGGCCCAGCGCCATGATGTGGAACAAGGGGTTTATGGCGATGTACACGTCCTGGCCTTCAAGGACGTGGCCCTTGAAGACCTGGTCGGTGATGTCGTTGACGTAGGAGACGTGCCCCCAGTGGTTGCCGGGCACGCCCTTGGGCAGGCCGGTGGTGCCGCCGGTGTAGAGGATGTAGGAGAGATCGGCCACGGGGTCAATCTCCACCTGGCGGTTCAGGGGGGCGTGGGCCAAGACCTTCTTAAACCAGGTCGTCTCGGGGCCGGCCTTGACGTTGCCCTTGGGCACCTTGTCGAACAAGAGGGCCACCAGGCGCTTGCCCGGGCTGATGAGGTCCATGAGCCCCGTGACGATGATCCTCTCCAGAGGGGTGGAGTCCATGATCTCGCGCACGTAGCCGTAGTTGGTGTCGTGGCAGAGGATGGTCTTGGCCCCGGCGTCCTTGACCATGTACTGGATCTCGTGGCTGGTGTAGACCGGCGAGATCAAGACCGCCACGGCGCCCAGCTTCTGCACGGCCAAAAAGGCAATGACGAACTGGGGGGTGTTGTTGAGATAGAGCACCACGCGGTCGCCCTTGCCGATGCCGCTGGCGGCCAGGCCGCCGGCGAAACGCTCCACCATCTCGCGCAGGCGCCGGTAGCTGAAGCGGTCGCCCAGGAATATGATGGCCGTGTTATCGGGATACTTGGCCGCGGCCTGCTCGAATCGGGTGAAGGTGCACTCTGCTTCCACCGGGGTCCTCCCGCTCAGTTGCCGAAATAGGCGGCGCGCACGTCCGGGTTGTCCATGAGGTCCGCCCGTCCGCCCTCCACCACCGCCGAGCCGTTTTCCAGGATGTAACCATAGTCAATGATGGGCATGATCGGCCGGGCGTATTGCTCGGCCACGATGATGGCCGTGCCGCGCTGGTCGCGTATGTCCTTGATGGACTTGGCCAGCCAGTATTGGATGGCGGGCGAAAGGCCCAGGAGCGGCTCGTCCAGCAACAGAAGCTTGGGCTGGGCCATGAGCGCGCGGCCGATGGCCAGCATCTGCTGCTCGCCGCCGCTGAGGAAGCCGCCCAGGCGGTCCTTGAGCTTGGTGAGCGCCGGGAATATGCTGAAGACGTAGTCCAGGGTTTCCTTGGCCTGGGCCGGGGTGGCCAGGTAGCCGCCGATCTTCAGGTTCTCCAGCACGCTACTCTCGGGGAAGATGCGCCGGCGCTCCGGGCAGAGCACGATGCCGGCCTTGGCCCGCCGGGCCGGCTGGTAGTCCATGATCTCGTTGCCCAGGTAGTTGACCTTGCCCCGGATGGTGATGCGCTCGCCGCCCTGCATCTGCTCCTTGCGCTGGATGTCGAGCATGAGCCCCGACAGGGCGTACATCAGGGTGGACTTGCCGGCGCTGTTGGCCCCGAAAACGCCGATGATCTGGCCGTCGCGGCAGGTCAGGCTGACGTTGTTCAGGGCCAGCATGTTTTCGTAGAAGACCATCAGGCCCAGGGCTTCAAACATACTCGAAGACCTCCTCGCTGCCGAAATAGGCCCGTTTGACCTCCTCGTTGGCCATGACCTCCTCGGAGTTGCCCTCGCAGACCTTGGCCCCGAAGTTGAGCACCATGACCCGGTTGGCCAGGCTAAACAGCTCGCGCAGGCGGTGCTCCACCATGATGAGCGTCACGCCCTCGGCCCGAAGCTTCTCCATCAGGGGCAGCATGGAGGCCATCTCGCTCATGGATAGGCCGCTGAAGACCTCGTCGCAGATGATGAGGTCGGGCCTGAGCGCCAGGCAGCGGGCCAGCTCCAGGCGCTTCAGGTAGCCGGTGGGCAGGCTGGAGGCGGTCTTGTAGGGCACGTAGGAATCGCGCTCGAAGCCGATCTCCTCCAGGATGTCCACGGCCACGGTGTTGCGGTCGCCCATGCGGCCGCCGCCCCGCCAGCCGCCGGTGCGCCGGGCCCGTGGCGAGAACAGCGGCACGATGAGGTTTTTATAGGCCGCCAGGCTGTAGTAGGGGCGCATGACCTGGAAGGTGCGGGTCAGCCCGGCATCGGCCACCTTGTGGGGCGGCCAGCCGGTGATGTCTCGGCCCTGGAAGATCACCTGGCCTTGGTCGGGGCGCACGAAGCCGGTGATGCAGTTGACCAGGGTGGTCTTGCCGCAGCCGTTGGGGCCGATGATCCCCAGGATGTCGCCCCTTCTCACCTCCATGTCCACCTCGGTGAGCGCCTGCACGCCGCCGAAGCGTTTGGTGACGCCCTTGAGGCTGAGCATCGTCTCGGCGCTCATATCTGGACCCACCTTTCGAACTGCTGGTACTTGCGGCTGCCGTAGACCATCAGCCCCTCGCTCTTGAACACGATGAAGGCGCACAGGATCACCGCGTAAACGGCGATGCGCAGGGTGCCGAAGTCGCGCAGAAGCTCGCTGATGGGCACCAGCAGCAGGCAGCCCAGCACCGGCCCGGCCAGGGTGCCGCCGCCGCCCACCACGGTGGCCGCGATGGGGATGATGGAGAAGTCGAGCGCGAACTGGCTGATGCCGGCCCACATGTAGAGGTGGCTGAGCATGGCCCCGCCCAGGCAGCCCATGGCGCTGGCGATGAACACGCCCAGGGCCTTGAAGGTGATGATGTTGATGCCGCTGGCCTTGACCGCCTGGTCGTTGTCCTTGACGCCGCGGAAGACCAGGCCCACGTCCTCGTTGACCAGGCGGCGCAGCCCGAAGAGGATGATGAGCACCGCCCCCAGCAGCACGTACATCTCCACCCACTTGTTGGGCAGCCCCACCACGCCCAGGATGCCGTCGGTGCCGCCGAAGATGTCCAAGGCCTCAATGACCCGCGCGGCCAAGAGCGGGAACATCAGGCTGACGATGGCGAAGTACACGCCCCGCAGCGGCAGGCAGGGCCACAGCAAGAGGGTGCAAATGCCTCCGCCCAGGATGGTGGCCAGGGGGATGGTGAGTATGGGCGGCAGGCCCAAATGGGTGTTCAAGAGGGCGGCGGTGTAGGCGCCGATGCCGATGTACAGGGCCCCGCCCAGGCTGACCAGGCCCACGAAATGGGCCAGGAAGTCGAAGCTGATGGCCAAGAGCGAGTAGATGCAGATGATGGAGAGCACCTTTTGCCAATAGGGCACGGCGCTGAGCATCAGGGGCAGCAGCACCAGCCCGCCGATCAACAGCAGGCGCGGGGCCACCAGATAGGTTATCTCGCGCCAGGAGCTGACCGCGTACACCCCGTCGGTGCGCACCTTGATGCCCCGGTCCACGCGCTCCTTGCGCCGCGATTGTATTACGGCTTCCATGTCAGACCCTTTCCTCCAGCTCCTTCTGCCGGCCGAACAGACCGCTGGGCCGGGATATCAGGGTGACGATGATGGCCAACAGCGCCACCACCACCTGGAAGTGGGGACCCATCCAGGCCGTGGTGAGTATCTGCGCGAAGCCGATGATGAAGGCCGCCAGGACGGCCCCGGTCCAGGAGCCCAGGCCGCCCACGATGCACACCGCCACGGCCATGATGAGCACGTGGTAGCCGCTCTCCACCACGATGTTGCCCAAGGGCATCAACACCAGGGCCGCCAGGCCGGCCATGACCGCGCCCAGGGCCATGGAGAAGACGGCCATGCGGTCGCTGTCTATGCCCAGAGTGAGTGCCGCGCGCTCGTCCTGGGCCATGCCCTTCAAGGCCAGGCCCAGCTTGGTGTGGTTGACAAACATCCACAGCCCGCCCACCAACAGCGCCCCCAAGAGGATCACCAGCAGGCGGTGAAAGTCCACGGTCACGTCCAGGATGTCCACGCTGCCCTGGGCGAAGACCGGCAGGGTCAGGGTGGTGCCCTTGAGCCCCCCCCAGCGCAGGCCCTCCAGGATGGCCAGGCCGATGGCGTACGAGGCGATGATCTCGCTGATGGCCATGCCCCGGATGCGCACCAGGATGAACTGGTAGGTGGCCGCTCCCACCAGGGCGATCAGGACCAGGGAGACGAGCATGGCCACGGGGTAGGGCAGGCCCAGGCGGTTGAGCAACAGCCAGGTGACGAAGCCCACGGTGACGTACAGGGAGCCGTGGGCGAAGTTGGGTAGGCGGCTGACCCCGTAGACCAGGGTGAAACCCAGGGCCATCAGGGCCAGGGAGACGCTGTTGATGAGGCCGTAGATCAGGATTTCCATGCCGGGTACCTTTCGCGAAGGGCGCCGCCGCGCTGGGCGGCGGCGCCCGCCACCGGCTTCAGCCGTCATGCTGGTTCAGGGCTACTTGGCGTCCTTCATCCAGGGGGGCAGCAGTATCTCGCCCGTGGCGATCTTGGGCGGGAAGACCACCACGCGCTTGCCAGCCTGCCATTGGAAGATGGTGCCCACGGCGCCCTCCTGGGGGTCCAGGCTGGGGATGACCTGATGGGTCTTGGGGTCGAACTTGACGCGGCCGTAGACGCCCATCAGGTCGGTGGCCTTCATGGCCTCCACCAACTTGTCGCTGTCCATGCTGCCCGCGCGCTCGATGGCGTCCTTCAAAGTGTAGACGGCCATGTAGCTGCTGGAGGCGCCATAGCCTTCGGGCTCCACGCCCCACATCTTCTGGTAGGCCTCCACGAACATGGTCCAGGGGGTGGCCTGGCTGGGGGCGTTGCCGGCGTTGACCACGTTGGCCAGGCAGAACTCGCCCTTGCCCTCGGTGGCGGCCCAGAAGCTGGGCTGCTCGGCGGCGGAGATGATGGAGCCGAAGGGCAGGGCGGGTATCTTCATGTCGTGCCACTGCTTGAGCAGGATGGAGGTCTCGGGCATGTCCATCCAGATCAGGATGACCTGGGCCTTGGCGCTCTTGGCCTTGGACAGGCCCAGGGAGAAGTCGGTGGCGCCGGTGGGATAGACCTCCAGGGGCAGGACCTTCCAGCCCTTGTCGGCCATGACCTTGGCGATGATGCCGCCGCCGGCCCGGGCGTGGGCCACGTCCTGGACCATGATGGCCATCTTGTCCAGGTTGTACTTCTTGCCGATCTGCTCCAGGCAGGGAATGATCTCGCCGCTGACCATCCATTTGGCCTCGCCGGAGATGCGGAACAGGTACTTGAACTGGTCGGGGTTCTGGGCCACGGTGTCGCCGTACTTGGGGGTGAGCGAGCCGCTGGTGAGGATGCTGATCTTTTTGGCCTTGGCGATCAAGGGCATGGCCGCCAGGGCCGCCTCGGAGCGCACCGGACCGCCCACGATGAAGTCGGCCTTCTTTTCCAGCAGGAGCTTTTCCACGCCCAGGAGGGCCTCGGACACCGGCACGCCGGGCTCCAGGTCGCGGGTGTCTATCACCTCCACGCTGAAGGGCCGCTTCTCGTTGCCGACCTTCACCCCGCCGGCGGCGTTGATCTCGCTCACGGCCAGCTTGATGCCGCGCTCGGCGTCCCAGCCGTAGAGAAAGGCCGTGGACAGGGGGCAGCCCAGCACGATGGGCTGGGCTGCCTGGGCGGACGTGGCGGCCAGCATGGGCGCCAGCCATAGCAGGCAGGCCGCCAGGACCGGCAATAGGGACAGACGCGCCAGCAATTTTTTCATGGCCTCACTCCTCGTCGTCTGGGGTTCTGGAAGGCCGGTCCGGCGGGGCCACCGGTTCCAGGCCGTGGGTGGCCAAGAGTTTGGGCAGCTCCTGGGGCTCTATGCCCAGGATGCGGCAGGCCAGGTCCAAATCGCCCTTGGCGTGGGCCAGCACCTCGCGGATGTGGCCCTTGCGGACTTCGTTGAGCGGCTCGATGGGCGGCATGCCAGGGCAAACCTCGTGATGGTTCACCCCGGCCTAGGGGCAAGAAGCGTGCCGCGGACGGCCCGGCGGGGGCCGCGAGGCAAAAGGCCGCGTGATTGGGGGGTTATGGACACGGGCCTGGCCGGCCGGCCAGGCCGTGCCGCCTGGAGCCGGCAAGCAACCCTGGCAAGGGGGTGGAAAGAACCTTTACACCTAAACCTTGCGCAGGAGGCTGAAGTGGCCCATGCGCTTGCGCAGGGTGGGGCGGGAGATGCCCAGGGCGCGGGCGGTGGCCGAGATGTTCCAGTCGTGCTCGTTGAGGGCGAACAGAATGTGCTGGTGCTCCACCTCCTCCAGGGTGGAGAGCTTGCGGCTGGGGACCGGCGCCGGCTCGGCCAGGGCCAGGGCCAGGGTCTCGCCCACCGCCTCGGCCAGGAGCACCCGGCCCCGGGAGTCCATGGCCGCCTTGGTCAGCACGTTCTTGAGCTCGCGCACGTTGCCCGGCCAGGCGTGGGCCGCCAGGCGCTCCATGGCCTGGTGCTCCACGCGGTTGACCCCGATGCCCAACTCCTCGTTGATCTGGCCCAGGAAGTAGTTCACCAGCTTGGGCAGGTCGCCGGCGCGGTCACGCAAGGGGGGCACCTGGATGGTGACCACCTTGAGCCTGAACAACAGGTCCTGGCGGAAGCGCCCCTGCTGCACCAGTTCCTGTAGGTTGCGGTTGGTGGCGGTGATGATGCGGGCCTGGGAGCGCTGCACCTGGGTGCCGCCCACGCGGGTGAACTCGCGGTTCTCCAAAAAGCGCAAGAGCTTGGCCTGCAGGAGCAGGGGCAGCTCGCCGATTTCGTCAAAGAATATGGTGCCCTGGCCGGCCAACTCCAGACGGCCGCGTTTGTTCTCCACCGCGCCGGTGAAGGCCCCGCGCTCATGGCCGAAGAGCTCCGATTCCATGAGGTTGCCCACCAGGGTGGTGCAGTCCACGGTCACGAAGGGCTGCTGGCCGTGCTGGGAGGAGTCGTGGATCACGCGGGCGATCAGCTCCTTGCCGCTGCCGGTTTCCCCGGTGATCAAGACCGTGGCCCGGTTGCGCGTGAGCAGGCCGATGGTCTTGAAGATGGCGTTCATCTCCCCGGTGTCGCCGATGATGCGCCGCCGGGCGTCGTGGACTTGGCTGGGGGCGATCACCGGCTGGTGGGCCAGGGTGGCGTCGGCGATGTGCAGGGCCTTGGCCACCACCCGGGCCAGGTCCGGGGCCTTCAAGGGCTTTTGCAGATAGTCGTAGGCCCCCAGGCGCATGGCCTCGATGGTGGTCTCCATGTCGTGGAAGGCGGTGATGACGATCACCTTGGCCTCGGGGTCCTGGCTGACGATGCGCGGCAGAAGCTCCAGGCCCGAGATGTCGGGCAGCTTGATGTCCAGGATGATGACCGCCGGACGGCTCTGGCGCCACAGCTCCAGCCCCTGCTCGCCGCTGCCGGCGGTCAACACCGCGTAGCCCTGCTCCTTGAGGAACATCTCCAGGGACTCGCGCAGGGAGTCGTCGTCCTCCACGATCAGGATGGGTTTCAGGGTTGGCATGGCAGCCTCATGATGAAGGCCACGCCGATGCCGTGGCGGCCCTTGACCGTCATGCCGCCGCCATGGGCCTCCAGTATGCGCTTGACGATGCTTAGCCCCAAGCCGGTGCCGCGGTTCTTGTTGGTGTAGAAGGGCGTGAAGAGGTTGTCGCGGGCCTCGGCGTCCAGGCCCTGGCCATTGTCATGCACGCCCAGCTCCACCCAACGGGCGCCTTGGTGGGCCACCTGGCGGGTCCACACGGTGATGCGCCCGCCGGCTTCCAGGCTCTCCAGGGCGTTGAGCATCAGGTTGAGCACCGCCTGCTCCATCTTGCCCAGGTCGGCCTCGACCAGGGGCAGGCCGGCCGCGTGGCGCTGGCGCACGCTCACGCCCGCGGCCTTGATCTTGTCGGCCAACAGCTCCACGCAGTCCCGGGCGGCCAGGGACAAATCCACCGGCCCGGGCACGATGTTCATGGGCCGGGCCATGTCCAACAACTGGTGCAGGATGCTGTCCAGGCGGGTCAGCTCGCGCACGGTCATCTCCAGGCGCCGGCGGTCGAAGCCCTCCAGGTGCAGCTTGTCTTGCAGGATCATCATGTTCAGGGTGCAGGTGGAGAGCGGGTTGCGTATCTCGTGGGACAGCGAGGCGGCGATCTGGCCCACATAGGCCATGCGCTCATTCTCGCGCAGGCGGTTCTCCATGGCCACGCGGCCGCTGATGTCGCGGCAGATGCCAATGGTCACCGGCACCTGGCCCAGCTCGACCACCTTGTAGCGCATCTCCGTGGGGGCCTCGGCCAGGGGGCAGCCGGCCCGGGTGTACTCCATCTGCCCGCCCGGGGAGCGGCTGCTTAGAGCGCTGCGGAAGGCCTGGATGACCCGAGCGCGGCCTTCGCTGGTCACGAAGTCGGCGAAGGGCCGGCCGGCCACGTTCTCGGGGTCGGCCCCGTGCATACGGCAGAAGGCGTGGTTGGCAAAGGCCACGCGCTCGCCTTGCACGATGAAATAGCCGTCGTTGATCTCGTTGACCAGGGTCTTATAGCGCTGCTCGCGCTCGGCCAGCTCGGCGGTGCGTATGCGCACCGTGCGTTCCAGGCCCTGGGCGTGGGAGCGGATGGACTTCTCGGCCATCTGCTGGAACATGTCGGAGAAGCGGTGGATGGTGAAGGCCAGGCACTGGTTGATGGGCTTGACGCACACCGGCAACAAATGGGCCAACTTCGGCTCCTCCAGCCTCTCCACCACGATGGTGCGGAAAAGCTCGAAGGCCTTTTGCACGTCCGAGAGCGGAAAGCCGGCCTGCAGGCGCATCTGGGTGATTTGGCGGATGAACCTGTCTATGCGCTCCAGGGCACCGGTGTGCAGCACCTCCAGGTTGGCCCGGAAGGCCTCGTTGACGGTGACGTAAAGCTCGCTGGTGGGGCGCACGCTGTAGCTGGACGAGAGGGTGGCGAGCCTGACGACCCACTCGTCAATAAGGTCGTCGGTTTGCTGGTCCAGCCATTGCAAAAAGGCCTGGTAGGCTGGCGACTCCTGGGGCAGGGCCAGGCTGGGCCGGGGTGGCAATCCGGCCTGCTGGTCAGGGGAGGCCCGCGTGGTCGGTTCTTGTGGCCGGTCGGCTGGCATGCCGTTACCCTTAATGGCCCGTGGCGCCCGGGAGCAAGGGGCCGGCGCGGCCGCGGCGGCCACGTCAGTGTAGCTATAATCTAGCTTATCAAAAAATAATAGCACAGGGGCTTGACGGCCGGCAAGGCCCACTGCCCCAACCCCTGGCGGGTCGGCGGACTGGCTGGTTGTGGAGCGCCGCGCATAAATGCTATCTTTGATGCAACCGGCAGGGCCGGCGCGGTTGTCACAGTTGTGAAAGGCCACTATCGTCCATGCCCCACGCCACAGCCAAGAACCGGCCCCGCAACATGGCCGAGCAGGTGCGCCGGCTGTTGTCCCTGTTCGGACCCGAGGACCGGGTGCTCATCTCCATCGCCGCCGACCCCGACGCCCTGGCCTCGGCCCTGGCCTTCAAGCGCCTGTTATGGCGGCGGGTGGCCGGAGTGACCATCGCTCGCGTCAACGAGATCAGCCGCCCCGACAACCTAGCCATGGTGCGCCTGCTCAAGATTCCCGTGGAGCCCTTGGCCAGCCTGCGCCTCGACGACTACAGCAAACGGGTACTGGTGGATAGCCAGCCGCGCCACCACAAGGCCTTCGCCAGGGCGGCCCAGCACGTGGTCATAGACCATCACCCCCTGGGCGAGGATCTGGACAAAGCCTGCTTCAGCGACATCCGCCCCCGCTACGGGGCCACGGCCAGCATCCTGACCGAGTACCTGCGGGCCGCCGGCATCAAGCCCTCGGCGCGGCTGGCCACGGCCCTGGTCTACGGCATCAAGAACGACACGGCGGGCTTCCAGCGCCCCACCCTGGAGCAGGACGTCAAGGCTTTCCAATTCCTGTTCCCCAAGGCCAACCAATCGGTCTTGCGCAACATAGAGTTCAGCGAGATGCGGCTGAAGGACCTGGAGGTGTTGCACCAGGCCCTGGAGGTCTACGTGGTGCGCCGGCACTGCATCTTCGCCCACTTGGGGCCGTGCAAGAACCCCGACAACTTGGTGCAAATCGCCGACTTCTTCCTCAAGGTGGACAGCGTGGACATGAGCGTGGCCAGCGGGGTGCACCACAACGGCCTGATAATCGTGGTGCGCAACGCCGGCCTGCGCAACAACGCCGGCAAGCTGGTAGAGCAGGCCTTCGGCCACCTGGGCTCGGCCGGTGGGCACAAGTCCATGGCCCGGGCCGAGATACCCCTGCCGGTGCTCCAGGACCACCTGCGCGGCCTGGACCAAGAGGCCGTGGGCGAGTTCATCAGAAAAAGCCTGCAACGCCCCGCCGGCCGCTCCCGGAGCTAGCCGCCAGCCCCCTTGGGGCGCCGACCTGCCCGCCCATCCCCCAGGCCGATAAAACCGCCGGCAGACCAGCCCTTCTTGCCCGGGCCGCACTCCCTCCAACGCGGAGGGACCGGTGCGCCCCCAAGGCCGCGCCGGACCCAGCCACCCGGAGAAAGGCCATGGATCTGCAAGAGGTATTGGACCTGCTCAACGGCATCTTCTTCTCCACCGGCATAACCCACCTTAGCTGGAAATATCTGGTGATGTGGGGTATCAGCGGTCTTTTCCTCTACTTGGCCATTAATAAGAATTTCGAGCCTCTGCTGCTGTTGCCCATCGGTTTCGGAATCTTCATGGTCAATTTTCCCTTGGTGCCTCTGATGGGGATGACCCCCGAGGGGCATGGGGAGTTGATCCGCATCTTCTATCACTATGGTCTGGAATGGGAGGTGATCCCCTGCGTCATCTTCCTGGGGCTGGGGGCCATGACCGACTTCGGTCCCATGATCGCCAACCCCAAGACCATGCTCATCGGCGCCGGTGCCCAACTGGGGGTCTTCGTCACCTTCATAGGCGCGATGCTGGCCGGCTTCAACATCAAGGAGGCCATGTCCATCAGCATCATCGGCGGCGCCGACGGCCCCACCACCATCTATCTCACCCAGCATCTGGCTCCCCAGCTCCTGGGCGCCAACGCCCTGGCCGCTTATTCGTACATGGCCATGGTGCCCCTGATCCAGCCGCCCATCATGCGTCTTTTGACCAGCGACGCCGAGCGCAAGATACGCATGAAGCAGCTCAGACACGTGTCCCGCGCCGAAAAGGTCCTCTACCCCCTGCTGTGCACGGCGGTAATCGCCATCCTGGTGCCGGCGGTCACTCCGTTGATGGGCATGTTCATGTTGGGCAACCTGATGAAGGAAAGCGGCGTGGTGGGCCGGCTCAGCGAGACGGCGCAGAACTCCTTGATGAACATCGTGACCATCTTTTTGGGTGTGTCGGTCAAGCCCCTGTTCATCTTCGGCCTAGGCTGTCTGGCCTTCGTGGTCTGCACCGCCGGCGGCATCTGGACGGCGCAGATCATGAATCTCTTCCTCAAGGAAAAGATCAACCCCCTCATCGGCTCGGCTGGGGTCTCGGCGGTGCCCATGGCCGCCCGGGTCTCCCAGGTCGTGGGGCAGCAGTATGACAAGAAGAACTATCTGCTCATGCACGCCATGGGACCCAACCTGGCCGGGGTCATCGGCACGGCGGCGGCGGCGGGCATGTTCCTGGCCATGTTCCAGTAAGCCCATGTTCGCGTTCGCGCTTAATGCGCGGGCGGCCTAGAGAGAGAAACCACCATGAAAAAGCTTTGCGCCTTGACGGCCATGTTGCTCTGGTGCCTGGCGGCGCCGGCCCTGGCCGAGGAGTTCGGCAGCCTGCCGATAATGGAGGGCGGACGCACCATTACCTCCAGCGCCAATGAGCTGGTGAAGGAATACGATGTGGCGCCCGAGGCATTGTGGCAATTCTACAAGGGTATTCTTGGCCAGGAAAATGAGATAAGGTTTCGCGAGCGGAGCCATAACTTTACCATCGAGGACCTGGCCGGCCGCCCCTGGCGCCGTATCGCCATAACCAAAACCGAGCCCCACAGGACCACAGTGACCATAGATTTGATGAGCTGGAGTTGGATGTTGATCATGCTGGCCCTGCGTTTCACGGCCGTGTTTGTGGTGCTGCTGGCCTTGTATGGACGCCTCGGCGCAGATAATCGGCAAGGTGGTGATCGGTCCCAGGGTCTTCGTGGCCCCCGGCGCGATCATCCGCGCCGACGAGCCCGACCAGGATGGCCGGGTGCATCCCGTGGAGATCAGCGAGGAATGCAATATTCATGACGGTGTGATCATCCATGCCCCGGCTGGCGCCAAGGTTCAGATAGGCCCCCGCACCTCCTTGGCCCACGGCGCCCTGGTGCACGGACCGGCCCAGATTGACGCCGATTGCTTCGTGGGCATCCGGGCGATGGTGATCGCGGCCACCCTGGAAGAGTCGGTATGGGTGGGCGTGGGCGCCACTATCCTGGACATAACCATACCCTCCCACAGCTTCGTGCCCGGACGCAGCCTGATAAACACCACCGACAAGGTGGCCAACCTGCGCGCCGCCACCGACGAGGACGACGAGTTCCAGCGCCGGCAGGTGGCCATCAACCAGACCTTGCGCCAGGGCTACCTCAAACTGACCTCCTAGCGTTCGCCCACCCCCCGGCTGGGCCGGGGGGTGGGCGTCTCCTTTACACCCAGGCCCTCCTGCCCGGCTGCGGCCAGCCGGCGCCCAGCCGCCTTTCATACCAAGTTGCGATCAAAGCCTTCCATGGCTTTGATCGCTTCTCATCCGGGCAAAAGCGTGACTCCACCCCACAAAGCTGTCGCTTTGTGGGGACCCCGGGCTTTGCCCGGATGAGCGGGCGCTTGCGCGCCCGGCGGGCCATCTCCCGGGGTCCCCAAAAAAACGCAGCTTTTTTGGGGTGGATCCATGGCCCGCATACCAAGAAGCGTTCAAAATTGTTTTCGAACGCTTCTTGGTATCAGGTCAGCTATTTGATAGCGCCCGAGAAACCTTGCATCTTGGCGCTTTTTTTGGAAACATGGGGCACCGCACGACCCGCCGGCCCTCCGGCCTGTCGCTATCCGTTCCTCCCCACCTCGGGCGGGGGCCGTTTGACAGCCGGTGATGCCGCCACCCAGCCAGGCCGCCCGCGGGCCGCAACCGGGGAGAGCAACCGCCCCATGAGTCCCCCCAAAATACAATTGCCGGTCCACGTGGTCTCCGACGCCACGGGCATTTCCGCCGAGCGCATGGCCCGCTCGGTGCTGGTGCAGTTCCATAAGGTGCTCAGCCCCCATTTCATCAAGCATCCCTTCATCAAAACCACCAAGCAACTGCGCCAGGTGCTGGACCAGGCCGAGGCGAACGGCGGCCTCCTGGCCTACACCCTGGTGGACAGAAACCTCAGGGCCTACCTGGAGCGGGAGGGCAAGAAGCGCGGCATCGAGATGGTGGACTTCCTGGGACCCATGCTGGGGCAGATGATCTCCATGTTCAGGGTCAACCCCATCCTGGACAAGGGCCTGTTGCGCCGGATCCTGGGGGAGGTCTCCCTGAGCCTGGCCGAGGCCATCGAGTTCACCCTGCGCCACGATGACGGCCAGGGCCTGGAGACCCTGGGCCAGGCCGACGTCATCATCTTGGGGGTCTCGCGCACCTCCAAGACCCCCACCAGCCTGTACCTGTCGTGCAACAACAACCTCAAGGTGGCCAACGTGCCCATCATCCTGGACATGGAGTTGCCCAAGAAGGTCTTCACCCTCAAGAAGCCCCACATGGTGGGCCTGACCATCGCCCCCGACAAGCTCTGCACCATCCGCCGCAGCCGCTTTCAGCAGGCCAGGTTGAGCGCCTACCACGACCTGGCCACGGTCAACCGCGAACTTGGCTACAGCCATGATATCTTCGCGCGCATCAAGGGCCTGCAGGTCATTGACGTCAGCAACCGCTCCATCGAGGCCGTGGCCAACCTGATCGCCTAGGGCCAGTCCTCATGGCAAGTATCAAATGAGCGGGCCGCCGGTGGCATCACCGGCGGCCCGTGGCATTGACCAGAGGGAGCCTCAGCGGTCGTTCTGGCGGTTCTTTCTTTCCATGTCCTGGGCCTGTGCGACGGTGATGGCGATGACGTTGACCACGTTTTCCATGTCGGCGTCGCGTTGCAGGACGTTGAAGGGCTTGGTGAGCCCCATGAGCAAGGGCCCCACGGCCTTGGCCCCGCCCAGGCGGTCCAGCAGCTTGTAGGAGGTGTTGCCCGCGGCCAGCTCGGGAAAGATGAGCACGTTGGCCGGGCCGCCCAGCTTGTTGAAGGGAAACAGCCGGGCCTGCACCTCGACCGATACCGCCGTGTCGGCCTGCATCTCGCCGTCCATGACCAAGTCGGGGCGCTTGGCCTGGGCCAGGGCCAGCGCCTTCTGCACGCGGCTGGCGTCGGGGTGGGGCGTGCCGCCGAAGTTGCTGAAGGAGAGCATGGCCACCTTGGGCGTCAGGTCAAAGAACTCGGCCATCTCGGCGGTGAGGATGGCGATCTCGGCCAACTCCTCGGCCGTGGGGTGGATGTTAACCGTGGCGTCGGCAAACAGCATGGTGCGGCTACGCATGATCATCAGGTACATGCCCGAGACCCGCGACACCCCCGGCCGCCGGGGGATGACCTGCAACACCGGCCGTATGGCGTCGGGGTAGGAGCGGTCTATGCCGTGCACCTGCCCCGCCACCATGCCCTCCAAGACCATCATGGCCCCGAAGACGTAGCGGCTGCCCAGTTGCCGCCTGGTCTCGGCCCAGGACCAACCCTTGCGGTTGCGCTTCTGGTACAGCTTCATGGTGAACTCGTCGTAGAGCGGGCTCTCGTGATTGTCCAGAAGCTCCATGCCGTCCAACGGTATGTGCAGGTCGCTGGCCAGTTGGCGTATCTTCTCCGCGTTGCCCAGCAAGACCGGCTTGGCGATGCCCTCGCTGGCCACCTGGTGGGCCGCCCGCAGGATCACCGGGTGGGTGCCGTCGGGCAGCACGATGCGCTTGGGGTCTTGCTGGGCGCGGATGATGATCTTGCGCATGACCTCGCGCTCCGGACCCAGTTTGGCCTCCAGGCTTTGCAGGTAGCGGTCGCGGCTGGGCAGGCTCACCCGCGCCACCCCGCTGTCCAGGGCCGCCTTGGCCACCGCCGGCGTCACTTTGAGCAGCACCCGCGAGTCCAAGGGCTTGGGGATGATGTAATCCGGGCCGAAGTGCATGGGCTTGCCGCCATAGGCCCGCACCACCGAGTCGGGCACGTCCTCGCGGGCCAGCTCGGCCAGGGCCTTGACCGCCGCCAGCTTCATGTCGGAGTTGATGGTGGTGGCCCGCACGTCCAGGGCGCCCCTAAATATGAAGGGAAAGCCCAGCACGTTGTTGACCTGGTTGGGGTAGTCCGAGCGCCCCGTGGCCACGATGGCATCGGGCCGCGCCTGCTTGGCCTCGTAGTAGCCGATCTCCGGGTCCGGGTTGGCTAGGGCGAAGATGATGGGGTCGTCGGCCATGCTGGCCAAGAGCTCCGGCGTAAACGCCCCCTTCACCGACATGCCCACCAGCACGTCGGCGCCCTTGACCGCGTCGGCCAGGGTGCGCCAGGGCGTGTCCAGGGCGAAAAGCTCCTTGTAGGGATTCATGCCCTTAACTCGGCCACGGTAGATCACCCCCGTGGTGTCCACCAAGGCGATGTTGTCCTTGGGCACCCCCAGACGCACGTACATCTTGGCGCTGGCGATGGCCGCCGCCCCGGCCCCGTTGATCACCACCCGGATGCGCCGCAGCCGCCGGCCCGTCAAACCGCAAGCGTTTATCAACCCCGCCGCCGAGATGATCGCCGTGCCGTGCTGGTCGTCGTGGAACACCGGAATGGACATCTGCTGGCTGAGCTTCTGCTCGATGTAGAAGCAGTCCGGCGCCGAGATGTCCTCCAGGTTGATGCCCCCGAAGGTGGGCTCCATGCTCCTGACGATGCCAATGAACTCGTCGGGGTCCTTGGCGTTCAACTCGATGTCGAAAACGTCCAGGTCGGCGAAGCGCTTGAACAGCACCGCCTTGCCTTCCATCACCGGCTTGCCAGCCAAGGGACCTATGTTGCCCAGGCCCAAAACCGCCGTGCCGTTGGTGATCACCGCCACCAGGTTGCCGCGAGAGGTGTACTCAAAGGAAAGATCAGGGTTGTCCTTGATCTTCAGACACGGGATCGCCACCCCCGGCGTGTAGGCCATGCTCAAATCCGCCTGCGACACGCAGGGCTTTAAGGGCACCACCTCGATCTTGCCAGGCCTC
>JACQYR010000011.1 GCA_016208115.1 Desulfarculus sp.
GACGACCCGGTGCTGCAACCGGGCCTGACCGTGGCCGCCCATGGCTTTAGCTTCAACGTGTGGGGCAACTACAACCTCACCGACAAGATCGAGCGCAAGGGCAAGTTCACCGAGGTGGACCTCACCGCCGAGTACGCCTTCCAGTTCGGCGGCTTCAGCTTCCCGGTGGGCGTGATTCACCACCTCTACCCCAACACCACCCAGCCCAACACCACCGAACTCTACGCTGGCGTCTCCTACAAGTGGCTGGTCACCCCGGCCCTGAAGGTCTACCAGGACGTGGGCGACGTGCACGGCCAGTTGGTGAGCCTGACTTTGAGCGTGGACGAGGAGGTGTACAAGCCCCACCAGGAGGTGGCCATCTCGCTCTTGGCCGGCCTGGGCGTGGAGTGGGCCTCCAAGGACTATCACAAGTACGAGTACAACGCCGGCGTGGACAAGGACGCCTTGCTGGACACCACCCTGATGCTGGGCCTGTCGGTGAAGGTCATGGACGCCCTCAAGCTCACCCCCGCCTATTACCACATGTGGCTCATGGACAGCGAGATCAAGGACGCCTTCGGCTACGACGACAAGGGCTTCTGGGGCCTGACCGTCACCTGTTCCTTTTAGGATGGAGAGCGACATGAGCGACCAGATGCTCGACGATCTGTGGCAGACCCTGGAAATGCTGCTCAAGGCCCTGGAGAGCCCCGGCGGCGACCAGCTTCAACTGAACCTGGCCCTGCGCGATTGCATGGGCCGCATACTGGAGCACCCGCCGGCCCAGGTGGTGGAACGGGCCGAGCGCTCGAACCTGCCCGCCCGGCCGTTGATAAGCTGGCTGGTCCACGAGGCCGGCCGCCTGGAAGATGGAGCCTTGGCCAGCCAGGCCCGAGCACTGCATGACTATTGGACAGCCCGCAGGCCCGAGGCCGGCTTGATCGAGCCCACGCCCTGCCGGGCCGTGGCCTAACCAAAAAAAGGAGTAACCCCCGGAGGGCCAGCACCCTCCGGGGCCACCACATGAAACCAAGCACCACCCATAGGCTCGACGCCCGCTGGCTCCTGCCGGCCCTGCTGCTGCTGCTCATGACGCTGGCGGTGGTGGCCAGCGGCCTGGGCTTCATCGCCGTGAGCCCGGCCCAGGTGCTCAGGGTCGTGGCCGCCCGCCTGCCGGGCCTGGAGGAAATGGCCCGGGGCCTGGACCAACTATTGCCCCACGTGGTCTGGGAGGTGCGCCTGCCGCGCATCCTCAGCGCGGCGGCGGTGGGGGCCGGGCTGGCCATGTCCGGGGCGGTCTTCCAGGGCATCCTGCAGAACCCCCTGGCCGACCCCTACACCCTGGGGGTCAGCTCGGGCGCGGCCTTCGGCGCCTCATTGTGCCTGCTGTTGGGCCTGGACTTCTGGGGGGCCTACTCGGTCTGCCTCATGGCCTTCTTGGGCGCCTCGCTCACCCTCCTGGCCGTGATGTGGCTCTCCTCGGTGGATGGCCAGGCCTCGCCCCACAACCTCATCCTCTCGGGGGTGATCGTGGCGGCGATCCTCTCGGCGGGCATCGGGCTCATCAAGTATCTGGCCGACGAGCAGGTGGCGGTAATCATTTTCTGGCTCATGGGCAGCCTGGTAAGTAAGGGCTGGCTGGACCTGGGGCTGACCCTGGGGGCCGGCCTGCTGGGCCTGGTGGTCTTCATGTACCACGCCCGCGACCTCACCCTGCTCTGCCTGGGTGCGCGGGCCGCCGCCTCCCTGGGCGTGCAGACGGTGCGCGTGCGTTTGACGCTTTTAATCACCGCCTCCCTGGTCAGCGCGGTCTGCGTGGCCGTCTCGGGCATCATCGGTTTCGTGGGGCTCCTGATCCCCCACCTGATGCGCGCCTTGGTGGGGCCGGACCACCGCCTGCTCTTGCCGGCCTCGGCGTGCGCCGGGGCGCTGCTCCTCTTGGGCGCCGACACCATCACCCGGGCGGCCCTGCCCCACGAGGTGCCCATCGGCGTGCTCACGGCCATCATCGGCGGGCCTTTCTTCTGCTACGTCTTCCGCCGCCGGCAGATGGGGCGCGGCCATGCCTGAGACGCCCGTCTACCAGATTACGGGCCTGCGTTTCGCCTACGGCCCCACGCCGGTGCTCACGGGCCTGGACCTGGAGCTGCCGGCCGGCCGCTTCTACGGCATCGTGGGTCCCAACGGCTGCGGCAAGACCACCCTCCTGGACCTCATGGTGGGCGCGCGCGCGCCGGCCAGTGGCAACATCGCCTTCATGGGGCGCGGCCTGGAGGCCTACCCCCGCCGGGCCTTGGCGCGTAGCCTGGCCCTGGTGCCCCAGGAGATGCCCATGGGTTTTCCCTTCACGGTGCGCGAGACGGTGCTCATGGGCCGCCACCCCCACATCCCCCGCTTCGCCGCGCCCAGAGAGACGGACCTGGCCAAGGTCGCGCAGGCCCTGGCCCAACTGGAGCTGACCGCCCTGGCCGACAAGCTGGTCCCCGAGCTCTCGGGCGGCGAGCGCCAGCGGGTGGTGCTGGCCCGGGCCCTGGCCCAGGACACGCCGGTGCTCTTGATGGACGAGCCCACCTCCCACCTGGACATCAGCCACGCCCTGGCGGTGCTCAGGGTGGCCGAGGACCTGGTGCGGGAGCAGGGACGCACCGTGGTGGCGGTGATGCACGACCTCAACCTGGCCGCCGCCTTTTGCGTCCATCTGGTCTTCATCAAGCAGGGCCGCCTGCACGCCGCCGGCCCCGCCGAGCAGGTGCTGCAAAGCGGCAGCCTGCGAGAGGTCTTCGGAGTGAAGGCCAAGGTGGGCTGGGACGACTTCGCCGGCTCGCGGGTGGTGATCTTTCAGAAGCCGGGAGGTCTGGCGTGAAGCGGCTCCTAGTATCTGCCTTGTCGCTGGCCCTGCTGCTGGCCTGGCCCTGGCTGGCCACGGCCACGGAGCCATCCTTTGTGGACGACTCGGGCCAGACCATCAGGATCAAGGCGCCCTTCCAGCGCATCATCAGTCTGTACCCGGCCCACACCGAGAACCTCTACGCCCTGGGCCTGGAGGGCTCGATCATCGGCGTCAGCCCCGGCGAGACCCAGCCCCCACGCGCCGCTGACAAATCGGTTTATAGCTACCGTGACGACCCCGAGCGCTTCCTGGCCGCGCGGCCGGACCTGGTGCTCATCAGGCCCATGGTCTATCGCGGCCACCGCGCCCTGGTGGACCGCCTCAAGCAGGCAGGCATCGCCGTGGTCAGCCTGCAACCGGGCAGCGTGGAGGAGATGTACGTCTACTGGCGGCGCCTGGGCCTATTGGGTGGGCACGCCCCCCAGGCCGAGGCCATGATCGCCAGCTTCCGGCAAGGCCTGGCGGCCATTCAGGCCCGCTGGGCCGATGTGCCCCAGGAGCAACGCCCCCGGGTGTACTTCGAGGCCATCCACGCCAAGATGAAGACCTTCGCCCCCGACTCCATGGGGGCTTTCGTGTTGACCAGCGCCGGCGGGGTCAACGTGGCCGGCGACGCCCAGGCCGTGCGCGGCACCAACATCGCGGCCTACGGCCAGGAACGCATCCTGGCCCAGGGGGCCAATATAGACGTGTACCTGGCCCGACGAGGAGCTGGTCTCGCGGCCCACGCCCCGCCTCTTGCAGGGGATCAAGGCCATACACCGGCTGCTCTATCCCGTTGGCCAGACAGCGCCTCGGGAGACCAAGCCATGAAGGCCCTCTTGCTGGCCGGCACCCACAGCGGCGCGGGCAAGACCACCATTTGCCTGGCTCTGTTGGCCGCGCTCCGGCGAAGAGGCTTAACCGTGCAGGCCTTCAAGGTGGGGCCGGACTTCATAGACCCTGGCCACCACGCCCTGGCCAGTGGCCGGCCCTCCCACAACCTGGATGGCTGGATGCTCTCACGAGAAGAGAACCTGGCCATTTTCGCCCGCCACACCCAAGACTGCGACGTGGCCGTGGTGGAGGGAGTCATGGGCCTCTACGACGGCTTCGACCCCCTGGGCGAGGAGGGATCCAGCGCCCAGATGGCCAAGTGGCTGGGCCTGCCGGTGCTGCTCAGCGCCGACGCCCGGGCCATGAGCCGCAGCCTGGCCGCCCTGGCCCAGGGCTTCGCCCGCTTCGACCCGGGGCTGACCTGGGCGGGGCTCTTGGCCAACCACGTGGGCAGCATGGGCCACGCCGCCCTGCTCAGGGAGGCCATGAACGCCGTACCCGAGCTGCCCTTCCTGGGCGGGCTCACCCGCCGGCCCGACCTGGCCCTGCCCGAACGCCACCTGGGGCTCATCACCGCCGAGGACGGCGGCCATGACCAGGCGCGGCTATTGGCCCTGGCCGACTGGCTGGAGGCGGACCTGGACCTGGACGGCCTTCTGGCCTCCCTGCCCGAGGTGACGCCGGCCACGCCCCCGCCGGAGCCCGCGCCCCCTGGCCCGCCGGTGCGCCTGGGCGTGGCCCGCGACCAGGCCTTTTGCTTCTACTACCCCGAGAACTTGCGCCGCCTCACCGCCGCCGGGGCCGAGTTGGTCTATTTCTCGCCCCTGCGCGACCGCCAGCTGCCGCCGGGGCTGCACGGCCTCTACCTGGGCGGCGGCTACCCCGAGCTGCACGCCGCGGCCCTGGCGGCCAACCATGGCCTTATGCGCCAGATCGCCGACCTGGGCCGGCGAGGCCTGGTCATCTATGCCGAGTGCGGGGGCATGATGTACCTGGGCCGCGAACTTAACGACCTGGACAACCGGCGCTGGCTCATGGCCGGCCTTTTGCCGCTTAGCTTTGGCATGTTGCCCCGCCTGCGCTCCCTGGGCTACCGGGAGGTCACCCTGTCCGCCGATACGCCCTTGGGGCCGGCCGGCGGCAAGGCCAGGGGCCACGAGTTCCACTACTCCGAGGTCAGCACCCAGGAGCCGGACCCCCAGATCGACAGCAACGTCTACCAGGCCACGGGCCGGCGGGGCCCCCAGCCGGACTGCCGGGGCTACTTGCGCGGCAACGTCCTGGCCAGCTACGTTCACCTGCACTTCGGCAGCAACCCCGCCCTGGCCCCGGCCCTGGTGGGGCGCTGCCGCGCCAACCCCACAAGGACTACCCCATGACCAACTGGAAC
The DNA here is from genome assembly GCA_016208115.1 of Desulfarculus sp. Classification (GTDB taxonomy): domain Bacteria; phylum Desulfobacterota; class Desulfarculia; order Desulfarculales; family Desulfarculaceae; genus JACRDC01. The sequence goes on from JACQYR010000011.1 coordinate 5,079, forward strand.
CTGCCGCCCCAGGAGATCGAGCGCCTGAGCTGGGAGATCATCGAGGCCGAGGCGCCGGTCCATGCCTGGCCGCCGCAGGCCTGGCGCATTATCCGCCGCATGATCCACACCACCGCCGACTTCGACTGGGTGCAATGCGCCCTCATCCATCCCCTGGCCATCGAGGGTGGCCTGCGAGCCATCAGGGCCGGTGCCCTCATCTACACCGATACCCGCATGGCCCAGGCCGGCATCTCGGCAAAACGCCTGGCGCCTTATGGCTGCCAGGTGCGCTGCCTGATGGACGACCCCAGGGTGGCCCGCCTGGCCACGGAGCAGGGCACCACCCGGGCCGTGGCCGCCGTGGACCTGGCCCTGCCCGAGCTGACCGGGGCCATCTACGTGGTGGGCAACGCGCCCACGGCCCTGTATAGATTGCTGCAACACATGGAGGCCGGCCGGGCCAATCCGGCCCTGGTGGTGGGCCTGCCGGTGGGCTTCGTCAACGCCGCCGAGGCCAAGCAGGCCCTGGCCGTGTGCGACCAACCATTCATCACCGCCCAGGGCCGCAAGGGTGGCTCGGCGGTGGCGGCCTGCGTCATCAACGCCCTGGCCGAACTCTGCGGGGAGGGCTAGGACCATGGAGCACAAGCAAGGCACCCTCTACGGCCTGGGCGTGGGTCCCGGCGACCCGGAGCTTCTCACCCTCAAGGCCCTCAATATCCTGCGCTCGGTGCCGGTGGTCTTTGCCGCCGGCTCCACCAAGAACGACTACAGCCTGGCCCTTAACGTGGTGGAGCGCCACCTGCCGCCGGGCACCGAGATACAGAAGCTGGGCTTTCCCATGAGCAGCGACCAGACGGTGCTGCAAGCGGCCTGGCAAGACAACGCCCGCCAGGTGCTGGCCGTGCTGGACTCGGGCCGCGACGCGGCCTTCGTGACCATCGGCGACCCCCTGACCTACAGCACCTACGCCTACCTGCTGCGCACCCTCAAGGCAATGGCGCCCCAGGCCCAGGTGGAGACCGTGCCCGGCGTCACCGCCTACCACGCCGCCGCCGCCCGGCTGAACCTGCCCTTGGTGGAGAGCAAGCAGTCGCTGCTGGTGGTCTCGGGCGTCAGCGACCCGGCCGAGATACCGCGCCTGGCCGCCTGCGGGGACACCGTGGTCATCATGAAGACCTATCGCAACTTCGACCGCATCCTGGACGCCCTGGAGGAACTGCCCGGCCAGCGGCGCACCTACTCGGTGTCCCAGTGCGGCCTGGCCGGCGAGCGCATCCAGGAAGACGCGGCAAGCCTGCGCGGCCAGAAGATGCCTTATCTGTCGCTGGTGATCGTCAAGGGCTCGCACCAGGACTAGGGCCAGGTGAGCAGCGCCACCCAGCCC
>JACQYR010000012.1:0-7795 GCA_016208115.1 Desulfarculus sp.
GGATTATGCGGGCTTATTTTGCCAGACCCCCGGGCACCCGCCGAGTGGGGTCCAGGCGCACCAGCCTGATGGTCTGACCCTGCCCGGCCTGATCGCCGGCCTGGGGGCGGTCCTCCATCTGGTGGCGGGGGGCGGGCAGAGTCACCTCCTCGCCGGTGAGCGCCGGGGCGGCCACGCTGCGCTCCAGGTAGAAATCGTAAGCCTCCCGTTGCACATACACCCTGGGCTCCGAGGCGCCGATGACCAGGTGGCGGGGCGAGGGGCGGTCGGGGGTGTGCAAGAGCCAGTCGCTGTGAAAGCGCTCGCGATAGTCCGGGGGCAGCTCCCAGGCCTTGAGAAAGCCGGGGTAGAGCCCGTCCAGGAGCCACAAGAGGCGGGCGCCCAGCTTGCGTTCGCGCTCGGCCCGCACGGTCTCGTAAAGCGAATCCACGTACCGGCCCTCCCAGAAATAGCCGTCGGGTTTGACCTGGCCCCGGAAGTTGCCGATGTAGCCGGCCTCGGTGCGGTTATACAGGGACAACTCGTAGAAGCCCGGGGTGCGGGCGTCGCCGATCTTCTGCCCCAGTTCCAGGGAGGCCTGGCGCAGGGTGTGGGTCACGTCGCTGAAGTAGCTCCAGGCAAAGCGCAGGTTCACCGGCAGCAGCAGGAGCCCGGCCAGGCCCAGGACCAGCACCGCCGCCCGCGCCCGCCGGCGCAGGATGAGCCAGTACAGCAGGGCGCCCAGCACCAGGAACCCGGTCAGGGGCCAGAAAATCCGGGCGGTCTGGCCAAAGGGGTGGGGATAGGCCAGGCGGCCGGCCAGCAGGCAGAAGACATAGGCAAAGGCCAGCCAGGCCAGGGGGCCGGGGCGGGGGGGCAGGTCCCAGGAGCGCCAGGCGCGGGCGGCGTGCCAGAGCTTCACCAGGCCCAGGTGGCCCAGGGGCATCAGGGCGTAGTAGCGGTGCCAACTCATGTCGTACATGATGCACTGAAAGAAAAACAGGCCCGCGCCGGCCATGAGGGCCAGGTCCAGGTCGCTGTGCCCGCCCCGGCGGCGCAGGGTCAGCAGCAGCACCCAGGCCAGAAGGCCGAAGACCCCGGCCGAGTGAAGGTCAAGCACCCCGTGCCCGGCCGTGAGGCTGCCCTTTTGTCCCAGCAGGTCCAGCACGTGCCCCGTCAACTCCCGGATGTGGGCCGGCGACAAGAGCCGGCCGCTGGTGCCGAACATGCGCCAGGAGAAATACATGGCCCCGTCCAGGTGGGGGATGATCCACAACAGGGCCGCCAGGCCCAGCACCAGCCCCAGACCCAGGTGGGTCCAGCCCAGGGCGGGGGCGTCGCCGCAGGCCAGGCCTTGCCAGCCGTGTTTAAGCCAGGTGGCGTGGACAAACCCCTGGGCCGCCACCAGGGGCAACAGGGTGCGCAGGAGCATCAGCCCCTGGCCGGGGCTGGAGGTCAGGGCCTTGGCCCCCAACAGCCCCCAGAGCCCCAGGTTCAGGGCCAGCCACCAGAACAGGCCCCAGCGCCCCCGGCCGTCTCCCCCGCGCCAGGCCCGCCAGGCCTTTAGCCCCAGGCCGGCATCCAGGTACAGAAGCGGCAACAATGGCCACAGCAATAGCCCCAGGTTGAAGGAGCGGTCGCTGGACAAAAGACCGGCGTCCAGGAACAGATACAGGGTGGGGGCGTAGAGCAACAACCAGCGCGCCCAGGGCCGCCAGGGCGAGTCCTCCTGGGCCTCCGGCGCCTGCCCCAGACGCCAGCGCAGGTGCAGATAGACATAGGGGAACAAGGGCCACAAAAAGGCCGAGAGCTTGTAGCAAAAGGCCAGGCCGCAGAAGGCCCCGGCCAGCAGGTAGCGCGCGCGGGTCAGGCCGTCGCGGGCGCTGACCATGAACAGCAGCGACAGGGCCAGCAGCCCGGTCTGGGGCGAGTCCACGGCCCCGGTGCGCGACATCTCGTTCATGGCCGGCAGCAAACAGACCAAGAGCAGGCTCAAGACCAGGTAGCTGGTCTTTTTGTACTCCCGCCACACCAGATAACAGATGAGGCCCTTGGTCAGGGCCATGAAGAAAAAGGCGTGGGCGCGCAGGCCGGTGAGCGTCAGGCCAAAGGCCTCGAAGCCCAGCCAGACCAGGAAGGAATGCATGGGCACCAGGAATATGGGCCGCCAGTCGTCCAGCAGGGGCCGGAACCACACTCCGTGCAGATACTTCAGGCGGGCGCAATGGGCAAAGGCCACCTCGTCGCCCAGGGAGGTGCCGCTGAGGTGAAAAGGCAGGCGGTCGGCCTCCAAAAGGGCAAAGTTGTAGGCCAGGCCGCCCAGGAGCAGGGCCAAGGCCCACCAGAGCGGCCAGAGGCGGGGCTTGGCGGCGGCGGTCTGGGGCATGGGCTGGAGGTCCTCCATGGGCTGGTTCAGCGGCCTAGGGCCAGGTCCAGGATGCGGCGGCAGCGCTGGGTCCAGCTCAGGGGCTGCGCCTGGCGCCAGGCGCCCTCGGCCAGGGCACCAGCCAGGCCGGGGTCCTCCAGCACCCGCGCGATGGCCTGGGCAAAGGCCTGGGGGTCGCCGGGGGGGACCAAGAGGCCGCTCTGCCCCTGATGGAGCACCTTGGCCACCGTGGGCACCCCCGTGGCCACGATGGGCCGGCGGGCGGCCATGTACTCAAAGAGCTTCAGGGGGCTGGTGGTGTGGATGTCCATCACCGTGTGGCGCTGGTCCAGGCGGTAGGGCAGGAGCAGGCAGGAGGCGGCCTTGAGGTAGCCCGGCAGGGCCGCGTTGGGCACGAAGCCGGTGAAGCGCACGTTCCCCACCCCCCGCTGGCGGCACCAGCCCTCCCAGTGCCGGCGGTCGGCCTTGGTGCCGCCCACCAGCAGGAAGGTTAGGTCGCCTTGGCCGGCCAGGGCCAGGGCCGCCTCCAGGATCACCTCGATGCCCTTGTCGGGGTAGAGGTGGCCGGCGTAAACCGCGTAGCGCCCGTCCGGGTCCAGGCCCAGCTCGCGGCGCCAAAGGGCCGGGTCGTCCTTGATGAGGACGCGCTCCAGGTCCACCCCGTCCTCCAGCACCAGAAGCTTGTCCTCGGGCACGCCCCGCCGGGCGTGCTCGGCGGCAATGTCGGCGTGGATGGTGACCAGGGCCTTGAAGGCCGGTAGGCCGGCCACCTGGTGGATGCCGGCCAGGTGGGGGTTGTCGTAGCCCGTGGTGTGGGTCTCCACCACCGTGGGGATGCCGGCCTTGGCGGTGAGCACCGGGGTGAGGTAGGAGCGGGCGTAGACCAGGTCCAGGCCCCGCTGGCCGGCCAACTGGGCGGCCCGCTGGGCAAAGGCGGGGTCGTTCTGGGTCTGGCTGTTGAAGAAGGCCCGGGGCGAGGGTGGCAGCCAGGTGACCTCCAGGGGGTGGCGGATGCCGTAATGGGCGGCCAAGTCCTTGTGGCGCCAGCGGTTGAGGGTGGCCCTCAGGCTGTTGGCCGTGACCACCAGGGTCTGGTGCCCCAGGGCGGCCATGCCCTGGGCGGTCTTCATGACGCTGAAGCTGTGCGCCCACAGGGAGGGAATGTCGGCGTCGCTGAAGACACCGATCTTCACCGGGGACGGCCCCCGCGCTTCAGGGGCCTCAATCCCACAGCACGTCCTCCTCCTGGATGACGGCGTCGGCGGCCAAAAAGCGCCTGGCCCGCCGGCCCAGCACCTCGGACAGACGGGCCGCCGGCAGGCCGGTGCCGGGCTTCTTGACCCCCACCAGGGCCGGGGTGAACACCGCGCCGGCGGGGATGTCGCCCAGCGCCACCAGGCTTTTCTCGAAGACCCGCTTCATCTCGCCGAAGCGGGCCGCGTCGGACTTGTCCACCGGGTGGGCCAGCATGGTCTCAATGGCCTGCACACCCTCCACCAGGCCCTTGAACTCGGCCGGCTCCAGGGAGTGGGGGGCGTCGGAGCCGTACATCAGGCGGCTGAAGGTGAAGTGCCGCTCGATGACGCTGGCCCCCAGGGTCACGGCGGCCAGGGAGGCGTGGGTGGTGAGCGTGTGATCAGAGAGCCCCACGGGCAGGCCGTAGCGGGCGCGCATCTCGGCCAGGACGTTGAGCCCCACCTGCTCGTAGGGGCAGGGGTACTCGGAGGTGCATTGCAGCACCACCAGGTCGTCGTGGTACCGGCGCACGGTCTCCACGGCCTGGTCCAGCTCCAGCCAACTGCTCATGCCCGAGGAGAGCAAGAGCGGTTTGCCCGTCTTGGCCAGGGCGGTGAGCAGGGGCAGGTTGGTCACCTCGCCCGAGGCCACCTTGTAGCGGGCCACGCCCACGGCCTCCAATAGCTCCACCGCCTGCTGAGAAAAGGGCGAGGAGAGGAACTCCACCCCGCGCTCGTCGCAGCGGGCCTTGAGCTCGCACCACTGCTCCAGGCCGAAGCCGGTGCGCTCAAAGTACTGATAGCGCGGCTCGCCGGTGAAGAAGCCGGGCATGGGCGCGTCGCGGGTGGTCTCGGCCTCGGCGATGTGGGTCTGGAACTTGACCGCGTCGGCCCCGCAGGCACTGGCGGCGTCAATCAGCCGCTTGGCGTTGCCCAGGCTGCCGTCGTGCACCGAGCCCACCTCGGCGATGATGAAGACCTTCTGGCCCATGCCCGCCCCCGTGATTTGGTTGTATCATTGCCAAGCTGTAGTTATCATGAAGAGCCCGGCTTGTCCATCGGGGCCCCCCAGCAAACCTTGGTTGGCTGGGGGTGAATCCATGGCCCCCGGGCCTGGGCGGGCCACCCTGGGCCGCCGGACAGCGCGGGCCCCCAGCCACCCGGAGGCGCCCTTGCCACCCCTGGTCTCGGTCTTGCTGAGCGTGTACAACGGCCAGGACTACCTGGCCCAGGCCCTGGATTCGCTCCTGGTCCAGACGCTCGCCGATCTGGAGATACTGGCCGTGGACGACGGCTCCACGGACCACACCTGGCCGCTCCTGCAACAGTACGCCCGGCGCGAGCCGCGCCTGCGTCTCATGCAAAACCCGGCCAACCTGGGGCTGACCCGCTCGCTCAACCGTGGCCTGGCCGAGGCCCGGGGCCGCTACCTGGCCCGCCAGGACGTGGACGACCTCTCGGAGCCGGGGCGCCTGGAGGCGCAGGTGGCCTTCCTGGAGCAGAACCCCGGCGTGGTCATCCTGGGCAGCGACATCCGGGTGGTGGACCAGGCCGGTCGGCCCACGGGCGAGATCGGCTTCCGCCCGCGCTCCGACGCCGGCATACGGCGCTACATGTTATTGAACAACGCCTTTTTCCACTCCACGGTGCTGCTGCGCCGCCAGGCGCTGGTTGACCACGGCCTGGCCTACGACGAGGCCCTGGCTTATGCCCAGGACTTTGACTTGTGGTCGCGGCTTATGGAGCACGGCCAGGGCGCCAACCTGCCCCAGCCCCTGCTGCGCTTCCGCCGCCACGGCGGCCAGCTCTCGGAGACGGCCTGGCAGGCCCAGCAAGAGGTTGCCGACCGGGTGGCGGGCGCCAACCTGGCCCGCGCACGCCTGGCCGGCAGCCTGAGCCAGCGCGACATCCACCTGCTGCGGCGGGTGGCCCTGGGGCCGGGGGCCGTGAGCGGCCAGGAGCGCCTGGAGCAGCTAGAGGCCCTGCGCCGTTTTGGCGCCCTGCCGGTGCCGCCCGGGGCCGGCCAGGACCCTGGCCTGCGCCAGGCGGAGCGGGAGATGTGGTCCCACCTGCGGCGCCAGCTGTTGCGCCTGCCCCGGGGCCTGGACGACCTCCAGGCCCAGGCCGCCATCCTGGCCGCCGGCCCCATCGGGGCGATGGCCGACCTGGGCGCGCGCCTCAAGGAGCGCCTCACTGGTAGGCGGGGGCCGGGGGTGCTATGATGGCGGCGTTTATTGGCTCCCCTTTGCGGTTACTTACTTAATCCGGCCCACGGAGAAGCCCCGCCGTGTCCACGCCCTCGCCGCCGCCCCGGCGCCTGTACCCCGAGCACTGGCTGATCCTGGCCGTGGTGGCGGCCATCATGTCCCTGAGCCTGGGCTGGGGCCTGCCCGACCGGGAGCGCCTGGAGCTGCTCAACTGGGGCCAGCCGCCCACCCCCCAGGAGTTCACGCGCGTCTTCAGCGCCCGCGAGGCCTATTACCAAACCCTGGACGCCCTGCAGGCCCAGGCCGGCCGCCAGGTGCTCCAGGGCCAGCCCGCCCCCCTGGGCGACCCGGTCAACCTGACCGCGGTGCTCAATCAGGCCGAGAAGGACACCGCCTGGCGATCCTACGTCCTGGGCAGCGCCGCCGTGGACGAGCGCTACGCCTTCAGCGTGCTCTCGCGCATGAATCCCGCCACCCTGGACTTCAACCCCCGCCGCCACAACTACGGCGGCTCCTTCATCTATCCCCTGGGGGGCCTGCTCTACCTGCAAAAGGCCCTGGGCCTGTTGCACATCACCCCCGAACTGGCCTATTACGTGGAGCACCCCGAGCAGGTGGCCCGCATGTACCGCACCGGCCGGCTCATGAGCGTGCTGTCCCTGCTGGGCGGCCTGCTCTTGCTGGGGCTTTTGGGCAACCGCCTGGGCGGGCGGGCCGCCGCCACCCTGGCCATGCTGGCCTATGGCTGCTCCTCGGTGGGCTTCTGGCAGGCCCTGGTGACCAAGCCCCACCTCTACGCCGCCTGCCTGAGCTTTTTGGGCCTGTACCTGCTGGTGCGCTTCCAGGAGGAGGAACACCTTAACCTGCTCATCCTGAGCGCCGCGGCCTGCGGCTGGGCCATGGGCGCCTCCCTGCCCGCCGGCGCCCTGGGCCTGGCCTATCCCATCCTGCTATACACCCCCGGCGGCTGGCGCTGGCTGGGGCACACCTGCCTGGCCGGCCTGGTCATGCTGGCCGTGTACCTCCTCACCAACCCCTACGTGCTCATCAGCCCCGAGACCTTCGCCTACACCCTGACCCTGCACAGCTCGGGCCGGGGCTTCGGCTACGGGGTCTTCGGCCTGCTCAAGATGCAGGAATACCTGCACGACATCTTCTTCAAGGCCTACGCCTTCCCCCTGGGCCTCTTGGGCGGGCTGGCCGCCCTGGGCCTGGCCATCCGGGGCCAGGGGCTTGAGCGCCGCCTGGCCATCCTGTTCATCGCCCTGACACGACGCCATCTGGGACCAGGACTGGCGGGCGCCCACCCGGCAATGGGTGGAATCGGCGGGGCTCACCCCCCAGACCAGCCTGGGGGCCTTTGGCCGGCCCGACCCCACCAACCTGCCGCCCTTCCCCTTTTTGCGCAACCGCCTGGTGGACCTCTTCCAATACAAGGACGCCAGCCAGGCTCCGGAATACGTGATCCTGGGCAACTTCCAGGGCGACCCCCATTTCTGGCGAACCCACCCCCTGGCCGGCCAGTACCGCCTGGTGGCCACCCTGGGCCACCGGTCCTCCTGGGAGTGGCTGGCCGACTGGCGCCACCCCAGCGAGCCCCGCCTGGCGGCCTGGGTCTACAAGCGCCAGCCCTGACCCACCTTCCTTCAAGGCCGGCCCCTCTTTACAGCCTCTTGATTAGGTGGGATATTGGGGAAACGTTTCTGGAGAGCGGCGCGTGAATTCCCTCTTGATGCGCAAGATTGACCGCTGGGTGGGCGTGCCCCTGTGCTGGCTGTGCACCCTGGCCCTGCGAGCCTGGGCCTGGCTGCGCCGCCGGCCCCGGCCCAGCGGGGCGCCCCGGCGCATCGTGGTCATCGAGCTGGCCGAGATCGGCGGCCTGGTGGTGGCCTACCCGGCCCTGGCCCATTTGCGCCGGCGCTTCCCCCAGGCCGAGGTGTACTTCCTCACCTTTGCCGGCGGCCAGGGCATCCTGGACCTGATGGGCC
>JACQYR010000012.1:7817-26616 GCA_016208115.1 Desulfarculus sp.
AGCGGCAGATCATCATCCGCCCCGAGGGTCTGTTCACCTTCCTCATGGACACGCTCGCCGCCATCCGGCGCATGCGCCAGCTACAGATTGACGCCACCATCAACCTGGAGACCTTCGCCCGCTTCAGCACCCTGCTGGCCCTCATGAGCGGGGCCGCCCGCCGGGTCGGGTTTGACCGCTTCCACGATGAAGGGCGCTACCTGGGCGGGCTCATCACCCATCAGGTGATCTACAACCCCCATGTACACGCCAGCCAGACCTTCCTGACCCTGGTGGAGGCCCTGGCCCAGGAGCCCGACGCCGAGCCGCGGGCCAAGGTGGGCCTGGAGGGCTATAGCCTGGACCTGCCGCGCATCGCCACCACCCCCGCCGCCGCCCAGGCCGTCGAGGACAAGCTCCAGGCCCTCTACCCTGGCCTGACCCCCGCCACCCGCCTGGTACTCATCAACCCCAACGCCAGCGACCTGGTGCCGGTGCGGCGCTGGCCCGACCACTACTTCCTGCACCTGGTGCAGGGCCTCCTGGAGGACCCCGGCCTGTTGGTGGTGCTCACCGGCACCACGCCCGAGCGCCCGGCGGCCGAGGTGCTGCGCCTGGCCCTGGACAGCCCCCGGGTGCTCAACCTGGCCGGCCAGACCACCCTGCCCGAGCTGATAGACCTCTACAACCGCGCCAGCCTGCTCATCACCAACGACTCCGGCCCGGCCCACTTCGCCAGCCTGACCAGCCTGGCGGTGCTGGTGCTCTTCGGCCCCGAGACCCCGCGCATCTACGGCCCCTTGGGGCCGGGGGTGCGGGTGCTCTATCGCGGCCTGGCCTGCTCACCCTGCGTCTCGGCCTACAACCAGAAGCTCTCGCCCTGCACCGACAACCGCTGCCTCAAGGAGATCACCCCCGCCGAGGTGCTGGAAAAGGCGAGAGAAATACTCCAAGCTGGGTAGACCCCGCCGTGGCCCCACCCCCTCGCCCCCAGCGGGGGAGAGGGCTGGGGTGAGGGGGCATCCTGCCATGGCTGTCATAGATGCGAGGAGCATCTCGGTAGGGATGCGACGCGGCAATCCACCCTGCTTGCCTTCCGGGTGGCCTGGACAATTCATTGTCCAGGTCGCGCAGCGACAAGAGGTTTACATAAGATGGCCGGCTGACGGTCTGTTACCGCCACGCCGAAGGCTGGGCAGGCAACCTCTCGTGCCTTCGGCACCCGGCCAACAGCGAGCTGTTGTCCGGGCCACCCTCTGCGGCTTTAACCTCGCCTGCCCATCGCCGGCCAAGGGGCCTCGATTTGTTGCCTTCACCAGGTCCCGTGTCCCGCTCCTTAGCCCGGCCATTCTTAATCGCCCGGATGGCGGCCGCGCCATTACGCGTGGCCCAAGCGGCGTGGGGCCGTGGCGCGCGCCTGAGCCCCCAAGAACTCGCCGCCTCGATAGTGCCCGCGCGGCCGCGAGGGCGCGGTATGGCCGGGCGTGGGAGCGGGACATAAAAAAACCGCTTGGGTTTTCTCTTGCCTTGTCTTGGGCGCGAGGGTGTCCGCAACGGGCGGCTTAGGAGAGGAAAAACAAAACCAAGCGGTTCTTTTTTGTGCCCCGCCTAGCCGCCCGGTCATACCAGGCCCCGCCGGTGCGTGGGCACCACCGCGAGGGCATGGTCTTGGGGGCCAGAACGCGGGTGAGCCTCGAACGCGGCCAGGGCGTGGGCATAATGGCCTGAGCCCCTGCCGGCGATTAAGAATGGCCGAGCTAAGGGCAGGGTACGGGGCTGCTTGCGGCCAAGAAGACGGGGACAAGGCCGGCGCGGGCCTTGCCAGGACGGCGGCGCGTGGGTTAGCCTCGGGGGAAGACAAAGATCATCAGGGAAAGGGGGGAAAATGGCCAACCCGGAGCACCTGGCGATACTGCGGCAGGGCGTGGAGGCGTGGAATAAGTGGAGGGTGGAAAACCCGGAGGTGAGGCCGCGACTGGTCGATGCGGACCTTCAAGAGGCGGACCTCCGTCGGGCGAACCTCGCCGAAGCGGACCTTCGCTGGGCTAACCTCAGTCAAGCTAACCTTCGCTGGGCATACCTCCCGGGGGTTGATCTCCGTGGCGTGACCCTCGTAAAGGCTAACTTCAGCGATGCTGACCTCCGCTGGGCGGACCTCCGAGGGGCGGACCTCCGAGGGGCGGACCTCAGAAAGGCCCGACTCGCCGACGCGAATCTCAGCAGGGCGAACTTCGCCAGGGCAGACATGACCGAGGCTTGGATTGGGTTGTCATCGTTAGGTGGCACGGACCTAAGCCAAGTCAAAGGCCTTGAAACCGTGGGACATTTAGGTCCCTCTTCCATCGGCATAGATACCATCTATCGTTCCGGCGGCAAAATCCCCGAATCCTTCCTGCGCGGGGCTGGCGTGCCCGAGGACTTCATCACCTACATGCGCTCGCTGGTAAACAACCCCATCGAGTACTACTCTTGCTTCATCAGCTATTCTTCGCGGGACGAGGAGTTCGCCCAGCGCCTGCACGCCGACCTGCAAGCCAAGGGCGTGCGCTGCTGGTTCGCGCCCCATGACATGAAAACCGGCGACAAGATACGCGAGCGCATAGACGAGTCCATCCGCGTTTACGACAAGCTTCTGCTCGTCCTTTCCGGTAATTCCATCTTCAGCAATTGGGTGGAGAAGGAAGTGGAGACGGCCTTCGAGGAAGAACAGCCTACCCGCAAGAACCGGACCGTCCTTTTCCCGATACGTCTAGACGATGAAGTTATGGGCACCGACAAGGCCTGGGCCGCCGACATCCGCCGCACCCGCCACATCGGCGACTTTCGCCAATGGCAGCAGCACTCGGAGTACAAGAAGGCCTTTGACCGCCTGCTGCGCGACCTCAAGGCCTCGGCCCAGGCGGCGGGGTAAAAACGGGCTGGGATGAACCCCTCCCCAACTTGACAAGCAACACGGTTGCCACGAAAACAGCAGCAAAACAGCTTGTTTATCGCTTCACGCCGCCGCCGGCACCGCAGCCAGACAAAGTAGGGTGGATTGCTTCGTCGCATCCCTGGCGGGGATGCTCCTCGCAATGACAGGTCTCCCTGGGTTTCCTGTGTCATGACGCGGCGGTCTGCTCAGTCCCCGCGCGCGGGCCAGCGTCGGCACCAAGAGCGGCGCCGGCCAGGAGTGCGAGGCTCAGTCCCCGCGCGCGGGCCAGCGGCCCTCGCCTATCCCACCCAGCCAGCGGGCTGGTACAGGCACAGGGGCTCCTGGGCCATCTCGTCGCCGCTGACCTCGAAGGCCCGGGCGCGGCAGCCGCCGCAGACCCGGCGGTACTCGCAGGCCCCGCACTTGCCCTTTAGCTGGTCGGCGTCGCGCAGGCGCTTGAACAGCTCGGAATCCCGCCATATCTGGCTGAAGGGCCGCTCATGCACGTTGCCCGCCGCCAGCTCCAGGTAGCCGCAGGGCTGCACCTGGCCCACATGGCTGACAAAGGCGAAGCCCTGGCCGCCCAGGCAGCCCTTGGTCACGGCGTCCAGGCCGTGGGTCTCGAAGCTCAGCTTCTGGCCGCGCCTGTGGGCCTCCTGGCGGATGATGCGGTAGAAGTGGGGCGCGCAGGTGGCCTTGAGTTCCAGGGGCGGGCCGCTGAACTTCTGCTCCGCGAACCAGTGCAGCACCTCTTCGTACTCCTGGGAGCTGATGATCTCATCGGTCAGAGCCCGGCCCCGGCCCGTGGGCACCAGCAGGAAGATGTGGTGGGCCACGGCCCCCAGGTCCACGGCCAGGTGGTACAGGCGCTCTATCCAGGGCAGGTTGCCCCGGGTGACCGTGGTGTTGATCTGGAAGTCCAGGCCAGCCTCCTTGGCGGCGGCCATGCCGGCCAGGGCGCCCGCGAAGGCCCCGGGCTGGCCCCGGAACTGGTCGTGGCTCGCCGCGTCGGGGCCGTCCAGGGAGATGGACAGGCGCTGGATGCCGCTGTCCTTGAGGCGCGCAGCCACCTGGGGGGTGAGCAGGGTGCCGTTGACGGCCATGACCATGCGCAGCCCCAGCCCGTGGCCGAAGCTGGCCAGGTGAAAGATGTCCTCGCGCAACAGCGGCTCGCCGCCGGTGAGGATTATCACCGGCTGGCCCAGGGTGCGCATGTCGCGCAAGAGGGCCTCGCCCTCCTGGGTGGTCAGCTCGCCGGGGTAGTGCTGGTCCAGGGCCCCGGCCCGGCAGTGCACACAGGAGAGATTGCAGCGCCGGGTGGTCTCCCAGGCCAGGAGGCGTATTGCCGGGGTGCCGTCGGGCAGGGCGCCGGGGGGCGGCCCGCCGGGATGGCCGGGGGCGTGGGAGGGCTGGCCGTGGGGGTGGCTGGGGTGCATGGGGCGCTCCTGGGTGGTGGTCAGGAGATTAGTCTAACCAGCGGCGGGGGAGGGCGCAAGGAGGGGGTGACGGGACCGGAGGGTACTTTATCCCTGAATGCTATTAAGGAGGCCTTGCAGCGGGAGCCGCCAGCGCCGGCCTCTGCCGCAAGGCCAACCGACCCGTTTATGCCCGCCCGGGCACCGGGCTACCCCAGCGTCACCTGATCCCGGCCGCTGCTCTTGCTGTGATACATGAGCTGGTCGGCGCGGGCCAGCAGGGAGTCGGTGGTGTCATCGGGCTGGGCCAGGGTGGCCCCCAGGGAGATGGTGGCGCGCAGGGGCTCGCCCTCGCGGTACAGGGCGCAGTTGGCCACCAGCATGCGGTAGCGCTGGGCCACCGTGCCCAGGGCCTTGCGGTCCACGTTGGGGATCACGGCCAAAAACTCCTCGCCGCCCCAGCGCCCCACCAAGTCGAAGGGGCGCGAGCTGAGCTCCAGGGCGCGGCTGACCATGACCAGCACCTGGTCGCCGGCCTCGTGGCCGTGGCGGTCGTTGATGGCCTTGAAGCGGTCCAGGTCCATGAAGATGACCCCGAAGGGCCAGCCCTGGCGCTTCAGCTCGGCCAGGCGGGCCTCCACCTGGCGCTCCAGGTAGCGGCGGTTGGGCAGCTTGGTCAGGGGGTCCAGCATGGCCAACTGCTCCAGCTCCTTGAGACGCTGGTTGGCCTCCAGGCGGGTGGAGTTGTCGGCGAAGACCTCCAGGGCGCCGGCCAGGTTGCCCTGGCCGTCATATAGGGGCGAGACCCGCACGAGGACCGGCAGACGGTGGCCGTCCTTGTGGTGCAAAAAGACCTCGGCCTCGCGGGCCTGGCCGTCGGCCAGGGTGGCCGACACCGGGCAGCCGCCCTCGCAGAGGTTGTCGCCCAGGTCGTTGACGTGCACCAGGATGTTGTCGGCGCAAGAGCGGCCCAGCACCTCGCTGGCCTGGTAGCCGGTCAGCTTCTCGGCGGCGCTGTTCCAATAGGTGATGCGGCGCTGGGGGTCCAGGAAATAGACGCCGTCGTAGAGGTCGTCCAACACCCTAACTGGTATGGTGCCCTCGTTAACCATCAGACACACCCCGTGACAACAGTTGTGAATTACCTGCCAAGGCCCCAAATATAGCCCAGCCCGGGCCAGTTTCCTAGTATTGGTTGGCGATAATCAGGGCCGGCGGCGGGGCGGGACACCGCAAAAAATCTTGACAGGCCTTGTGCAATGGCTGTAATGTAATTTCTGAGCGAGCGCTCAGTCAAATACCCGCCGCGCCCCAGACAGGAGAGGCCCATGAGCCAAGACGACGTCCTGGCCCGCTACGCCGCCCATGTGGGCTATTCCGCCGAGGACCTGACGCATATCCCGCCCGGCGACCCCCGCGCGCGCCACATCGGCCGCCTGGCCCGGGCCGCCCTCCGGTACAGCATCCAGGCCCAGGTGGTGGCGGCCCGCCACTGCAACTCCGGCTACCAGATGGGCGACAGCTTTTTGCTGGACGTGGACGGCAACTTCATCGCCAAGCACTGCCCCAAGCGTCTGTGCGTGTACCTGATGTCCCAACTGGTGCTGCCGGTGGCGCTCATCAACGAGCGGCTCTCCGAGGGACTGGAGCCCTCGGCCATTCATTTCACGCGCGAGGTGAACTGCCCCGACGTGGGCGTGGAGTGCCTGGGCTACGGCCAAGTGCGCCTCAAGGTGGCGGTGGTGCCCCGCCAGCACGGACAGGCCAAGCCGTGAGCACGCCCCCCGGCGGCGGCCGGGCCCGGCTCAAGGCCATTGCCCCCGTGGAGCCCACCCGCGACATCCCCACGGCGGTCAAGGACCCCCAGTTGGTGGCCAAGCGCCGGCGCCAGATCGTGGACGCCACGGTGCAGCTTTTCATCAAGAAGGGTTTCCACAAAACCACCACCCGCGAGATGGCCCAGGCCGCCGGCTTTTCCATCGGCACCCTTTACGAGTACGTGGCCAGCAAGGAGGACGTGCTCTACCTGGTCTGCCAGGCCATCCACGACGAGATGGAACAGCGCCTGCGCCAGCGCATCCGTCACGCCGGCTCGGGCGCCCAGGCCCTGGCCGCGGCCATCGAGGCCTATTTCGCGGTCTGCGACCAGATGAGCGACCATATCCTGCTCATCTACCAGGAGACCAAGTCCCTGCCCGCCGAGTCCATGCGCTTCGTGCTGGCCCACGAGGAACGCATCACCGGCCTCTTCGCCGACCTGCTCCAGAAGGGCGTGGAGGACTACTCCCTGCGCCCGCTGAACCGAGCCGAGATAGAACTCATGGCCCACAACATCGCCGTGCTGGGGCACATGTGGACCTTCCGCCGCTGGAGCCTGAGGCCCCGCTTCACCCTGGAGCAGTACATCGCCCTGCAAAGTGAACTGATACTGGGACAACTTAGGTGAGGGGGAAATGGCCGCGGGATCGGCTGGGCCTACATGCAAGCGAGTTTGGCAAATATAGTGCATGGCTGTCATTGCGAGGAGCATCCCGGGAGGGATGCGACGTGGCAATCCACCCTACTGGTTTTTTGGCCCAGGCCGGCTACCCAAGGCAAGCAAACGGGAAAGTAGGGTGGATCGCTTCGCTACGCTGGCAATGACATTTAATTCGCAGATGGCATGAACGCATTCCGCCTTCAGGGACGCCAATGCCCGACCTCACCGGAGGGGAAATCATGACCGTGGAAACCGAGCCCTATCTACCCAAGAACCCCGTGCGCTGCGTCACCGCGGCCTCCCTCTTCGACGGCCACGACGCGGCCATCAACATCATCCGCCGCATCTTGCAGGCCACCGGCGTGGAGGTGATCCACCTGGGGCACAACCGCTCGGTGGCCGAGTGCGTGGAGGCGGCCATCCAGGAGGACGCCCACGCCATCAACGTGAGCTGCTACCAGGGCGGCCACATGGAGTTCTTCAAGTACACCGTGGACCTCTTGAAGCAGCACCGCGCCCCGCACATCAAGGTCTTCGGCGGCGGCGGCGGGGTGATCGTGCCCGAGGAGATCGCCGAGCTGCACGACTACGGCGTCACCAGGATATACTCCCCCGAGGACGGCCGGGTCATGGGCCTGCAGGGCATCATCAACCACCAGGTGCGCCTCCTGGACTACCCCCTGGGCCAGGACCACGACCTCAAGCTCCTGGAGCAACTGGACCCCGAGCACCCCGAGGTGGTGGCCCGGGTCATCACCAGCGTGGAGCGGGCCGCCCTGGGCCAGGACGGCGACATCGCCGCCTGGCGCCAGGCGCTGGCGGCCAAGGCCTCGGACTACAAGGTGCCGGTGCTGGGCATAACCGGCACCGGCGGGGCGGGCAAGTCCAGCCTCACCGACGAGGTGCTCTTGCGCTTTGTGCACGACTTCCCCGAAAAACGCGTGGCCATCCTCTCGGTGGACCCCACCCGGCGCAAGAGCGGCGGCGCGCTCTTGGGCGACCGCATCCGCATGAACTCCCTGGACTCGCCCAAGCTCTACCTGCGCTCGCTGGCCACCCGGGGCAGCGGCATGGAGATCAGCCAGGGCCTGGGCGACGTCATCGCCGTGGCCGTGGCCGCGGGCTACGACCTGGTGGTGGTGGAGACCGCCGGCATTGGCCAGGGCGACGCCGCCGTGGTGGACCTGGTGGACTTAAGCCTCTACGTCATGACATCCGACTTCGGCGCGGCCAGCCAGCTCGAAAAAATTGACATGCTGGACTTCGCCGACCTGGTGGCCATCAACAAGTTCGACCGCCGGGGGGCCGACGACGCTTTACGCGACGTGCGCAAGCAGATGCAGCGCAACCGGGGCCTGTGGCACACCCCGCCCGAGGAGATGCCGGTCTACGGCACCATCGCCAGCAAGTTCAACGACCCCGGCACCACCGCCCTGTACCTGGCCCTCTTGGAGGCCATCGCCCAGAAAACCGGCGTGGCCTTCAATAGCCCCCGGCCCAAGACGGGCCTGCGCTGCTCCCAGGACAAGACCATCATCGTGCCGGCCGAGCGCAGCCGCTACCTGGCCGAGATCGCCGACACGGTGCGCGGCTACCACGACCAGACCGGCCAGCAGGCGGCCATCGTGCGCCGGGTGTGGCAGATGAAGAACACCCACGACGCCCTGGCCGAGGCTTGGGCTGGCGACGCCGGCCTGGTGCGCGCCCTGGACAAGCTCCGGGCCGAGGTGCACAAGCAGGAGGAAGGCTACACCGAGGAGACCCATCGGCTCCTGGCCCAGTGGCCGCTGATGCAAAAGGCCTACGCCGGCAGCGAGTACGTCTACAAGGTGCGCGACCGCGAGTTCCGGGTGCCTCTCACCACCCGCTCGCTGTCGGGCAGCGAGATACCCAAGGTCTGCCTGCCCAAGTGGCAAGACCCGGCCGAGGTCTACGCCTGGATGCGCGCCGAGAACCTGCCCGGCAACTTCCCTTACACCGCCGGCGTCTTCCCCTTCAAGCGCACCGACGAGGACCCCACGCGCATGTTCGCCGGCGAGGGCGACCCCTTCCGCACCAACCGCCGCTTCAAGCTCCTAAGCCGCGACGCCAAGGCCGCGCGCCTGTCCACGGCCTTCGACTCCGTGACCCTCTACGGCTGGGACCCGGACCTGCGCCCCGACATCTACGGCAAGGTGGGCAACTCCGGGGTCTCCATCTGCACCTACGAGGACATGAAGGTGCTCTACGACGGCTTCGACCTGGTCAGCCCCAATACCAGCGTCAGCATGACCGTCAACGGCCCGGCCCCCATCATGCTGGCCTTTTTCCTCAACACCGCCCTGGACCAGCAGTTGGCCAAGTTCGAGACCGAGAACCAGCGCCCGCCCGACCCCGAGGAGCGCGCGCGCATCAAGGCCCTGGTGCTGAAAAACGTGCGCGGCACCGTGCAGGCCGACATCCTCAAGGAGGACCAGGGGCAGAACACCTGCATCTTCAGCGTGGACTTCGCCCTGCGCATGATGGGCGACATCCAGCAGTACTTCATAGATCACGACGTGCGCAATTTCTACAGCGTCTCCATCAGCGGCTACCACATCGCCGAGGCCGGGGCCAACCCCATCAGCCAGTTGGCCTTCACCCTGGCCAACGGCTTCACCTACGCCGAGTAC
The DNA here is from genome assembly GCA_016208115.1 of Desulfarculus sp. Taxonomy (GTDB): domain Bacteria; phylum Desulfobacterota; class Desulfarculia; order Desulfarculales; family Desulfarculaceae; genus JACRDC01. The sequence continues at coordinate 17,256 of JACQYR010000012.1, forward strand.
TATCTCGCGCGGGGCATGAAGATAGATGAGTTCGCCCCCAACCTGAGCTTCTTCTTCTCTAACGGCATGGACCCCGAGTTCACGGTCATCGGCCGGGTGGCCCGGCGCATCTGGTCGGTGGCCATGCGCGAGAAGTACAAGGCCGAGGCCCGCAGCCAGATGCTCAAATATCACATCCAGACCTCGGGGCGCTCCCTGCACAGCCAGGAGATCCAGTTCAACGACGTGCGCACCACCTTGCAGGCCCTGTGCGCGGTCTACGACAACTGCAACAGCCTGCACACCAACGCCTACGACGAGGCCATCACCACCCCCACCGAGGAATCGGTGCGCCGCGCTTTAGCCATCCAGCTCATCATCAACCGCGAGTGGGGGCTGTCCAAGAACCAGAACCCCCTGCAAGGGGCCTTCATAGTCAACGAGCTGACCGACCTGGTGGAGGAGGCGGTGCTGGACGAGTTCTACCGCATCACCGCCCGGGGCGGGGTGCTGGGGGCCATGGAGACCGGCTACCAGCGCTCCAAGATCCAGGAGGAGTCGCTGTACTACGAGACCTTGAAGCACACCGGCGAGCTGCCCATCATGGGCGTCAACACCTTCCTCAACCCCAACGCCGAGGAGATCGTCTGCCGGGTGGAGCTGGCCCGGGCCACCGAGGAGGAGAAAGAGAGCCAACTGGGGCGCCTGCACGATTTCCAGGCCCGCAACGCCGACGAGGCCCCGGCGGCCCTGCTCAAGCTGCAAAAGGTGGCCCTCACCGGCGGCAACGTCTTCGCCGAGCTGATGGACACCGTGCGCGTCTGCTCCATGGGCCAGATCACCAAGGCCCTCTACAGCGTGGGCGGGCAGTACCGAAGAGGCATGTAGGAGGGCGGTTGGGCAGGGGCCCCACACAGGGCCCCTGCCGGACGTGGGGCCTGTTCCCTAGAGGGCATTTCGGCAGATCAAAACCAACGAATCCAACAGGGCGTCCAGGGCGTCCACTTGGTCCTCGAACGTCTTGATTACCGCCGGAGTGAGGGTTTGGTGGGCGGCGGCGGAGATCAGTTCTTGCCCGGCGGACTGCATTTTCTTCTTGGCCGTCAGGATGTCCTGATAGGTATTGGCCACCGCGGGTCCGTGGATACCGGAAATAAAACCAGCCGGCAGGGCGGCGGCCAGCTTGTCGAACTCATCCATGCGCGCCTGGAAATCGGCCTTGGCCTGCGCCTTCATTATCACCGGATAGCACATGGCCTCGCCCGCGCCGCGCATGACCGTGGATTGCATTCTGAGGACCTGCAAGGCGGCACGCAGTTTTGGACCCTTCTTGGCGGACATTTCGGCTTGCGAGGCAGTGGAGGGCTTGCCCTTGGCCGTTAACAGGTCTTGGTTGGCGGCCATGAGGTCTTTCAGACAGGCGTCAGTGGCTTCAAGGGCCTCGATCACCTTTACCTTGAAATTGAGCAGTGCCTTGGGCGGCAGCTTGCGAAAGTCGCCCTGCTCCTTGAACTCCCGGAAGAGCATCTGGGAAAGATCAAACATGTCGCCTTTGGTCTTGAGCATCTTGACCCGGCAGGCCAGGTCGCCCCTCTTGGGGAAGAGCTTTTTAAGCTCCGCCGCGTGCTTGTCAAACTCATTCATGCGGTCCATGAAGTCCTGCCGCTCGCTGGCATCGTTGCTCAACAGGTATGCCCAGGCCTCCTCCACGGCCTCGTCCAGGATGGCCTGCATTTGGGCCACCAACACCAGCCCCTTCTGTTGCGCCACCGTCCCCGCCGGGGCTGGTCCCGCCAGACCCAGGCTTAGGGCGACAATGATGATCGGCCACCACACCTTTTTCATGGCGACTTCTCCCTTGCCGGGTACGGCCCGGCTTAAAAATGAACGGGGCAGGATATAGGAGGCGGACAAGCCGACCGGCCTCGGGCGGCGAATTCCCCCTAAACAGTAGGATAACATAGAGGCTTGGGCTTGATGCAATCCCAGTCAGCCCCAATGGCTTAAACCTCCAATGGCAGGAGGACCGCCGATGCGGACCCTGGGCCAGACACGGCCATCCCTCACCACTCCGCCAGAGCGCGCCGCCTTAGATAACACCAGGCGCTTGGCTGCCTTCCAGGAGGCCCTCCGCGGCCACCACCTCGCGGGCGCGGTCCTGGCCTTTTCCCGCGACATCTACTACTACACCGGCCTGGCCCTGCCGGCCTGGCTCATGGTGCGCCAGGGCGATTGGCGGCTTTTCCTGCGCCGGGGCCTGGAGACCCTGCCCGAGCCTTGTCCCATCGAGAGAGAACGCATCACCGCCGGCCTGGACCTGGCAGGAGCCTGCGCCCAATTCTTCCCCGACGATGGCGCCGGCGAGAGGATCGGCCTGGAACTGGACATGCTCTCAATGCTGGAGGGCCGGCGTTATCAAAAGGCCCTGGGTTCCCGCGAGCTGGTGGACGTCTCGCCCCTGGTCATGGGCATGCGCCTAGTCAAGGACTTGGGCGAGGTGGCCAGCCTGGAGCGGGCCTGCGCGGCCCTGGCCGTTGGCCACCAGGGGGCGCTCACGGCCCTGCGCCCGGGGGTCAGCGAGCTGGCCTGGGCGGCGGCCATCGAGAACGCCCAGCGCCTGGCTGGCCACCAGGGGGTGTTCTTCTTCCGCCACCCCGACGTGCTCATGGGCCGGGGGCCGGTGGCCAGCGGCCCCGGCCTGACGCGCACCACGGGCACCGTCTTCACGGCCACGGGCGCTGGCCTGCACCCCAGCCTGCCCGCCGGGCCCTCGGCCAGGGTGTTTGAGCCCGGCGACCTGGTTCTTTGCGACATCCCCGCCTGCCGGGAGGGCTACCACGCCGACATGAGCCGCATGTACGCCCTGGGCAGTCCGCCGGCCAGGGCCGCCGAGCTGTGCGACGCCTTGCGCCAAATCAGCGACGGCTGGCTGGCCGGGCTGCGGCCGGGCATGACCTGCCAGGAGGCCTGCGCCCTGGCCCACGACCTGGCCGCCGGCCTGGGCCTGGCCGACTCCTTCCAGCGCCTGCCCTCGGGGGCCTTCATCCCCTACGTCGGCCATGGCGTGGGCCTGGAGTTGAACGAGCCGCCGCTCATCACCCCCAAAAACCCCGCCCGCCTGGCCGCCGGCATGACCCTGGCCCTGGAGCTGCACCTCCTGCACCCCGGCGGCTATTTGCTCAAGCTGGAGGACACCCTGCACCTGACGGAGCAGGGCGGCCGCCTGCTGACCCCGGAGGGCCGGGGGCTCAACGCCGGGCAGTAGCGCCGGCCCCACCCGCCGCGCTATATTTGGGGTCAGCGATTGTTGACACCCTAGCCCAAGGAACCAACGCCATGAGCCATGGCTGCAACGGCGCGCCGGGCGGCGGCCCCCGGCCGCCCCTGTTCCGCGACGACCCCGAGACCCTGGCCCAGATCAAGGCCCTGGAGGCCGAAATCGCCGAGCTCAATGCCCAGCAACAGGCTTGTGACCAGGAGGCCAAGAATTTGGCCCGGCGGGAGATGGCCGGCGAGGGCACCTTCGCCGCCCAGATACACGCCCTCAAGCAGCGCAAGATGGTGCTAATCACCGAGGCCCAGCACAAGAAGGCGCGCATCAACGCCCTGCTGGCCACCTGGTAGGGGTTGGCCGGGGAGCGCCATGCAAAAAAAGATACTCATCGCCGTGGATGGCTCGCCCTCCACCCAGCGGGCCGTGGACTACGTGGGGCTCATGGAGGGCGCCCGCATCGCCGAGCTCTACGTCACCCTGTTCCACGTCATGCCCGGGGTGCCCGATTTCCTGCGCCGCGAGGCCCAGGCCGATCCCCAGGCCTATCGCCGCCTGCGCTCCCTGGAGGACCGCAACCATCAGGAGGCCCACCGGGTGTTGCTCAAGGCCCGCGAGCGCCTGCTGGGGCACGGTCTGCAAGAGGAACAGGTGGAGGTCAAGGCCCTGCCCCGCCTGGCCGACGCCGCCCACGACGTCCTCTTCGAGGCCGAGCGCGGCCTCTACGACGCCGTGGTGCTGGGCCGGCGCGGCCTGACCAAGACCCAGGAGCTTTTCGCGGGCAGCGTCACCCACCAGGTGGTGCAGCACGCCCAGCGCACGCCGGTGTGGGTGGTGGGCGGCCGGGTCAGTAGCCTCAAGGTGCTCTGCGCCGTGGACGGCTCCGAGGGCTCCCTCAAGGCCGTGGACCACATGGCCTTCATGCTGGGCGGCAACCCCCAGTGCCGGGTCACCATCTATCACGTGGGCGCCAGCTTCAAGAACTACTGCCCGGTGGATTTCGGCCCCGAGGCCCTGGCCGGCCTGCAAGAGGACCTGCGCCGCAGCGACGAGCGCTGCATGAAGGACTTCCTGGTGCAGGCCCGGCTGGCGCTCCAGGATGGCGGCCTGGAACCTGACCAGGTGGATTACTTGTTCCGGGACAGCGCCCTGTCGGTCTCCGGGGCGGTGCTGGAGGCGGCCCGGCAGGGCGACTATGGCACCGTGGTGCTGGGCCGCTCGGGCCAGGAGGGCTCCAAGTTCCTGGGCCACGTCAGCGACAAGGTCATGGCCGCCGGCGAGGACCTGGCGGTGTGGATCGTGGGCTGATGGGGCAAGGGCGCCTGAGCGATAGGGTCTGGCGGCTGGGCTCCTATCACAGCGCCGTGTACCTGCTGCGCGGGGATGGCCGGGCGGCCCTGTTCGAGGCGGGCATCGCCGCCGTGGCGCCCCTGGTGCTGGCCCAACTGGACGGCCTGGGGGTGCCCCGGGAGGAAGTGACGCGCCTGGTCATCTCCCACGCCCACGCCGACCACGCCGGCGGCCAGGCCGCGCTCAGGGCCGGCCTGCCCCGGGCGCGGCTGGTGCTGACCACGGCCTCCCGCCAGTTTTTGGAGAAGCCCGCCACGGCGGCCCGCTACGCGCAAGAGGAGGCCTTCACCTCCCGGGAGGTGGCCCGGCGCGACGGTCTGGCCCTGCCCTGTCCCTCCTGCCTGCCGCTATTGCCCCCGCCCCTGGCGGAGGTGCCCCCCGGCCACGTCCTGGACCTGGGGGGCCTGGAGGCCCGGCTCATCGAGGCCCCGGGGCACGCCCCCGGCGGCCTGATCTGCCACCTGCCCCAGGAGGGCGTGGTGCTGGCCGCGGACTCCGCCGGCTTCTGCACCCGGGGCCGCGCCGGCTTCCCCCTGTACTTCGTCTCCTACCGCCAGTACCAGGACTCCCTGGCGGCCATCGCCGCCCACCAGCCGGCGGCCCTGGGCCTGGGGCACCAGGACTGCTTTTCGGGCAGGGCGGCCAGCGCCTACCTGGCGGCCACCCGCGACAACCTGGAGCGCGAGCACCTGGCCATCCTGGGAGGCCTCAGGGCCGGCCAAGACCCCGAAGCCATCGCCCAAGGCCTCCTGGAGCGCTACTACCAGGACGAACTCACGGCCTACCCGGCGGACTCCATCCTCAATTGCAGCCGCCTGCTGGTGCGCCGCTCGCGGGAGGCCGGGCCGGGAAAGGGCGCTTAGGCAAACCTAGGCTCAGCGCATGATACCAATTTCATGTCAACCATAGAGCTTTGCCCGCGCTTCACGGCAGGGCGGCGCCATCTTCCCCCTCTCCCCCATTCCCATGGGGGAGAGGGCGGGGTGAGGGGGCTTCTTTAAGCCCCCCTCACCCTGACCCTCTCCCCCCGGTGGGGGGAGAGGGAATCAAGCCCGGCCATGCTATATTTTGATATTAAACCAGCCTCACGCCCCCCCAGCGCCCGCCGGCCGGAAGCGGGCCAAAAAGGCCAGGGCCTTGAGCCAGCCGCCCTCCACCTTGATGCGCCCCTCGGCGTGCAGGGCCAAAGGCCCCCGCAGGCCCAGGGCCATGTCGCGGAAGTCGCCCGAGTCCATGCTCAGGGTGGCCAGGGGCGGGGGCGTGCCGCGCCGGGCCGCCCCGGCCACCGCCTCGCCCACCCCCCGGCGCTGGGTGATGACGTAGCGCCGCCCCAGGTCGGGCAGCTCCAGCACCAGGGACTGGTGCACCTCCAGGTTGGCCGTGGGGTCCAGGTTGGCGGCCATCTGCTCCAGCAGGAAATCCACCGGTATCTGGCGGGCCATGCGCGGGGGCAGGGGCCGCCCCGGCAGGGGCTCCAGCCCGTGGGCCAGCTCGTGGGCCGACTCCAGCAGATAGGCCCGGCCGTTGGTGTTGGCGGTCTGGCGGGCCGTGGCCTCCAGGGCCTGTATCTGGGCCTGGCGCCAGGGGCCGGCCAGGGCGCCCGTGGCCAGGCCGGCGTCCTTCAGCTTGGCCAGGAGGTGGGCCGCCCAGCGGGGGTCGTCCTGGGCCAGGGCCTGGCCGGCCAGGTCCAGGACCCGCCCGGCCCCGCCCAGCAGCTCCACCTCGCGGCCGGCGGCCTGGCGGCTGTCCAGGGGGTAAAGCCGCTCGGGCCGGCCGTCGAACCAGCCAAGATTGTTGATGTAGATGGCCTTGGCCGACCAGTCCACCTGGCCGTAGGTTTCTTGCAGATAGGGCTTGCCGGCCAGGTGGGCGGGCAGCTTGACCTCCCGGGCGATGGTGTCCAGGTCCTGGCCCTGGTTGGCCCGGCGCACCACCTGGTCCCGCACCCACTGGATGGCGTCGCGGTAATCGGTGAGCGCCTGGGCGATCTCCCCGGCTCCGTGGATGGGCTTGGTGTGGCAGGGTATGAGGTGCTCAGGCGCGCACGCGCGCATGGCGTCCAGGCTCTTTATCCACTGGTCCACCGGCCGGGGGCTGGCCCCCCGGATGGTGTAGAGGTTGGGGAACGTCCAGTAGAAGTCGTCGCCGGCGATGAGGGTGCCCTCGCCGGGCAGCCAGACGAAGAGGTGGTCGTGGGTCTCGCCGGGGGCCTCCTTCAGCACGATCTCCACCCCGCCCACCTTGAGGGTGTGGCTGCCGCTGAAGGTGTGGTCGGGCAGCAAGAAGCCCAACTCGCCCTTAAGGTCCAGGTCGGCGCGACGGCCCAGGGCCGAGCAGGGCAGGAGGTCCAGGGGCACGTGCTGGCCCAGTTGGCGGCCGCCCCGCGTTATCTCGGCCCGCTTGAAGCGGCCGTACTGCTTGAGCAGGTGGGCGGCGGTCTGGTCGGTGGCCCAGATGGGGGTGCCCTCCGGGGCCCATGCCGTCGCCCCGCCGATGTGGTCCATGTGGCTGTGGGTGAAGACCAGGGCCTTGACCGGCCCCCAGGGCACCACCTGCTTGAGGGCCGCCAGGGCCTGGCGGGCGCGGGCCGGGGTCATGCCGGCGTCCACCACCACCAGGCCCTCGGGAGTGCTGATGACCACGGTGTTGGCGGTGTCATGACCGATGGCCGCCCAGACGTGCTGGGAGATGCGCTCCACCCGGGGCGGACCCACGGGCTGGGCGCACCGGCTCTCCAGGGCCAAGGGCGCGGCCGACAGTTGGGGCGGCTGGGCCTCCTGGGGGGTGGGCTGGGCGGCGCAGGCCCAGAGGAGCAGCAGGGGCAGCAGGAGCGTCAGGCAGGCGAGGGGACGCGGGCGGTTGGGCACGGGCTTGGCCTTTCGCTGTGGGTCAATGGTTCGAGTCCTTTCTAAATCTAGGCCAGGGACCGGCGCTTGGTCAAGGCGCGCGCCAGGGCGGTCAAGTTGACACGCCCTGGCCCCTGGGCTAGATTTACATGCCTTTACGGGAGAATCGCATGGTTCGGGCGGATGGCAGGCAGGATGGCCAGATGCGGCCGGTGCGCCTTGAGGCCGGGGTGAACCCCTATGCCGAGGGCAGCGCCTTGTGCTGTTTCGGGGCCACCCAGGTGCTGTGCACCGCCAGCCTGGAGAAGGGCGCCCCGGCCTGGCTGGGGCCGGAGGCGGCCCAAGGCTGGGTCACCGCCGAGTACGCCATGCTGCCCCGCTCCACCCACACCCGCACCGGCCGCGAGCACCGCGCCGGTGGCCGGGCCCAGGAGATCAGCCGGCTCATCGGCCGGGCCTTGCGGGCCGCCGTGGACCTCAAGGTCCTGGCCGGCTATACCCTGCGCGTGGACTGCGACGTGCTGGTGGCCGACGGCGGCACCCGCACGGCGGCCATCAGCGGCGGCTGGGTGGCCCTGGCCCTGGCCCTCAGGGGCTTGGGGCTTCAGCCGGCCTGGCCGGTGGCCGCCTTGAGCCTGGGCAAGGTGCAGGACCGGCTTATGCTGGACCTGTGCTACAGCGAGGACTCGGCGGCCCAAGTGGACCTGAACCTGGTGCTGGCCCCGGGCGGGCGGCTGATCGAGGTGCAGGCCACCGGCGAGCGGGATTTCCTCAGCCCCCGGGAGATGCAGGCCATGCTGGAGACGGGCATGGCCGCCGCCGAGCAGGTCTTCGCGGCCCAGCGGGCGGCCCTGGGGGAGAAGTAGCCGTGCGCCTGGTATTGGCCAGCACCAACCCTGGCAAGCGCCGCGAGATCGAGGCCCTGCTAACCCCTCTGGGCATCGAGGTGGCCACGGCGGTGGAGCTGGGCTTCACCGAGGACATCGCCGAGACCGGGGCCACCTTCGCCGAGAACGCGGAACTCAAGGCCCGCGCCGTGGCCAGGGCCTTGAACCTGCCGGCCTTGGCCGACGACTCCGGGCTGACCGTGCAGGCCCTGGGCGGCGCGCCGGGGGTGTTTTCGGCGCGCTACGCCGCCGGCGGCGGTGACGCGGCCAACAACGCCAAGCTTCTTGAGGAGATGGCCGGCCTGCCCCTGGAGCAGCGAGGCGCGGCCTTTGTCTGCGTGCTGGTCTGCTGCCGGCCCGACGGGCGCATGCTCGCCACCCAGGGCCGGCTGGAGGGGCGCATTGCCCTGGCCGCCGACGGCGAGGGCGGCTTCGGCTACGACCCGGTCTTCGAGCTGCCCCAGCGGGGGCTGACCGTGGCCCGGCTCAGCACCGAGGAGAAGAACGCCATCAGCCACCGGGGCCAGGCCCTCAGGGACATGGTGGCGCGGATCGGGGAGTTTTTGCGGGAGGCCTAGGGACGACCGCTGATGGTATGCGGGGCAGGAGCCCCGCCCGGCGAGGCCGTAGGCCCTCGCCGTGGCCGAGCCTGGACTTGCTCCAGGCGAGGCCGTGGGGCACCGAGGCAGGAGCCGAGGGGCCAGGAGAAAATGCCGGGGCGTAGCGCAGCATGGTAGCGCACCTGCCTTGGGCGCAGGGGGTCGGCGGTTCAAATCCGCCCGCCCCGACCAACAGATAGAGGGGCCGGGCGAGAAGCCTGGCCCCTCGTTTTTGCGGGGCAGGAGCCGAGGCGCCAGGAGAAACGCGGGCCAGGATGGCCCGCCCGGCGAGGCCGTAGGCCCTCGCCGTGGCCGAGGCCGGACTTGCTCCGGCCGAGGCCGTGGGGCACCGAGGCAGGAGCCGAGGGGCCAGGAGTAATAGCCGGTCGGCGGTTCAAATCCGCCCGCCCCGACCAGCATAGAAGCGAG
>JACQYR010000030.1 GCA_016208115.1 Desulfarculus sp.
AAGGGCTTGGGCAATAGGAGCACGCCCGCCTCCAGCACGCCGTGGTGGGCGATGATGTCGTCGCTGTAGCCCGACATGTACAAGACGGCCATGCCCGGCCGCAGCTCGCGGACCCTGCCGCTCAGCTCCTTGCCGTTCATCTCGGGCATTATCACGTCGGTCAAGAGCAGGTCGAAGCGCCTGGGAGACTCCCGGCACAAGCGCAGGGCCTCGCCGGGGTCCTTGCAAGAGGCCACGGCGTAGCCCAGTTCCTTGAGCATGGCCGAGGCCATCTGGCGCACCAGGTCGTCGTCCTCCACCAGCAGGATGTCGCCACTGCCGGTCGCCGGCCCGGGCTGCTCGGCCTTTGGCTACCCCGGGTGGTCCCCCTCCAGGCGCGGCAGGTAAAGCCTGAAGCTCGTGCCGTGCCCCGGCTCGCTGTACACATTGATGAAGCCACCGTTTTGCTTGACGATGCCGTGTACGGTGGCCAGCCCCAGGCCGGTGCCCTTGCCCACCTCCTTGGTGGTGAAGAAGGGCTCGAAGATGCGGCCCACGGTCTCCCGGTCCATGCCCGTGCCGGTGTCGCTCACGGCCATCATCACGTAGTCGCCGGGCCTTTCGCAGCCGGGGTGGAGCTGGCGGTACCTCTCCTCGATGACCACGTTGGCGGTCTCGATCACCAGTTTGCCGCCCTGGGGCATGGCGTCGCGGGCGTTGACCGCCAAGTTGACCAGTATCTGGTCTATCTGCGAGGGGTCCACCTTGGCGAGCCAGAGGCCGTCCAGCAGGCGCGGTTGCAGGTCTATGTTCTCGCCGATGAGGTGAGAGAGGGTCTTGCAGGTGCCGCTTATCAGCTCGTTGAGCACGTGCGGCTGGGCCTCCACGATCTGCTTGCGCGAAAAGGCCAGGAGCTGGCGGGTTATGCCCCGCGAGCGGGCGGCGGCGTCGGCGATCTGGGACAGGTATTTGGCGGGCGGCCCCCCGGGGGGCAGGGCGGCCCCCAGGAGCTCGGAATAGCCCATGATGACGCTGAGCATGTTGTTGAAATCGTGGGCCACGCCCCCGGCCAGCCGCCCGATGGCCTCCATCTTCTGCGCCTGGAGCAGTTGGCCCTGCAACTCCTGCTTTTCCTGCTCGGCCCGCTTGCGCTCGCTTATGTCCGTGACGAAAGTGATGCCGAACCGCTGGCCCTGGTGCATGACTAGGCCGCGAAATATCTCCACCGGAAAGGTCGTGCCGTCCTTGCGGCGGTGAACCGTTTCGAACACCCATGGACCCTCGCCCTGGAAGCTCTCCGCTATGGAGCCTTCTTTTCCGCGGGGAATGACGGGGTCAATGTCGTAGATGGTCAGGGAGCAAAGCTCTTCGGGTGTGTATTGCAGGTTTTGGCAGGCCTGGCGGTTCACTTTGAAAATCCTTGCCTGCCTGTCCACCAGGAAGATGGCCACCGAGGCATTGTCAAAGCAGAACTGAGTCAGGCGCAGGTCCTCCTCGGCCCGCTTGCGCTCGCTGATGTCCTGCACCGTGGCGGCGATCTTGGCCGGCTTGCCCTGGGCGCCGCGCACCAACTCGGCCCTGGAATGGGCATGCCGCGTCTCTTCATGGTTGTAGCGGCGGAACCTGAACTCCAGTTCGCGGGGCAGGCCGTCGGCGACCATGTCCTGGGCCGCCTGGTCCAGCCGGGGCAGATCATCGGCATGCACCAACCCGCGCAGGGTGCCGATGCCCAGGGAACCCCGCGGCAGCCCCTCCACGCCGAACATGCGCAGGGCCTCCTCGGACCACCACATTTCCCTGGTGGCCAGGTCCATCTCCCAATTGCCCACCTGGGCCATTTCCTGCGCCTTGCGTAGGCGGTCCTGGTTTTGCTTGAGCGCCTCGGCCATGTTCTTGCGGTCGGTGATGTCGCGGGCCTCGGGGATCAACATCACCACCCGGCCCTGCTGGTCGCGCACGGGCTTGAGCGAGAAGTCCATGGTCTGCCTGGCCCCGCCGGCCCCATGGTGTTCCACCTCCTGGCGCACGAAGCTGCCGCCGGCCGCCTGGGCCACGGCCTGGCGCAGCCATTGCTTTTGTTCCTCATCCCCCGCCCACCAGCCGGTGTCCCAGAAATACCGGCCGATCACCTCCTCGCGCTTGAGCCCGGCGAAATCCAGGGCGGCGCGGTTGGCCTCCCGCACCCTGCCCTCGGGCGTTAGCAGCCCGATGAACTGAAACGAGGAATCGAAGATGGCCCTGAAGCGCTGTTCGCTCTCCCGCTGGGCCTCCTCCGCCTTTTGCCGTTTCTTGGTCTCGGCCAGTATGGCCCAGGCCTTGATGAGATGATAGGACCCAAGAGCCAGCGTGCCGGCCAGGAAGGCCATTATCAAAATCCATCGGAGGGTGAAGCCCCTCATGATCTCCAGGATACGGTCCTCCTGGGCGGCGATGGCCAATGACCAGAAGGTGCCGCCCAGGTGGATGGAGTGGAAGACGGCCAGCTCCGGTGGCCCCTGGGACTCCTGGCCGGGCGGGCCGGGCAGCCTGAATTCCCCGCTGCCCCCCTCGCGGCTGACCATCTGGTCCCGCAAGGCGGAAAGGGCCGGGCTGGCAAGGGCCGCCTGCATGGCGGCCTGGCCGGGTCCACCGGCCGAGGCGTACAGCAACTGGCCTTTTTGGCTCAAGACCCAGGCGTGCTCCCCCTGGCCCAACCTGATGTCTCCCAAGAATGACTCGATGATCGCCTCGAAGGACACGAGCAGCGAAAGGCAGCCCCTGAAAACGCCATCGCGAAAGACAGGCACGGCGATGGCCACGGCCTTGTAGCCCTGTATGGCCTCGAAAGCCTCGCTGGCCACCGGCTGGCGGGTGGCCAGGAGGCGAGCGTTGTGCTCCTGGAAGGAGACGTCCTGGCCCATGACGTCAGGGTTGGGGGGCCAGGTGTCGAGGATCCTGCCCGTCTGGTCTATGCGGGTCAGGGCGCGCAAGGGGCCCTTGTTGTAGGAGAAAAAGCTGGCCAGCATTTCCTGGCCCTGCTTGTCCATCTCGATGACATGGTCGCTTTCGGCCAGATGATTGAGAGAGCCCTGGAAGCGGACGAACAGGCCCTCCATGCCCTTGGCGACCCCCTTGGCCAGGGACGACTGCTGGTTGGACCATTGCTGAAGGTTTTGCTGGCGCACCTCGATGTAGACCGAGGCCAGCAGATAGAGACAACCGGCCAACATGGCCACGGAGGCCACCCAAGCGTATGTCTTGGGCTTGTTGGAGAAACTCATCTGCGTTCCCGCCGGTTGCCAAGCCAGGTGACGAGTTGTCTAGGTTGCCGATCCTTCTGGTCGGCGGGGAATGGCCCTTGAGCGTACCCCAAGCCGAAGACCTTATCTTGAGTATTTAATTAATAACACCCCAACCAGTAAATAGAATTATTAGCGAGCCTGGCGCGTGGGCCGGCGGCCCGGCCGGCCCGGCGGCCTATCCCTGGTCCAGCACCTTCCTCACGGTACCCAATAGCTCCGCCCGCCTGAAGGGCTTGGCCACGTAGCCCGCAGCCCCCGACTCCAGGGAGTCCTTGACCTGCCCGCCGGCCGAATAGCCGGATGCGATGATGACCTTGGCCCGGGGGTTGTGGGCCAGTATCTCCTTGAGGGCCTTGTGGCCGCCCATGCCCGGCATGCCCAGGTCCATGAGCACCAGGTCCAGGCCGCCGCCTTGATCGCGGTAAAGCTCCAGGGCCTCCTCGCCGCTCTGGGCGGTGAGCACCCGGTAG
>JACQYR010000031.1 GCA_016208115.1 Desulfarculus sp.
CCACCTGGAGCCCGGCCAGCTTGCCCAGGCCCTTGAGCAGGTCCACGGCGCTGATGACCACGCCGTGCAGGCCGAAGCGCTCCGGCAGGCTGGGGAAGGCGGGGCGGGTGCCCTGGCCCCACAGCCAAATGGAGTTGGCCTCGGGCCGCCCGGCGGCCCGGCGGGCCAGGTTGACCGGGTGCTGGGCCAGCACCGGCCAGGAGGCCCGGGTGATCGCCGTGATCCGCCCCAACTCGCCGTGCTCGGCCAGCACGTCGTCCACGGACTGGCCCGAGCGGTCGTGGGGGGGCACCGTGGCGGCGGTCAGCGGGCCGTCGTCCCACACCAGGAGATGGCGGTAGCTCACCCCGGGGTGGAACTTGAGCCCCGCCCCGCCCAGGGCCTCGTCCAGGGTGGCGATGATCTGGGACGCCTCGGGGGTGGTGATGTGCCCGGAAGCGTAGTTGTTCATCAGCGTGGCCTTGGCCCCGTGGGTGAGCGTCACCAGGTTGCAGCGGAAGGCGATCTGCCCCGGCTCTAGCTCCACGCCCATGGCCGCGGCCTCGATGGGCGAGCGGCCGGTGTGGTACAGGGCCGGGTCAAAGCCCATGAGGCACATGTTGGCCACGTCCGAGCCAGGCTCCTTGTCGGCGGGCACGGTCTGGGCCAGGCCCAGGTGACCCTCTTGGGCCAGGCTGTCCATGTGGGGGGTATGGGCGGCCTCAAGCACCGTGCGCCCGCCCAGTTCGGCCAAGGGGCGGTCGCCCATGCCGTCGCCCACCAGGATTAGGTATTTCATTTGGCCACTATCCCTATGCCAGGCCTGGGGCTCAGGCCTTGCGGATGAGCATGGTGGGCTCTGCGATCACCGGCAGTTGGTCAATGACGGCCAGGGCCTGCTGCACGTCGGCCTCCCGGGCCTCGTGGGTGAGCATGACGATGGGCACCGCGCCCTGGTCCTGGCGGCCCTTCTGGATCACCGCCTCGATGGAGATGCGGTGTTCGCCCAGGACGCGGCTGATGGCCGCCAGCACCCCTGGCTGGTCCTGGGCCGTGAAGCGGAAGTAGTACTGGCAGGATACCCGCTCCAGGGGGGCCAACTCCAAGGGCTGGCCGCCGTCGCTGGCCACGCCCAGGCCCGGCACCCGGCCGCCGCAGCCGCAGAGGATGTCGCGCGCCAGGTCCATGAGGTCGGCGGCCACGGCGCTGGCCGTGGGCCGGCGGCCGGCCCCCCGGCCGTAGAGCATCACCTCGTCCACCCAGTCGCCGGTGAGGTGCACGGCGTTGAAGGGTCCCTCCACCGAGGCCATGAGGTGGCTCTGGGGCACCAGGGCCGGGTGCACCCGGGCCTCGCAGAGCCCGTCTTGCTGGCGGCACAGGGCCAGGAGTTTGATGCGGTAGCCGAACTCGCGGGCCAACTGGATGTCCAAGGGCGTGAGCTGGCTGATGCCCTGGGTGGGGATGTCGGCCAGGCGCGGGTGTTGGCCGCTGACCAGGGCCGCCACGATGGCCAGCTTGTGGGCGGTGTCAATGCCCTCCACGTCGAAGGTGGGGTCGGCCTCGGCGTAGCCCAGCTTCTGGGCGTCCTTGAGCACCCCGGCGAAGTCCGCGCCCTCGCTGGTCATGCGGCTGAGGATGTAGTTGCAGGTGCCGTTTAGTATGCCCAGCACCCGGGTGACGCGGTTGGCGGCCAGGCCCTCGCGCAGGGCCTTGATTAGCGGGATGCCGCCGGCCACCGAGGCCTCGAAGGCCACGCCCACCCGCCTGGCGCGGGCGGCGGCGAATATCTCGGCCCCGTGGTTGGCCAAGAGCGCCTTGTTGGCCGTGGCCACGTGCTTGCCGTTCTCGATGGCCCTGAGCACCAATTCCCGGGCCGGCTTGAGGCCGCCGATCAGCTCCACCACAATATCAATGGAAGGATCGTCCAGCACGGCGGCGGCGTCGCTGGAAAAGACGCCAGCCGGCAGGTCCAGACCTGAGGCCAGGTTGGCGTCCAGGTCCACGGCCCGGGCCAGTTCCAGACGGGCGCCCAGGCGCCGGGCCAGGAGGTCGCCCTGCTCCAGGAGCAGGCGGGCTACCCCGCCGCCCACGGTGCCCAGGCCCAAAAGCCCCACCCGCACGATCTTCTCGGCCATGGCCTGTCCTCTTTCTCGCCCGCCGGGCTTAAGAGTGTGCCGGAGAAAGTCATCCTGGGGTCCCCAAAAAAGCACCGCTATTTTGGGGTGGTCTCCCGGGGTCCCCAAGAAAACGTGGTTTCCTTGGGGTGGTCCCTAGCCTTGCAGGAAACGCCGCAGGCCCCGTATGGCCTGGTTGATGCGGTGGTCGTTCTCTACCAGGGCGAAGCGCACGAACTCGTCGCCGTACTCGCCGAAGCCCAGTCCCGGGCTCACCGCCACCTTGGCCTCGTTGATGAGAAGCTTGCTGAACTCCACCGAACCCATGGCCCGGTATTTCTCGGGAATCTTGGCCCACAGGAACATGGTGCCCTTGGGGCTGTCCACGTCCCAGCCCACGCGGTTGAGCCCCGTGACCAAGGTGTCGCGGCGGTGGCGGTAGACGTCCACGATCTCCTGCACGCAGGCCTGGTCCTCGTTCAGGGCGATGATGGCCGCGATCTGGATGGGCTGGAACACGCCGTAGTCCAGGTAGCTCTTGATGCGGGTCAGCGCGTTGACCATTTCGGGGTTGCCCACGCAGAAGCCCAGGCGCCAGCCGGCCATGGAGTAGGACTTGGACATGGAGAAGAACTCCACGCAGATGTCCTTGGCACCCGGCACCTGCAGGATACTGGGGGCCTGGTAGCCGTCGAAGCACAGGTCGGCATAGGCGAAGTCGTGGACCACCCAAATCTCGTGCTTGCGGCAGAAATCCACGATTTTCGTCATGAAGTCCATGTCAACCACCGTGCAGGTGGGGTTGTGCGGAAAGCTGATTATCAGCATCTTGGGCTGGGGCCAGGTCTGCCGGAAGGCCGTGAGCAGGTCGTCGAAGAAGTCGCGGCCAGGCAGCAAGGGCACCGAGCGCAGGTCGCCGCCAGCGATGACCACGCTATAAGGATGGATGGGGTAGGTGGGGCTGGGCACCAGCACCACGTCACCGGGGCTGATGGTGGCCAGCACCAGGTGGGATAGCCCCTCCTTGGCGCCGATGGTGGCCACGGCCTCGGTCTCCGGGTCCAGGTCCACGTCGTAACGGCGTTTGTACCAACTGGTTATGGCGTGGCGCAGCTTGGTGATGCCCTTGCTAGCCGAATAGCGGTGGTTGCTGGCCTTGCGGGCGGCTTCCACCATCTTCTCCACGATATGGGGGGGCGTGCCCAGGTCGGGATTGCCCATGCCCAGGTCTATGATGTCCTCGCCCCTGCGCCTGGCCTCCATCTTGATCTGGTTGACCACGGCAAAAACGTAGGGCGGCAGCCGCTTCATACGCCGGAATTCTTCCATGACCCTCTACCCGCGCTTGTGCCCGATATTGCTAGCCGGCTGGTGGAAAATGCTACCCACCGCCGTAAATGATGGAACTTATCCCAGGGTTGGCGGGGTGTCAAGCGGGGGAGGGGGCCTGAACAGGCGGTCTACAGGCCTTATTTTGGGCTTTATCGGGGAATGACCTTGTAGTAATGCTTAAGCATCTAGTTGTAGATACTCGAAAGGGGAGGGGTATGGCCTCAGAGGAGAAGCAGCGCTCCCGCTCAGAGGAGCTTGCCACCAAGCTGATGTTCGCGGCCTTAAATACCTTACAGGAGACCGGAGGTTCACTGCCAATAAGGGAGTTACTATCCAAGGTGGAGACGCGGGTCAGCCTATCGGAGTGGGCGCTTGGTGTATACGAGAAGTCAGGCTACATAAGGTGGCACAGTATACTGCACTTCTATTCCATTGATTTTTCCAAAGCAGGGTTTTTAGTAAAAAAGAATGGCATATGGTATCTGACGCCCGATGGTGAAGAGGCACTGAAAAAGGGTGAGGACGGCCTATTTCAGGCTGCTCGTGCCGGTTATATCAAATGGGCACAGGAACGAAAAACGCAAGTTAGTACGTCCACGCCTGAGGATGGTGATCTCAACAGCCAGCAAGAGCTTACCATCGAGGAGATGGAGCAACGCGCCCAAGCAGGCTTGCAATCATACGTCAACAGCAAAAATCCATATGAATTCCAAGATTTGGTAGCTTCGCTCTTGCGTGGCATGGGGTATTACACTCCGTTTGTCGCTCCCAGAGGAAAAGATGGCGGAGTGGATGTTATTGCATACCGGGACCCTTTGGGTACAGTAAGTCCTCGTATAAAAGTGCAGGTGAAGCACCGTCCTGACAACCCCGTAAATGTTCAAGAGGTGCGCCAATTGATGGGCTTATTGCAGAAGGATGGCGACGTAGGCATGATAGTTTCCAGCGGGAGCTTCACTAGTGACGCCAAGGCCACGGCGCTAAACTCTCATGTCCATATCGAAATGATTGACTTTGAACGCTTTAACAACCTGTGGCAGGAGTTCTATCCCAAATTGAGCGATGAGGACAAGAATAGACTGCCATTAAGACCTGTTTACTTCCTTGCTCCCCAAGAATAATCGTTCATTCTTGACGGCGGTGGTTTACTAGTCTGTGGCCAAGAATTTGGTCATTGAGTGCTTCATGAGGAGCATTAGGTGCAAAAGCTCTTGTACATAGCCCTGGCCGGGGCACTGGGCACCCTGGCCCGCTACGGCCTGTCGGGCTGGGTGCAGCGCCTGGGCGATTTCTCCTACCCCTGGGGCACCACGGCGGTCAACTTGTTGGGCTGCTTTCTCTTTGGCCTGGTGTGGACCTGGGCCGAGGGGCGGCTGTGGGTCACCGGCGAGATGCGGGCCATTGTCCTGGTGGGCTTCATGGGCGGCTTCACCACCTTTTCCTCGTTCGCCTTTGAGACCGGCATGCTGCTCAAGGACGGTCAGTGGCTCTTGGCGTGCGCCAACCTGGCCCTGCAAAACCTGGTGGGCCTGGCGGCCCTGGCCCTGGGCTGGGCCGCTGGCAAGACAATCTAGGCGGGGGATCAAGACATGAAGCTCTCCGGCGAGGCTCAGCTTTTGCGCATACTTATCGGCGAGGACGACAAGTACCAGGGCAAGGTGCTCAGCGAGGCCATCGTGCACGAGGCTAGGGCCCAGGGCCTGGCCGGGGCCACGGTGCTCAGGGGGGTCCTGGGCTTCGGCGCCAACAGCCTCGTGCACACCTCCAAGATACTGCGCCTGTCCCAGGACCTGCCGGTCCTGGTGGAGATCGTGGACAAACAGGACAAGATCGCCCAGTTCCTGCCAATGCTGGACACCATGATCGGCGAGGGTCTGGTCACCCTGGAGAAGGTGCAGGTCATCACCTACCGCCATAATGGTGGTGAAAAGACCCCATGAAAACCACATCTTGTCTGCCGGACTCCCCTTGGCTTGCAATGCCCCCCATTGTGTGGTTTCCTAGTCCCTGTTTCCGCTAGGTCTATCTCCGCCCGCTATCCATCAAGCAAGGAGCATCAGCCTTGAGCCTCGACGTAGTCATCATCGGCGCCGTGGCCGCCGGCCCCAAGTCCGGCTGCCGCATCAAGCGCCTCTTGCCCGACGCATCCGTGACCATGCTGGACCGCGACAACTACATCTCCTACGGCGGCTGCGGCATCCCCTTCTATGTCTCGGGCGACGTGGCCGAACTGAAGGGCCTTCTTAGCACCAGCTTCCACATGGAGCGCAACGCCGCCTTTTTCCAGGGGGCCAAGGGCATCAACGCCCTGCCCGGCACCGAGGCCCTGGCCATTGACCGCGCGGCCAAGACCGTGCGGGTGCGCGAGCTGGCCAGCGGGGCCGAGCGCGACCTGCCCTACGACAAGTTGGTCATCGCCACCGGCTCGGAGCCCTTCATCCCGCCCATATCCGGCGTGGAACTGGCGGGGGTGTACCCGGTGGCCAACCTGCACCATGCCCAGGCCATCAAGGACCTGGTGGCCCAGGGCCAGGTGGGCACGGCGGCCATCATCGGGGCCGGGGCCACGGGCCTGGAGATGGCCGAGGCCCTGTCCGACCTGTGGGGCGTGGAGGTACACGTTCTGGAGATGGCCCCCCAGGTGCTGCCCGGCCTCTTGGACCCCGAGATGGCCCGCATGCTGGAAACCCATTTGAGGGCCCAGGAGGGCGTGCACCTGCGCCTGGGCGCCCGCGTGGAGCGCATCCTGGGCGACGGGGCGGGGCGCGCCGTGGGCGTGGTGGTGGACGGCCAGACCCTGGACGTGGACCTGGTGATCCTGGCCACCGGCGTGCGCCCCCAGGGCGCCCTGGCCCGGGCCGCCGGGCTGGAAATAGCCCCCAACGGCGGCATTGAGGTCAACGAGCGTTTGCAGACCAGCGACCCGGACATCTACGCCGGTGGCGACTGCGTCAGCGTGCGTAACATCCTCACCGGCCAGGCCATGACCCTGGCCAGCGGGTCCCTGGCCAACCGCATGGGCCGGGTCATCGCCAGCAACGTCTGCGGGGGTGACGCCACCTTCCCCGGGGCGGTGGGCAGTTTTTGCATCAAGCTCTTCGGCCTGTCAATGGCGCGCACCGGCCTGGACCAAGAGCGGGCCGCCGCCGCCGGGATGCCGGCGGTCTCGCCCCTGGTGGTGCAGGCCGACCGGGCCCACTTCCACCCCGACCAGAAGCTGATGTACGTCAAGCTCACGGTGGAGAAGGCCACCCGCCGGGTGCTGGGCTGCGCCGCCCTGGGCGAGAACGGCGACGCCGTGGTGGGCCGGGTCAACGCCGTGGCCGGGCTCTTGCCCCTGGGCGTGACGGTTGATGCCATCTCCAATCTGGAGCTGTGCTACAGCCCGCCCCTGGGCGCGGCCGTGGACGTATTGAACGCCGCGGCCAACACCGTGGACAACCTCCTGGCCGGATTGCTGCGCCCCATCTCGCCGGAGGAGTTCTCGCAAAGGCTGGCGGCGCGGGACCAGGGCCAGTGCGTGTTCCTGGACGTGCGCGGCCTGGACAACGCCGCGCCCTACCTGGCAGCCCTGGCCCCGGCCTGGGTGCACATTCCCGGCGAGAGCCTGAGCCAGCGCATCGGCGAGGTGCCCCGCGACAAGGAAGTGGTGTTGGTGTGCAACTCCGGGGTGCGCTCCTACGAGGCGCAAAGGGTGCTGGAGGCCGCCGGCCTGACCAACACGGTCAACGTCAGCGGCGGCGTGGCGGCGGTCAAGAAATGGGGCGAGCCCATCATTCCGCCGGCGGAGGAAGAGTAGCGGGAGGGGAAGAGATTGCTTCGTCGCCCTGCAGCACAAATCTAGCAGAGAGCAGTCGTTGCGAGGAGCATCCCTCTTTACCCCAGCGGGCAAGCCCGCTGGGGACCCCGCGCAGGGATGCGGCGTGGCAATCTACCGAATTTGTCCTGCTACTGGCAGCATGGGCCTTGTCGAAAAGGAAAAAGCAAATTTGGAAGATTGCCACGCTTCGCTCGCAATGACAGTGCTTTCTGTAATGGTTTACTTCGAACTTCGTCCAATTGCGGCCAACTGTGGCCGCAGGTGAAATAACCCAAGCCCCAGGGGGAGGCCTTCATGCCCTACGACAGCCTGTTGATTGACATCGGCGAGGACTTCGTGGCCACGCTCACCCTCAACCGCCCCAATGAGCTCAACACCTTCAACTCGGCCATGGCCAAGGAGCTTGAGGCGGCCCTGCTGGAGCTGGACGCCGACCCCAGGGTGCGGGTGGTCGTGCTCAGGGGCGCGGGCAAGGCCTTCTGCGCGGGCATTGACGTCAAGGAGATGCAGGGCAAGTCACCCCTGGAACTCAAGGCCTGGGTGGAGAACATGGAGCGTCCCCTGGTGGCCATGAGCCAGATGAACAAGCCGGTGATCGCCTCGGTGCACGGCGTGGCCGCGGCCAACGGCGGTGGCCTGGTGGCGGCGGCCGACCTGGCCATCGCCAGCGAGAAGGCCCGCATCGGCTACACGGCGGTTAACGTGGGGCTGTTCTGCCTGGGACCTGCCGTGCCGCTCTCCCGCGTGGTGACCCGCAAGCAGGCCCTGGAGCTATTGCTCTACGGCGAGCTTATCACCGCCAACAAGGCCCTGGAGATGGGCCTGGTCAACCAGGTGGTGGCCCCTGACGACCTGGACAAGGAGACCCACCGCTGGGCCGCCCGCCTGGCCCGCAAGAGCCCCTTGGCCGTGCAGATCGGCAAGAAGGCCTTCTACGCCATGGCCGACCTGGAGTACCACAAGGCCTTTGACCTGATGAACGAGGCCTTTGCCCGCCTGTGCTCCACCGAGGACGGCGCCGAGGGCGTGAACGCCTTTTTGGGCAAGCGCGACCCGGTGTGGAAGGGGCGCTGAGTCATGGCCGACTACGTGATACACCCTCTGGTCTGCGGGCTCAACGCCACGGACCAGGGCATCATGACCTACCTGCGGGGCTACGGCAAGGCCATCCACATCCCGGTGTACGTGTGGGTGCTTACCGGCGGGGAGCAGGTCATCGTCGTAGACACCGGCCTGGAGGACTTCGTCATCCCCGAGGGCCTGGAGGAGCAGCTTGGGGTCAAGGCCGAGTACTTCGAGGAGGGCCTAGAGCGCCTGGGCCTCAAGCCGGGCGATGTGGACCTGGTCATCCACACCCACCTGCACAACGACCATTGCGAGAACGACCGCCTGTGCGGGCGGGCCAAGGTCTACGCCCAGCAGGCGGAAATAGATTTCATGAATGCGCCTCACCCCCTGGACCATCGTTACGATTCCGAGTATGTTAGTGGGTGCGACCTGGTGGGCCTGAACGGCCCGGCCGAGTTGGCCCCCGGGGTGCGGGTGGTGCCCACCCCCGGCCACACCCCCGGCGGCCAGTCGGTGGTGGTGGACACCAAGGGCGCCGGCCGGGTGCTCATCACCGGCTTTTGCTGCAACGAGGGCAATTTCCCCGCGGCGGGGCCCGCCGTCTGCCCGGGCGTGCACACCGACGCCCTGGCGGCCTGGGACAGCGCCAACCAGGTCAAGGCCATGCTGGCCCAGGGCCAGATTGATCTCATCGTGCCCTGTCACGCCCTGTGGCCGGGGCGGCAGGGAACCATAGGCTGAAACTGGGAGCAAGGCTTGTCCGAAGAAGATAAACAGCCGCCCGAGGAAGAGCGCCGTGGCTCGGTCAAGTTCGAGGTCATGGGCGTGGAGGTGGTGAGCAAGCAGGTCAAGCAGAGCGGCAACTCGGGCCGCATCTACCTGCCGCCCACCTGGGTGGGCAAAAAAGTCAAGATCATCCGCCTGGACTAGCAACCCCATGGCCTTGCGCATCACCGTGATCGGCGCCGGCCCCGGCGGCTACCAGGCGGCGGTGCGCGCCGCCCAACTGGGCGCCTCGGTCAACCTGGTGGAGGCCGCCGGCGTGGGCGGCACCTGCCTGCACTGGGGCTGCATCCCCACCAAGACCCTGCAAGCCTCGGCCCTGGCCCTGGTCAATGCCCGCCGCCTGGGCGAGTTCGGCATCAAGCTGGAGGGCAGCCTCAGCCCCGACCTGGCGGCCATCATGGCCCGCAAGGACCAGGTGGTGGGCTTGCAGGCTTTAGGTCTGGAGCGGCTCTTCCAGGCTCACGGCATAAGCCTAATCAAGGGCCGGGGCCGGCTGGCCGGTCCGGGCCTGGTGGCCGTGGAGCTTAACGGCGGCGGCGTGGAGGATCTGGCCAGCGACCGCATAATCCTGGCCACCGGCTCGCGCCCCGCCGATCTGCCGGGGCTGGTGCGCGACGGCGAGCACATCCTCAGCTCCGACGACGCCTTGCGCCTCCAGGAAATACCGCGCTCCATCTGCGTCGTGGGTGGCGGGGTGGTGGGCTGCGAAATGGCCTGCATCCTGGCCGCCCTGGGTAGCCAGGTGACCGTGGTGGAGGCTTTTAGCCGCCTGCTGCCCATCCCCTCCCTGGACGCCGAGGTGAGCAAGCTCCTCTTGCGCGAGATGAAGAAGCAGCGCGTCACCGTGCACACCAGCCGGGTGGTCAGCGAAATTAGCAAAGACACCGATGGCCTACGGTTGACCCTGGGGCCGTCGCCCCTGCTGGAGCCGCCGGCCAGCGCCCCGCCCCTGGAAGTCAGGGCCGAGAGGGTGCTGGTCTCGGTGGGCCGGGCCTTGAACAGCCAGGGCCTGGGCCTGACCGAGGCCGGCGTGGAGCTTGACCAGCGCGGAGCCGTGCGGGTTGACTAGTATCTGGGCCCACATGGCCGGCGCCGAGGGTCTGACCGCGGCGGCCAATGCCCTGGGCGCCCGCCAGGCCATGGACTACCGCGTGGTGCCGGCGGCGGTCTTCACCATGCCCGAGGTGGCCTGGGTGGGGCTGTCGCCGGAACAGGCCACGGCCAGCGGCCAGGAGGCCCAGAGCGCCGTGTTTCCCTTCCGGCTCCTGGGCAAGAGCCAGGCCATGGGCGAGATCGCCGGCCAGGCCAAGCTGGTCTTTGAGCCGGCCTCGGGGCGGCTCTTGGGCGCCCATCTCATCGGCCCCCACGCCTCCGACCTGATCCACGAGTGCGCCCTGGCCATGAAGCTGGGGGCCACGGTGGGCGACTTGGCCCACACCATCCACGCCCACCCCACCCTGAGCGAGGCCCTGCACCAGGCCGCCGAGGCGGCCCTGGGCCAGTGCCCGCATCTGCCTCCAGACCCGGCGAGACCCAAGTGATCTACCTAACCCTGCAAGGCCGGGCGGTGGACACCGATATGGAGCTGACCTCGCCCCAGCGCCATGTGCTGCAAAAGCTCCTGACCTGGGAGCACCTGGGCCTCAAGCCCGAGGACTTCGCGGCCCGCCAGGCCAAGGCCCTGCAACAGGGCTGGGGCAGCCTGGGGCCGGTGGAGGAATCTCCGGCCCTCAAGACCGTGGCCGGCGACCTGGCCGCCCGCCTGGCCATCCGTCATGGGCAGGCGCCAGCCCCAGGCTGGCTTAAGGCCCAGTTGTGGCCTGGGCGCTACGCCGGCGGCGGCCTGGAGCCGGGACAAGTGGAGGCGGGGCGTCTGGAGTTGCTGGTGCGCGACGCCGCCGACCTGGAGCGGGGCCGCCTGTGGCTGGACCTGGCCCCCGGGGAGGCGCCGGAAACGGCCCTGGAGCGGGCCTTGGCCGCCGGCGGCGGGCTGCTGGGGGAGTTGGCCGTCTTGGGTTTGGTGGCGCGCGCCTAGGGCTGGCCCGCGCGGCTAGGGCCGGCCTCAGAAGGGGCTGCCCCCCGAGGGGCCTCGGTCCAGGGCCTGGCGCACCGTGCCCAAGAGGTCGGAGCGCCGGAAGGGCTTGGCCACGTAGCCCACGCCCCCCGATTCCAGGGCGGCCCGCACCTGGTCGGTGGCCGAGTAGCCGCTGGCGATGACCACCTTGGCCAAGGGGTCCAGGGCCAGGATGGCCTTGAGGGCTTTGTGGCCGCCCATGCCCGGCATGCCCAGGTCCATGATGAACAGATCAATGCCGCGCCCCTGCTGCCAGTAGCGCTCCAGGGCCTCTTCCCCGCTCTGGGCCACCAGTACCCGGTAGCCGGCGGCGGAGAGCAGGCGCGCGCCCATGGCGCACAGGGCCTCCTCGTCGTCCACCAGCAGGATGGTCTCCCGGCCGCCGGCCAGCTCCGGGGTCTGCCCCTCCAGGCCGGGCTCGGCGGCCTCCACCCCCAGGCCGGGCAGGTAGATGGTGATGGCGGTGCCCTGGCCCAGTTGGCTCAGGCTCTCGATGTGCCCCCCATGGGCCTTGACGATGCCGTGCACCATGGACAGCCCCAGCCCGGTGCCCTTGCCCACCTCCTTGGTGGTGAAGAAGGGGTCGAAGATCCTGGGCAGGTCCTCGGGGGCGATGCCCTGGCCGCTGTCGCGCACGGTTAGCATCACCCAGTCGCCCTCCAGGCTGGCCCCGCAGGTGCCGCAACCCCGGCCTTCCAACTGGAGGTTGGCCGTGGCGATGGTCAGTTGGCCGCCCTCGGGCATGGCCTGCACCGCGTTGGCGGCCAGGTTGAGGATCACCTGGCTGATCTGGCCGGGGTCGGCCTCCACGCGCCGCAAGTCCGTGGCCAGATCCAGCCCGATGCCGATCATCTTGGGCAGGGTGCGTTCCAAAAGGTCCAGGGCGCGGCGGACCTCCTGGTTGAGGTCCAGGGGCCGGCGCTGGGGCTCCACCTTGCGGCTGAAGGTGAGTATCTGCTGCACCAGCCTCTTGGCCCGCTCGGCGGCGGTTAGTATCTGCTCGATGTCCTGGGGGCTGGCCTTGCCGGCCAGGGCGTCGTCGCGGGCGATCTCGGCGAAGCTCAGGATGGCCCCCAGGATGTTGTTGAAGTCGTGGGCGATGCCCCCGGCCAGGGTGCCGATGGCCTCCATCTTCTGGGCCTGGCGCAGTTGCCCCTCCAGCCGGGCCTTCTCCTCCTCGGCCCGCTTGCGCCCGGTGATGTCGCGCACGATGGCCTGGTAGACGTTCTCCTGGCCGCCCACGGGGCTGGTGCTGATCTCCACGTCAATGAGCGAGCCGTCGGCCCGGAGGAAAACGGTCTCGAAGCAGACCGAGCCCTGGGACATTAGCACCTGGAAGGCCTGGCGTCCGTCCTCCTGGGCCTCGGGCGGGTGGCAGTCCTTGGTCCGCATGGCCAATATCTCCCCGCGGGAGTAGCCCAGCATGGCGCAGGCCCGCTGGTTGACGTCCAGGAACACGCCTTGGTCATCGTGCACGAAGATGGCGTCGTTGGAATGCTCGAAGAGCTGGCGGAACTTCTCCTCGCTCTTCTTGAGGGCCTGCTGGGCCTGGAGGGGCTCGGTGATGTCGTGGATGATGACCGTGAAGCCCGTCACCCGCTTCTGGGGGTCCCGCTGGTAGCTCCAGTCCACCCGCGCCAGGTATTGGGAGCCGTCCCGGCGCTGGTTGGTGGTGAAGTAGGGCTGGGGCTCGGGCTGGTTGAGCGTGAGATTCTGGAAGTAGGCGGGCATGCTTTCCTGGTCGGCGCCGGGGGCCATGGTGTCCCAGAGGGGGCTGCCCGTAAGTTGCCGGGCGTCGGCTCCCTGCATGCGGGCCAGGGCCGGGTTGGCGTAGGTGACGGTGCCCCGGGGGTCGCACTCGGCCACGCCGAAGGTCATGGTCTCCAACAGCAGGCGCTGCCGGGCCTCGCTCTGGCGCAGGGCCGCCTCGGCCCGCCGGCCGCGCAGCAGGGCCCAGCCCAGCCAGGCCGCCAGGGAGCCCAGCACCAGCAGGACCACCAAGAGGGGGACCAGCACCGCGCGGTGGCGCTGCCAGGGCGACACGGGCTTGTTGACCACCTCCGCCCCCGGCGGCAGGGCGCCCTGGGGGATGTGGAACCTGGCCATGACCTGGTGGTCGAAGATGGGACGGGCGCGGCTGTCGGCCACCGGCAGGGAGGCGGGGTCGGCCCCGGCCAGCACCTTCAGGGCCATCTCGGCGGCCTGGGCGCCGTGCTCGCGCCCCTCCAGGAGCAGGCCGCCCAGGATGCCGTGACCCAGCCGGGTCTCGTGGGCGGCGTAGACCGGCACCGGGCTGGCCTGGCAGATGAGCCGGGTGCTCTCGGCCCGGGTGAAGGTGCGGCCGGCCTGGTCGGTGACATAGGTGAGGATCAGCACCACGGCATCGGCGGGCAGGCCCCGCAGTTGCTGGTCCAACCGGGCGAAGGGCGCGTCGGCCGTGAAGGTCACCTCCAGGCGGTCCCGGAAGGGGGCGAAGGCCTCCTCCGCCTCCCGGCGCATGGACAGGCCGCTGGAGGTGTAGTCGTGCACGGCCAGCACCCGCCGGGTGCCGGGTTGCAGGGCCAGGATCAGTTCCAACGTGCCTGCGATGTTCTGGTTTTCCTTGACCCCGGTGATGCCCGGCTGGCCGGCGATCATCTCCGGCCTGAAGCCGTTGACGCCGGCGAAGACCACCGGCACCCCGGGGAAAAGCTCGCCGCGGTTTTGCAGGACCAAATCCAGGGCCGAGTTGTCCAGGACCATCAGCAGGTCGGGGCGCCGGGTCCGATACTTGTCGGCCAGGTAACGCCTGACGTTGTGCAGGTTGGCCGGGCCGGGCCAGCGCTTGGCGTCCAGGCGCTCGATGGCCGGCGCCAGGTCGGGATAGAGCTGGTGCAGGGTGGGCAGGATGCCGGCCAACTCGTTGTCCGACCAGTCCTCGCCCTGGTGGTAGGAGTCCAGGATGACCACTCGGGGCAGGTTGGCCTGGGCGGCGCTCGGCACCGGCGTCCCGGCCAGGGCCAGGCAAATCAGCAGGGTCAGGCCACAGGCCAGGAGAAGCGGGATGTATTTTATGCGGCCATGGCCGTGGCCGGATTGTGCCGCCCCTGACCCGCCAAGCATCGTTGTTCTCCTGATAACCGCCTGGCGCGGCACGGCGGCTAGGTCGTGATGATGGGGTACAGCCCGTGGCCTGTCAAAATTATACCCCAGGACCCAGGGCCTCAAGCCAGCGGATATCTGGCAAAGCCGGGGAAAAACTAGGCTCTTTTTGCCGGGGGGCCGTTAAAAAAAGACGGGAGGCCTGGCGGGCCTCCCGGTTCGGCTGGGCTAATGGGGTCTAGGCGGGCTTAACGATCTTGCCCGAGCGCAGGCAGCGGGTGCAGATGCGCACCCGGCGCACCCGGCCGCTCTCCAGGGCGCGCACGCTCTGCAGGTTGGGATTGAAGCGCCGCCTGGTCTTGTTGTGGGCGTGGCTGACGTTGTTGCCCACCTGGGGGCGTTTGCCGCAAATCTCGCAGACCTGGCTCATGGGGATCCTCCTGGCCTATCAGCGGGCCCTGTGCGCAAGCCGGGCCGGGTGTCTAGTTTGCATAAGCAGACGGCGCGACAACCATTGGCGCCGCCGGGGGCCGGGTTCAGACGTCGAAATATACCCCCTAAGGGGTGGGCCTGCAAGTGTTTTCGCGTGCCCGTGCCGGCTTGCCGGCCTGAAGGCCCCAGGGGCCGCCGTGGGCGGGTCCAAGGTCGCGCCCTTGACTAAAACCCTGGGTCATGGCATAGTTACCCCACAGCAGCGCCCCAACCGGCCGCCCATTCCCGCGGCGGGGCCATGCCCCCGGGCATGAGCCGCGCCGTCCGGAGGGGACAATCATGTTTATCGCTGGCCCCTGTGACGCCAGTGCCAGCCAAAGGAGGAAGCTTGAGCCGTGACGATCTGATCCACTTGGAGGGCGAGGTGACCCGCACTCTGGGTGGTGGACAGATGGAGGTGGCGACGGAGCAGGGCCACACCCTGCGGGCCGTGCTGTCGGGGCGCATGAAGCGCTTCAAGATCAAGGTCCTGGTGGGGGACAAGGTGCGGGTCAGCGTCTCGCCCTACGACCTCACCCACGGGCTCATCACCTACCGGCTCAAGTAGTCTGACCCTCACCCCTGTTCGGGCCGGCGCGCCCGGCAGGCGGTAAATGGCTGGATGACCTCCTGGCGCAGGCGCGCCCGGGTCTGCTCGGCCGGCCCCTCCTCCCCGGTGAAGGACAAGAGCCGTTCCAGGGCCAGCGAGGCCCGTTGCCAGCCCCTCTGCCTGGCCTCCTCGATCACCGCCCAGTCGCCGCGCTCCGCGAAATCCAGCACCGCCTGGTCTATCTCCGGGAAAAGCAGACGCGGAAAGCCGGCCAGCCAGGCCGGGTACAAGCCCAGGGCGCCCCGGGCGCCCGCGGCGATGATGTGCGCCAAACGCCCCTGCCCGCCGGTGTCGGCCAAGAGGTCCTTGACCCCCCGGGCGAAGTGCTCCACCTCGCTCAGGGGGTGTTGGGTCAGGGCCCATTGCAGGGCCTGGGTGGCCTCCTCGCCGGCCCGGGCCTCACCCAGCTCGTGCCAGGCCACGGCCCGCATCTCTCCTTGCATCACCGGCGCCAGCACTTCCCAGGAGGGGTTGGCCAGCAACTCCTCCAGGGCCAGGCCGTAGCCTTCCAGTCCCAACCGCACGAAGCGCGCCTGGCTGGGCCGGGGGTCGGCCAGCTTGTCCCACAGCAGATAGCCCAGGGGCTCGCGCCGCAGGAACACGCGTCCCTCCTGGCACAGGCCGGGCAGGAACAGGATGTCGTGGCCTAGCTCCCGGCCCACCTCCCAGACCTCCAGGCCCTCCAGTTCGTACCTGTCCTCCAGCCGGCCCAGGAAAAAGGCCGGCAGCAGGCCACCCACCCGGCCGGCGCCGTAGACCAGGCCCTGGGGCAGTAGGCGTTGGTTGACGGTCTGGCTGTCAAAGGGATCCAGGGTCTGCCCCTCCAGGACCAGGGACTGGGGCTCCTGGCCCAACAGCTCCAGCCACAAATCCTCCCGCTGGCTGACCCACTCCAGCATTGGGGCCGCGTCCTCCTCCCGCCAGGGGGGCAGGCCGTGCTCCCACTTGTAGAGATTGCGCAGCCTGAGCAGAAGCCCGCACAGGGAGAAATGGCCGGCCACCTCGGCGTCGGAGCGCTGGCAGTTCCGCCGCACCTGGCCGGCCAGGTCCTCCAGCCAAGGCGCAAGGGGTGGATGCTGGACGTGCTGACCGATAAGGCACCTTCCGGGGCGGGGTGAGGGACGTTGGCAACCCTGCCTAGAATTCTTACCTGCCCCGAGGCATCGGTCAAGTCAGGGCGCGCCGGGCCGCCGCCTGACACGCGGGCGCTTCCGCCGGCTATAATGGGGCTAAAAAGAAAAACGCGCGGCCCCGGCGAGAAGCGGGGCCGGCCGGGGAGGGCGAGCCATGGTCGAGAAGATGATCGGGCGCACCAGGCTGGTGCTCATGCAGGGCGACATCACCCAACAGAATACCGAGGCCATCGTCAACGCCGCCAACAGCCGCCTGGCCGGCGGCGGGGGCGTGGACGGGGCCATCCACCGGGCTGGCGGGCCGGAGATCATGCAAGAATGCCGTCAGATTGGCGGCTGCCCCACCGGCCAGGCGGTCATCACCACGGCGGGCCGCCTCAAGGCCAAGAAGGTGATCCACACCGTGGGGCCGATCTACCGTGGCCAGCCCCAGGACGCCAAGCTATTGGCCAGCGCCTATGTCTCCTCCCTCGATCTTGCCGCGCACCACGCGCTGCGCACCGTTAGCCTGCCGAGCCTCTCCACCGGCGCCTACGGCTATCCCCTGGCCAAGGCGGCCCGGGTCGCCCTGGATGCGGTGCAGCAGGCCATCCTTACCCACCCCGACGCCTTCGATGAGGTGCGTTTCGTTCTTTTCGGCGACGACGCCTACGAAGCCTACCGGCAGGCCCTGGCGCAGGGGGCGTGAGCGGTCCACCGCGCCGGCGGGGGCGGCCTGGGCCTGCTGGCTGTCCACGGCCCGGGAACGGGAGGCCCGGGGCTTGACCGACAGGGAGGCCACCACCGGCGCCGGGGCCGGGGCGGGGGGTTCGATGTCGCGGGGGGGCTGGCTCAGCGGCCGGGGCTTGGGCTCCGGGGCCAAGAGGGCGCTCTGGCCGGCGGGCTCCGGGGTTTCGGTCATGGGCAGGGGCTCGGAGAAGGCCGGCTGGTTGTAGCCCTGGCCGCGCCAAGGACCGAGCGAAGTCCCGCGCCGCGCCGGCCGGGCGCCGGGGTTGTCGGTGGGCTCATAGGACATGGGCGAGACCCTGATGCCCTCCTCGGCCGGGGCCGCTGGGGCAGCCGGCGGCAAGGCCCGTTCCACGCGGGGCAGTTCCTGGCCGGAGGGCCAGGACGGGGCCGGCCCGGCCGTGAGGGCCGGCGGCTGGCCATCCAGGCGCTGGCCCATCTGCTCCAGGTTGCGGCCGGCCCGGGGGTAATAGCGGGGCATGGTCTCCATGGCCTGGCGGAAGTGGCTGGCCGCCTGGTTGTAGTTCCCCTGTTGGGCCAGCACTACCCCCAGGTTGTTGTGGGCCTGGGCTTGGCCGGCGCCGCGCTCAAAGGCCCTGAGCGCCTGGTGGGAACGCCCCTGCTTGGCCAGCACCAGCCCCAGGTTGTTGGCGGCCAGGCTGTAGCCGGGGTCCAGGGCCAGGGCCTGGCGCAGGCTCTCCTCGGCCCGCGGCCAATCCTTTTGCAGCATGTAGGACAGGGCCAGGTTGTTGTACAGGGCTGGCAGGCGCGGCTCCAGGGCCAGGGCCTGGTGGAAGTGCCCCAGGGCCTGGGCGGGCCGGCGCTGGCGGTTGGCGATGATGCCCAGGACGTTGTGGGCCCGCCACAGCCGGGGCGACAGGGCCACGGCCCGGCTCAGGTCCTCCTGGGCCTGCTCCAGCTTGTCCTGGGAGAAACGCGCCAGGCCCAGGCCCTGCAGGTAGATGGGGTTGCCGGGCTCGGCCTGGTTTAGGCCGGCGAAGAGGCTCTCGGCCGGCGCGAACATGCGGGCCTTGAGGCACAGTTCGGCGGACTTGGCCCGCAGGCGGGACTTGTCTTCCTCCTTGGCCATGGTCACGGCCCGGCTGTATTCATGGATGGCCGCCGACCATTCGCCGCGCCCCGCCATGCTGTCGGCCAGGGCCTCCACCTGGGCCGGGTCGCTCTGGGGCTGGCCCTCGCTGGCCTTTTCGCGCTGGGCCTGCAGGGCCAACAGCTCGCGGGCCTCGCCGCGGGTGAGCCCGCGCATGCTGGTGGCCTGACTGGAGGCGCAGCCCGCGGCCAGGCCCAGGCCGGCCAAGAGGGCCAGGGCCAGGAACAGGGGGGTGCGTGTTGATGACATGGTGCCTCCTGCTTCTACTTGATTATGCTTTCGGTGATGCGGATGATGGCCGGGCCGGCCATGACGGCCATGATGGCCGGAAAGATCATGAACAGCACCGGGAAGAGGAGCTTCAGCGGTATCTTGGCCGCCTTCTCCTCCATCTTCTGCCGGCGCTTGGTGCGCACCGAGTCGGAGTGCACGCGCAGCGAGCGGCCCACGCTCACCCCAAAGCGGTCGGCCTGGTTGAGCATGCTCACCAAGCTGGTCACCTCGTCCACCCCGCAGCGGCTGGCCAGGTTCTTGAGCGCCATGGCTCGGGGGATGCCGGCGCCCAGTTCCAGGGAGACGAAGTTCAGCTCGGCCGACAAGAGCGGCGCGCTGATGCGCACTTCCTCGGCCACCCGCTTGATGGCCGCGTCCAGGCCCAGGCCGGCCTCCACCGAGATGACCATGAGGTCCAGGACGTCGGGCAGCTCCCGGGTGAGGCGCTCGCGGCGGGCGGTGCCCAGGTGGTCCAGCACCAGGCTGGGCAACAAAAAGCCCAGACCCGCCGAGCCGGCCAGGGCCAGGGGTAGCCAGGGGCCTTGCAGGACGCCGGCCAAGGGCAGGGTGGCGGTCAGCACCGGCATGCACAAGAGGCAGAGCACCTTGCAGCCCAGGAAGAGGTTCACCGCCGCCGGCGAGCGGTAGCCGGCCTGCACCAGGTCGCGGCGCAGGCGGCTCTGCTGCCAGCCCTGGCTGGGACGGGCCGGGGCCGATAGGCGGGTCAGGAGGCTGGTGGCGCCCTGGCGCAGGCGCTCCGGCAAGGTCAGACGCCCTTGGGCGGCGGCACCCTGGCTCATGGCCTGTACCCGGCGCCAGGCCGGGTCGCGGCGGGCGATGAGCGTGGCGCCGGCCCAACCCAGGGCCAGCACCGCCAGGCCCAGGGCCAGGCTGATCACCAGGACCGCGACGTCGGAATTGGAGGAGGTGACGTTCATGTGCCCGCCTACACCTTTATATTGACCAGGCGCTTGATGACCAGCATGCCCATAAGCTGGAAGCCGGCGCCGGTCATCAGGATGGTGTTGCCCAAGGGGTGATCGAAGAGCATGGCGATGTAGCCCGGGCTGGTCATCCACAGCACCACCAGCAGCACCGGCGGCATCAGCGACAGGATGACCCCCGACAGCCGGCCCTCGGCCGAGAGCGCCTTGACCTGGCGCATAAGCCTGAAGCGGTCGCGGATGATCCCGCCGATGTTGTCCAGAATCTCGGCCAGATTGCCGCCGGTCTCCTTTTGCAGGATCACGGCGGTGACGAAAAACTTGACGTCCTGCAGGCCCACCCGGCGCACCAGGTCGGTCAGGGCGTGCTCCAGGCTCTTGCCGAAGGAGTAGTCCTCAAAGGCCTTGGCGAACTCGCCGGCCACCGGGTCCTCGCTCTCGTCGCCCACCATGCGCAGGGCCGCGGCGAAGGAATGCCCGGCGCGCAGGGCGCGGGCCATCATCTCCACGGCGTCGGGGAACTGCTCGTCAAAGGCGCTCAGGCGCTTCTTGCGCAACAGGTTGAGCCAGCCCAGGGGGGCCAGGAAACCCAGCCCGGCCAGCATCACGGCCAGGCCGCCGTGGTCCCGCCAGAGCCCCACTAACAGGCCCACCGTGGCCAGCACGCAGGCCAGGAGCACCAGGGAGCCCAGGTTGCAGGGGTTGCCGGCCTGCAACAAGAGCAGCTGCACGTCCGAGACCCGGGGCAGGGCCTTGAGCAGGCGGTCCAGGAGGGGGATGGTGGACAGCGAATGATCGCGCCAGAGCACCTTGAGGGCCTGGGGCGCCTGCCGGGGCTCCAGCTCGCGCAGGCGGGAGCGCAGGGCCTGGCGCCGGTTCAGGTCGGCCCGGAACAGCCACAGGCCCACGGCCCCGACCAGGGCCAGGGCGCCCAGGAAGATCAGCGCCGTGGCGGCCCAGATCACAGCCCGCCTCCGGGGGACTCGTTGAACATGGCGTTGTCCAGCTCGATGCCGTGGGCCTTGATGCGCTCGGCGCAGCGCGGGCGTATGCCCGTGGGGCCGAAGCGGCCCTGCACCCGGCCGCGGTCGTCCACGCCGGTCTGGGTGTAGCGGAAGATCTCCTGCATGCTCACCGTCTCGCCTTCCAGGCCGGTGATCTCCGAAAGGCTGATGAGCCGCCGCGAGCCGTCGGAGAGCCTGGCCAACTGGATGACGATGTGCACGGCGCTGGCCACCTGCTGGCGGATGGCCTTGTCGGGTATCTCCAGGCCAGCCATGGACATCATGGTTTCCAGGCGGCTGAGCGCGTCGCGGGGGCTGTTGGCGTGCACGGTGGTGAGGCTGCCGTCGTGGCCGGTGTTCATGGCCTGCATCATGTCCAGGGCCTCGCCGCCGCGCACCTCGCCCACCACGATGCGGTCGGGGCGCATACGCAAAGCGTTGCGCACCAAGTCGCGCAGGGTGATCTCGCCGTGACCCTCGATGTTGGGCGGCCGGGTCTCCAGGCGCACGATGTGGTCCTGTTGCAATTGCAGCTCGGCCGAGTCCTCGATGGTCACGATGCGTTCGTAGGCGGGGATGAAGGAGCTCATGACGTTCAAGAAGGTGGTCTTGCCGGTGCCGGTGCCGCCGCTGATGCTGACGTTCTGCCGCGACTTAACGATGGCCTCCATGAGCTTGGCCGTGGCCGGGGTGATGGTGCCGATGCGAATGAGGTCGTCCACCTTCAGGGGGTCCACGGCGAACTTGCGTATGGACAGGCTGGGGCCGTCCAGGGCTAAAGGCGGGATAACGGCGTTGACGCGGCTGCCGTCGGCCAGGCGGGCGTCCACCATGGGCGAGGACTCGTCTATGCGCCGGCCCACGCTGGTGGCTATCTTGTCTATGATCTTGAGTAGGTGCTGATCGTCCCTAAAGCGCACGCTGACCTTTTCCAGGCGGCCGCGCCGCTCCACGTAGACCTTGTGCGGGCCGTTGACCAGGATGTCGTTGATGGTGGGATCGGCCAGGAGGGGCTCCAGGGGGCCCAGGCCCAGCACCTCGTTCTTGATCTCGCGCACCAGGATGTCGCGCTCGGCGGCGCTAAGGGGGTCGGGCTCCTCCTCCAGCACCAGGCGGATGGCAGTCTCCAGCTCCTTCTCGGCCTGGCGGCCGGGGCTGCCGCTCAAGACCGACAGGTCCATGCGGTCAATGACCTGGTAGTGCACGCGGGCCTTGAGTTGCTGCATGGCGTTTTCGCGGACCGCGTCGGGGCGCGCCGTCTCCTTGACGCTGTCCAGGGAGCCGCTCTGGGCCAGGCGGGCGCGCAGGCTCATGACGCCGCTCCATGGCCGTTGTCAAGGGCCTTGGCCAGGGCGCGCACGGCCTTGCTCCACTTGGCCCTGGGCCACTCGCGCAGGGCCGGCCGGCCGGCGTTGCCCGCCTCCAGGATCACCTCGCTGTCGTTGGGCAAAAAGGCCAGCACCTCGCGCCCCAGGATGCGGGCCACGTCGGCACGCTCCAGGCAGCCCCGGGCGCCGTCGCGGTTGACCACCAGGGACACCTTGGCCGAAGCGATGCCCAGGCGCTCGTGCAGGGCCTGCAGGCGCCGCGCGTTCTTGAGCCCCACCACCGTGGGCTCCACCACCAGGAGTATCTGGTGGGCGCGCTCCAGGGCCAGGAGCGAGACCTCGTCCAGGTGGCTGGAGAGGTCCATGATGACCACGGCGTGGGCGTCGGCCAGGTGGTCCAGGGCGCGCGCCAGGTGCTCGGGGCCGATGGTCTCGGCGGCCACGGGGTCGCCGGGCGCGGCCAGAAGGCGCAGCCCCGGCGCCACCTCGGTCATGAGGCTGTCCATGAGCACCGCGTCCAGGCGGTTGAACTCGCCGGCCACGTCGGTGAGATCGCGGGTGGGGCTAAGGTACAGGAGAATGGCCAAATCGCCACCGCCCAGGTCCAGGTCCATCAGGGCAACGCGCTGGCACAGGCCCTGGCTCAAGGCCCAGGCCAGGTTGACGGCCAGGTGGCTGCCGCCCACCCCGCCCTTGACTCCGGTCACGGCGATGACCCGGCCGGCGGGCTGGCCGCTGACCTGGGTCAGGCGGGCCAGGCGTAGCACCGCGTCGTTGAATTCCTGGGCCGCCCCGGGGTCCACCAGGTACTCGCGCACGCCCAGGCGCATGGCCTTCAGGATGGCCTCGGGGTCGCGGCTGGCCGACCAGGCCACCACGGCGGCCCGGG
Organism: Desulfarculus sp.; assembly: GCA_016208115.1. Classification (GTDB taxonomy): domain Bacteria; phylum Desulfobacterota; class Desulfarculia; order Desulfarculales; family Desulfarculaceae; genus JACRDC01. Next base: position 22,744 of record JACQYR010000031.1, read on the forward strand.
GCGCCGAGCGCCTGAGGCGCTCCAAGAGGTCGGCCAGGCCGCTGTTCTGGGTGTCGTACTCCACCAGGAGCACCTCGGGTTGCTGCTGCACGGCCTTGCGCTCGAAGTCCTCGGCCACCGCCTCCAGGCCGGCCAGCCGGGCCATGGGCGCGCCGGCCACCAGCTCCTTGAGGCGTTCGCCGCCCTGGCGGGTCAGTTGCAGGGCCAATACCTGGGAGGCGCTGTCGTCGCTCATTGCTTCGCTCCTAGCGCGCCAGGCGGGAGTAGGTGGCCCGCGAGCCGTAGTTGCCGCCGCCGGTACCCGAGTTGGGCACCGTGACCTGGCACTTCAAGAAGCCGGTGAGGTCCTTGAAGGGTGCCGTGCGCACCTCGGTGACCACGAAGGTGGCGAAGCCGCTGATGGTGCCCTGGTTGGACCCGCAGCCGGGCGCCGAAATGACCGGTAGGGTGACCGGCCACTCGCCACCCACCGCGTTGGCCTCGAAGCGGGCCTTGAGGTCCTGGAAGGTGCCGTTGCTCAGGTTGCCGTTGGTCAGGTTGATCTCGTCGCCCACCTGTAAGGCCGGGACGGGCAGATCGCCGGTGACGTAGGCGTCCACGTTGGGGTTGTTGGCCGGCCAGGTGAAGAAGGTGGTCCACTCGGCGTTCTGGTCGCCGTTGGCGTGGAAGGTCAGGCTCTCGCCGCAGTCGGGGGTGCCGCCGCCGGCCACGGCGCTGGCCAGCACGGCGATGGGCAGGTCCACGGTGCCGGCGGGGACATTACCGGGCCAGCCCAGGAAGGCGGTGGACTTGGCGGTCAGCTCCACCTGCCTCAGGCCCACGATGCCGGCGAAGAAGGTGGAGACGGGGGTGTTGGCCGAGTTGTCGCGGCGCACCGTGACCTTCACGCCGGTGAGGTCGTCGGGGTTGTTGACCCCCATGCCGGTGCGGTTGGGGTCGAAGGCGCCGGTGTTGTTGTCCCAGAAGCCGATGGTGAAGTCGTCACCCGGCGGGTTCTTGAGCTGCAAGGCCACCCCCAGGGCCTGGTTGGCCGCCGAGAAGTTCTGGGCGCTGGCCAGGGCCACGTTGGTCTGGGCCACGGCGTTGTTGTTGGCGTCGCTGCCTATCATGGTGTTGGCCGCGGCCAGGGCGGCGGCGTCGGCGGCGTTCTGAAGTTGGGCCTTGGCCGAATAGAGCGCCCCCAGGTCCACCGAGGCCCCCACCAGGCCCATGGACCCGGTGAGGAACACCGTGAACATCACCGCCGTGGCGCCGCGTTCCTCCCTTAGGAGCCGCCGGAGCTTAGTAAGCAGGGTCGTGGCCAAAGCTGCCCTCCATGTCCTGGGGGGTTAGGGGCAAGGGCGCGCGCTTGGCGCCCTCGTCGGCCATCTTGCCGAACAAGAGGATGTCCCAGTCGCTGGGCTTGGTGATGCCGTCGGTGGGTAGGCGCGCCGGCGCGCCGGCCAGGACCGGCTTGACCACCTCGGGCGTGACCTCGATCAAGAGCTCGGTCTGGTTATTCTGGAACTCGGTGCTGCGGAACAGGGCGCCCAGGATGGGGATGTCGCCCAACAGGGGCAGCTTGGACACCTGGTGGTTGATGTCGTCGCGGAACAGGCCGGCGATGACGAAGCTCTCGCCGTCCTTGACCTCCAGTTGGGTCTTGGCCCGGCGGGTCTTCAGGCCCGGCACGGTGAAGCCCTGGATCACCACGGCGATGGAGAAATCCATCTCGCTGACCTCGGGGGAGACGTTCATGCGGATGTTGCCGCTCTTGAGCACCTCGGGCTTAAAGCCCAGTTGCACGCCGAACTTCTTGAACTCGATGGTGACCGTGTTGTTCTGCTGGGGCACCGGCACCGGGAACTCGCCGCCGGCCAGGAAGTCGGCCTCCTGGCCGCTGATGCAGGTGAGCGTGGGCTCGGCCAATATCTTGGCCAGTTGGTTCTGGCTCAAGACATCCAGGGCGCCGCGCATGCGGCCCCCGCCTATGTTGAAGCCGCCGAAGACGTTGGTGTTGGGCGAGAAGGAAGTGGTGAAGTTGCCCGAGCCGTCCCAGGTGGGGGTCATCAGGCCGCCCAGGGTGGAGAAGATGAAGTCGCCGGTCAGGGGATTGAGCGCCCCCAGGTTGACCTTGAGGCGCCGGGTGACGTCGCGCTTGACCTCGGCGAAGCGCACCTTGATGTTCACCTGCTGGTTGCCGCCCACCTCCAACAGGCTGGTGACCCACTTGTCCTCCAGCAGGTGGGAGGCCAGGCGCTCGTCGGTCTTCTTGCCGCTGGCCTGGCCGGGGCCCTTGTCGGCGTAGACCCGGTACAGGCCGTCAGCCAGTTCCTTGCTGGGCACCAGGGCCTTGGCCAGGGCCTCGGCCTGCTCCTTGGCCTGCAGGCTGGAGACCCGGCCCGAGAGCACCACCGTGCCCTGCATCTCGCGCACCTCCACCGGCTCGTGGGGCAGCAGTTGATAGAGCTGCTCCTTGAGCAGGGACAGGTCGCGGGCCACCCGCACCTCGTAGACCGCCAGCAGGTGGTCGCGGGTGTCCCACAGGCTGATGTTGGTGCTGCCCACCTGCTGGGCGTTGACGTAGAGCTGACGGGGGTTGATGACCACCACGTCGGCGATGTCATCCTTGCCCACGCTCACGCGCTTGACCGCGGTGGGTAACTCCAGCACCCGGGAGTGCCCCACCAGGATCTCCACCCGCGAAAGGGGCACCGGCTGGCCGGCCGGGGATTGGGCCTGGCCGGGCGTGGCCCCGGCCCACAAGGCCAGGATGACGAGCAAGGCTGCACAGGCTCTGGGGTACACGGTCGTCCTCCTACGGCTTGGCGGGCCTCAGGTTGGGAAGCTCGGGCGGGGCTGCCTGGGCCTGGGAGGCCTGCTTGGCCGACTTGACCTCCTGGGTGGGCTTGCCCAGCGACTGCACCCCGCGCTCCACGCCCTTGATGACCTCGATGGTGGGGGCCTCCTGCTTGGGAGGCGCGGGCGGCGCCGGCGGGGCGGCGGCGGCCGGCAGCAGGGAGGTGAGGCGGATGCCGCCACTGCCCTGGTCCTGGCGGTCGCCCTGGTTGCGCAGGGCCAGGATCACCTTGCCCTCGTTGGCCGCCAGGGCCAGGCGCTCGCCCTGCTCGGGCCTGAGCTGCAAGGCCACCACCGTGGCCTTCTGGCGCTTCATCTTGCTGCCCTCGGGCTCCTCCTGGGCCTTCTCGCCCACGGTGAGCACCGGCACGTCCTGCAACAGCACCCGGGTGGCGGGGTCGTTGCTGAAGGGTCCCTTGGCGAAAGTCACCAGCACGTCCACGCGGTCGCCGGGCTGCAAAAAGCCGCCCACGCCGATGACCTCGTCCACGTGCACGGTCATGGCGCGGTAGCCCTCGGGCACCACCGCCGACAGACCGCCGGCCAGACCCTCGGGCAACAGCTTGGCGGCCAGGATCACCTCGCCCTTGACCAGGGCGCCCTTGACCACCCGGCCCAAGGCCTGCTCGGGCCGCGAGAGGTGGTTGGCCGGCAGGGTGCCGGCGGGCCATTGCTGGATCACCAAGTGCTGGGCCTCCAGGCGCTGGCCGGCACTAAGGTCGGCGCCGGCCACCAGGATGGGGCTGGTGGCCACCTTGGTGGCCGCGGCCTGGGTGGCGCGGCCCTCTATCCAGCGGTGGGCGCTCCAGGCGGCCAGGATGGCCAGCACCAGGGCCAGGACCATGAACATCAGGGGGGCCTTGCGCAGCATGGCTTGCTCCTACTCGTGGCGCATCACCGTGACCCCCCGGAGGGTCACGCTGGCCAGGGAGCCGGGCACCAAGCGGGCCAGCACCGGCAATTGGTACTGGCTGGTGACGGTGACCTGCACCTGGTCGCCGGGGTTGCCGTCGGTGCCGGTGCTGACCACCTGGAAGGCGCCGGGGTAGCCCGAGGCCTGCAGATAATTGGTTACCGTCGCCGTCACCTGGGCCGAGGAGTTACTGGGGTCGTTGAGCAACGAGCCCAGGCGCGCCCCCTCCCGGCTGGCGTTGACCAGCATCTGCTTCTGGTACCAGGCCGACCCCAGTTCCACGATGCCGAAGATCATCACCAGGAACACGGGCAGGAACAGGGCGAACTCCACCGCCGCCGTGGCGCGGGAGCCCTTGAGCAGTCTGGCCAGCCGGTTCATGCCATGCCTCCCGTCAACGAGTGTGCCAGGGCGCCGCAGGCGATGGCCAGGCCGTAGGGCATCTCCAGGCCCCTGGCCCGGGGGCCCAGCATCCGCCAGCCGCCGGGGCCCCAGGACCCCTGGGCCAGGGCCAGGCGCAACAGGGCCAGGACGCCGCCGGCCAGCACCGTGTAGAGGAAAAGTCCCAGGGCGTCCCAGGGGGTCAGGAAGGTGCCCAGGGCGGCCAGGGCCTTGACGTCGCCGGCGCCCACGGCGCCCATGAAGAAAAAAATGGCCAGCAGGCAAAACCCCACCAGCCCGCCCAAAAGGCCCTGGCCCAGGCCGGCCAGCCCGCCATTGCCCAGGGACCAGGCCAGGCCCATCAGGGCGGCCAGGGCGTTGAGCGGGTTGGGGATGCGCCGCTGGGCCAAGTCGTAGCTGGCCATGAGGCAGGCCAGCCAGGGCACCCACAGCGCGGGGCCGGCCTGGCCCGAGGCGGCGAAGAAGGGCAGCACGCCCAGAGCTGGCAGCAGCCCCCAATGCGGTCCGCCCCAGGGGGCCGCCTGGCCGTGGCCACCGCCGGCTGGCATGAATTCTTCCTGGCTGTTGATCTGGGCTGGCAAATTCACAGCCTCCATGGCGGCCTCCCGAAGCGGGCGCCCCCGCAAGGGGGGCGGTAAGCTTTTCTAATCTATATGGCAAGAAGAGTGCCAGGAGACCGGCCTGGACGGCGCGGCGGGCCTCGCCGGGGTCTGTCTGCAAAAAACCAATATAAATAACTGTGTTATCTGGATAGGCCGGCCGGGGCGCCCGCTCTGGCCCCAGGGCCGGCGGGCGGGGTGTATTCACAACCGGCCCAGTCCATACGTTTTTGTAATTACTAATTGGAAAGATTGATGGCCCTGTGGCTTATCGGTGATTTGCCAGGCAGCGGGACGGCCTGGCCTGGGCGGCCGGCCCAAAAATGACTGGGGGAGGCCCCTAGGAGCCTCCCCAGCCCGGCCGCCGGATTACTCTGCCCGCGAACCCGCGCGGCCCAGGCCTGGCCAGTCAACCTCTGCCTGTACGCGCCTAGCCCTTGAGGGCGGTGGTGGCGGTGTTGACGTTGGTGGTGACCTGGCCGCCCAGGGTGAAGGCCGCCGTGGCGATGCCCGCGCCGATCAGGGCCAAGAGCAGGGCGTATTCCACGGCACTGATGCCCGAGTCGTCCTTGCACAGCTTCTTGATGCTCTCCATGACCTTCATCGTGATCCTCCCTAGTAAGTCGTTTGGGGCATGGTTGCTTGACTTGCCCTAGCATATGGCAAAAAGGGTGCCAGGACGGCCGCCGGCTTGGGCGCGGCAGGGCTCCCGCGGGCAATAGCCAGGCATGCCGCCAGGTTGGCGCGGCGGCCCCTCCAGGACGGCCCTTGGGGTGGGGGCCTGGCCACTGGTGCCGGCCTTTCGGGTTGGGAAAGGACATTACAAATCGGTAATTACTATTTGGTAAGGTCAAGTAAGGACAGGTATTTGTTGGGACAATTGGGAAGGGCGGGCCGGCCGGCCTGGCTGGATTTTTTCTCTTGATGCCGCGTCTGGCCAGGTGCCAGCCCCAAAAAAAAGCTGGGGGAGGCCCCTTGGAGCCTCCCCAGCCCGGCCGTCGGATTACTCTGCCCGCGAACCCGTCCGGCCCGGACCTTGCCAGCCAAACTATTTCATAGGCTATCCCTAGCCCTTCAAGGCGGTGGTGGCGGTGTTGCCGTTGGTGGAGCCTTGGCCGCATGGCGATGCCCGCGCCGATCAGGGCCCGAAGCAGGGCGTACTCCACGGCACTGATGCCCGAGTCGTCCTTGCACAGCTTCTTGATGCTCTCCATGACCTTCATTTTTGACCTCCCTTGGAAAAAGCGTTGGTGCTTGTTTGCTTTTACTTGCCCTTTCAGAAAGGCAAGAAGGGTGCCAAAGGGAGCCTGTCAGGAGCCATCAAATAAAGTATCAATCAATACAGATAGATGACGTATATCTCCGTTCCCGCTCGGGGTTGGGCTAGCCCCGGAACGGGGGTGACAAATTTCATGAACAGATGGGAAATACGAAATAGTAATTACCAAAGCGGAAGATGGCGGTTAGGCCAGGCCCCGGGGCGGTCAGCGCCGGCGGCGGCGCTCGCCTAGCTCGGGGTGCACCAGCTCCAGCTTGTCCAGCTTGTAGGACAGGGCCCGGGGGCTGATACCCAGCAGACCGGCGGCCCGGCTCTGCACCCAGTCGCTGCGCTCCAGGGCGGTGAGGATGGCCCAGTGTTCCAGGGCCTCCAGGTCCAGGGTGCCCGGGGCCGGTAGGCCCGGACCCTGGGCTGGAGAGGCGCTAGCCTGGCGGGGAGCGGGGCCGCCCAGGCCCAGGTCCTGGGGGGTGATCTCCGGTCCGTTGGCGAACAGCACCGCGCGCTCGATGACGTTGCGCAACTCGCGGATGTTGCCGGGCCAACTGTGGGCGGCCAGGGCCTGGTTGGCGGCCGGGGACATGGGCTTGGGCGGGCGCTTGGAGTCCTGGCAGATGCGCCACAAAAACATCTCGGCCAGGGGCAGGATGTCCTCGGGGCGCTGGCGCAGGGGAGGGATGCAGATGGGGGTGATGCTCAGGCGGTAGAAAAGGTCGCCGCGGAAGCGCCCCTCCTGCACGGCCCGCTGCAGGTCCACGTTGGTGGCGGCGATGATGCGCACGTCCACCCGGATGGTGCGCGAGCCGCCCACCCGCTGCACCTCCTTGTCCTCGATGGCCCGGAGCACCTTGGATTGGGTGGCCGGGCTCATGTCGCCCACCTCGTCCAGGAACAGGCTGCCGCCGTGGGCCTGCTCGAAGCGGCCGGTGCGGTACTTGTGCGCCCCGGTGAAGGCGCCTTTCTCGTGACCGAACGGTGACGTCGGTGGGGGCCACGCGGCCGACCTGCTCCAGCACCTGCTGCATGGCCGGGCTGGGGGCCAGGATGTTCTCCAGGCGGTAGATGTAGGGCTGCTCGCGGCGCAGGGCGTCGAAGGCCTTGTGCAGGGCGGCCTTTTCCAGGGCCATCTCCAAGGTATGCAGCAGATGATCCAGGTTGAAGGGCTTTTCGTGGAAGTCAAAGGCCCCTCGGCGCATGGCCTCCACGGCGGTCTTGAGCGAGCCCGAGCCGCTGAGCACGATCACCGGGGTGTGGGGCCAGTGCTCCTTGACGTAGCTGACCACCTCCAGGCCGCTGCCGCCGGGCAGCACCAAGCCGGTGATGACCAGTTGGAACCCGCGTTCATGCAGGGCCTCCATGGCCTGGGGCTGGTCGCCGGTGGCGCTGACCTGGTGGCCCTTGCCGGCCAGGGCTTGGCCGAGCTGATCGCGTAGCTCCTTGTCGTCCTCCACCAGCAGGATGTGGGCGCCGGTGGTCATGGGCTTAGGCCTTACGCCGGCGATGACGCGGGCCGGAGGGTGCGGCGGTGGTTTTTTTCATGGCGCAGGCTCCCGAGCCGTTCGCAAGTAGATGGCCTGAGTCAAGGGGTATACCAATATATGGTCAAACGTGTAGTTTGACCATGAATTGGTATGCGGGTCATGTATGGCCCGCCGGGCGCTTTCGCGCCCGGGAGGCCGGGCAAAATCACGTTTTTGCCCGGCCGAAAACAATCAAAGCCATGGATGGCTTTGATTGCATATAAGTTTTAGGCGCGTCCCACTATAGCATGCCCGGCGGGTCAGGCAAGGGTCCTTTGTCCCCCGCCCCGGCGGGCCGTTGTTTGGCCCGGCCATTGCATAATACGAGACCAATGCACGGCAATCGCGACGAAATAATGCTTTAACATCTTGATATAATGGTATAAGATGCTCTCGACGGCTTAGCTGGAGGGCATCGATGAGCAATCGTTTC
>JACQYR010000025.1 GCA_016208115.1 Desulfarculus sp.
CGCGGCCAGGGCAGGCCCGGCCTGGACGCCCGGGTGCAGGGCCAGGAAATTGCGCGCCATCTCCAGGCCGTGCTGGGTAAAGAAAGACTCGGGGTGGAACTGCACCCCCCAGATGGGATACTGGCGGTGCCTGAGCCCCATGAGCACCCCGTCCTCGGCCCAGGCCAGGGGCTCCAGGTCATCGCCTCCCAGGATCACTTGCAGGGAGTGATAGCGGGCGGCCAGGAAGGGCGAGGGCAGGCCGGCGAAGATGCCCTGGCCCTGGTGGAAGACCCGCGAGGCCTTGCCGTGCACGGGCAGCGGCGCCCGCGCCGTGCGCCCGCCGAAGACCTCGCCGATCACCTGCATGCCCAGGCAGACCCCCAGGACGGGCGTTTCCGAGCCAAAGCGCTCCACCACCTGGCGGCTGATGCCGGCCTGGGCCGGGTCCTTGGGGCCGGGCGAGACGCAGATCCAGTGGGGCCGCAGGCGGGCGATCTCGGCTAGGCTCACCTGGTCGTGGCGAAAGACCAGGGGTTCCACCGCGAACTCGGCGAAGAGCTGCACTAGGTTGTAGGTGAAGGAGTCGTAGTTGTCTATCATCAGCAGGCGCATGATTCAGCCCCCCAAATGAAGAAAGCCATCCAGCGCGAGTCTGGATGGCCGGGGCCTGACATAACTCGGGTTCTATATGCCAAAAGGGTGGCGTCCTGTCAAGCGGGCGGGCCAGGGCCGCAAAAACATTGACCCCTGACCCGCGCTTTGTCACATTGAGGCCATTGCATGGTGTAACAGAATTATAGTACCTGAGAACAGCAAGCAACCTCGTGAAACACGATTTCACCATGCAATGGCCGATGCGGGCCATGGACGGCCCGCTAAATTGCGAGCCTTCTTAGGCGCGCAATTTGGGAGGCTTGGCAAAACCGCGCTTTTGCCAAGCCGACATTGCACGGGGCAGGACGCCCCGTGCGATGGTTTCACATTGGGCGGGTGAGACTGGCCCACCCCGCGCTGGAGGAGCAGGCATGAAATCCGAACAAGCCGTGGAGTTGTTATGGGCCCGCAGCCGCCAGGAGCGCTTTCCCAAGCTCCTGGGCATGGAGGTCCTGGAGATCGGCCCCGGCTTCGCCAAAGTGGCCATGGATTTCCAGGAGAGCATGACCAACATCTTCGGCATGCTGCACGGCGGGGCGGTCTTCTCCCTGCTGGACGAAGCCTTCCAACTGGCCTGCAACGCCCATGGCGAGGTGGCGGTGGCCCTGCAACTGAGCATCTACTATCTGGCGCCAGCCGAGACCGGCGCGCGGCTCTTGGCCGAGGTGAAGGAAACCAACGCCACCCGCAAGACCGCCCTATACGAGGCCGTGGTGTACCAGGCCGACGGCAAGCGCATCGCCACCGGCCAGGCCCTGGCCTACCGCAAGGGCCAGCCCCTGCCCTTGGACGCCCAGGGCAACCTAATCTCGAACAAACCATAAAAATATTGGCAGGGCACCGTTTTGACTAATCAAGGCTACGTGGCATCTGGGGCGGGCCTGCCGGGAGCCAAGTCTGCTCAGGCCCTGCGCGAGCTGCCCCGGCCCCTGGTGGCGGTGATGTCCTCGGGGTTTTTCGGCTTTTTTGCCCATGCCGGCTTTTTGCAGGCCTTAAGCGACCTGGGGGTGGAGCCCGACGCCTTTTCCAGGGCCTGAGCCGGCGGGACTTCTGGGACCCTCCACCGCCGGCCCACCTGTTCAGGAGCCTGCTCAGGGCCGGCCGCGGCCAGACCGGCTACCTGCGGGGCTTGGCCTTTGAGCGCCTGCTGCAAGAGACCCTGCCCTGCCCCACCTTCGAGGCCTGCCCCAAGGGCTGTCTCATGGTGGCCCTGGACCTGGCGGGCGGCGGACGCGCCGTGCTTACCCGGGGGCCTTTGGCCCCGGCGGTGCGGGCCAGCGGGGCGGTGCCCTTGCTTTTCGCGGCGGTGGAACTGGACGGCGGCCTGATGGTGGACGGCGGCCTGGTGGACAAGGCCCCCCTGGTGGCGGCGGTGGAGCATTTCGGGGCCAAGAGCCTGGTGGTGCACTGGCTGCCCTCGGCCAGCCTGGAGCGGCCCCCCCTGGCCTTTTTGCACAAACGGCTCAGCCCCCTGGCCTTGCAGTCCCAGGCCGTGGACTTGGCCCGCCAGCAGCACTACCTGGATCAGTTGGCCTGCCTGCGGGGCCAAGGCATCCAGGCCCTGGAGGTCAAAGGCCTGGGCCTGCCTCGGCCCGGCCCCCGGCGCCTGGAGCGGGGTCCGGAGGCCTTCGCGGCGGCCAGGCGCCAGACCCTGGCCGCCCTGGCGGTCCGGGGTGTGAATTAGCAGAGCTAACAAGGCGTTAATACTGAACGCCTTGACACTGGCCCTCTAATACAGTACCTTCGGGCTAGACTCTGCTAACCGCCATCTCCGAGGAACCCCCGAGCATGCAGAACCGCTTCGTGCGAGGCATACGCTACGTCCCCACCCTCCCCACGGTACTGAGCCAAATCCTGGCCCTCTTGAACAAGGAAACCAGCTCGGCCCAGGACCTGGAGGCCATCATCGCCCATGACCAGGCCCTGAGTTCCAAGGTCCTGGCCGTGGCCAACTCGGCCTATTACGGCTTCCGCCACCAGATTCTCACGGTCACCCGGGCCGTGGTGGCCCTGGGCTACGAGGAAATACGCAACATCTGCCTGGGCGCCAGCCTCATGGGCTTTCTGCACCCCTCATCCTTCCGCAACCAGAAGGCCGCCGAGCTGTTGTGGCTGCACTCGCTGACCGTGGCCGACGCCTGCGGCCTCATCGCCGACCGCCTGGACAAGTCCCAGCGCGACCCCGCCTTCACCGCCGGCCTGCTGCACGACCTGGGCAAGGTGGTGTTGGCCGCCTTTTTCCCCGACGAGGTGGCCTCGCTCAAGGAGCTGATGACCAAGGAGAACTTGCCTTACCGCCAGGCCGAGAAGGCCCTGGACATGGACCACGGCGAGGTGGGCGAGGCCCTGGGCGAGCACTGGGATCTGCCCTTGCAGTTCAGCGAGGTCATGGGGCACCATCACATGCCCCACGCCGGCCTGCTGCATTACAACCTGGTGGCCTGGGCCCACGTGGCCGACTACCTGGCCCGCCGCATCGGCCTGGGACACTCCGGCAATCCCGACAAGCCGGAGGTCAGCAAGGTGGTGCTGGGCAAGCTGGGCTTTGACATGTCCACGGTCAGCGAACTGCGCGGCCAGTTGGATGGCCGCCGGCCAGCCATCATCGAGCTCTGGCAAACCCTGCTCAAGGGCTAGTGGGGCTTGCCCTTGCGGCCGGCCAGGCTCACCACCTTGCCGCCGCCCCCGCCAGCGCCGCCTTCCTGGGAGGGCGGCGGGGAGGGCTCGGGCGGACCGGCCAGGCTCGCGGCCGGGGCCAGTTTTTCCAGGCGGATGGGATCGCCGCCCATGGTGAACTCGCCGCCGTCAATGTACTCCTCGCGCAGTATCCAGGTCACCTCCTGGGACGGCACCTGCAAGAACAGAAGCTTGACCTGCCACCAGCCCGGCTTGACGTCGGTGGTGATCTCCTCCACCCGGGCGTAGGTCACGGCGTGCCCCTTGTGGTGGATCAGCACGATGTCGCCCGGTCCGGTGCTCATGCCTGTCCCGCCTGGGCGCGGGCCAAACGCTCTAAAAAATCGGCTGGGTCCAGGCGGTACTCCTGGGTGCCATAGCTGGCCACGGCGTAGGATGCCAGCGTGGCCCCCCACAGGCAGGACTCCTCCAGACTCAGGCCCTGGGCCAGGCCCTTCAAGAGCCCGCCCCGGTAGGCGTCGCCGGCGCCGGTGGGGTCCTTGACCTCCCGGGCCGGCACCACGGGGATAAAAACCTGGCCGCCGGCCCGCTGCAAGACCGAGCCCTGGTCGCCCTTGGTGGTGATGACCGCGCTGGTCAACCCCAGCAGTCCGGCCAGGTCCAGGCCGGTCTTGCGGGTGATTAGCTCCAGCTCGTAGTCGTTGCTTATAAGCGCCAAGGCCCCGGTGATGGACTCGACCAACTGCGGCCCGCTGAGGATGTTCAGCGACTGGCCGGGGTCGAAGATGAAGGGCAGGCCCAGTTGCCGAAAGCGCGGCGGCAGTTGGGTGAGGTCCTCCAGGTTGCCGGGGGCCACGATGGCCAGGGAGCTTTGGGGGTCCAGGCCCTGGGGTTCGAAGCAGCAGGAGAACTTCATGGCCCCGGGGTTGAAGCCGGTGATCTGATTGTCCGACTGATCGGTGGTGATGTAGGCCCCGGCGGTGAACTCCTCTTCCACCTGGCGCACGCACTCCACGCCGATACCGTGCCTCTTCATCCATTCCATATAGCGGCCGCCGTCGCGCCCCAGGCTGGCCAGCACCGTGGGGCTCTCGCCCAATTGGGCCAGGCCGTAGGCGATGTTGCCCGCGGTGCCGCCCAGCTTCTCTTGCAGGCCGTTGACGTTGAAGCACACGTTGAGCACGTGGATCTTGTCGGGCAGGATATGGTCGGAGAAGCGCCCGTCGAAGTTCATGATGCGGTCATAGGCCAGAGAGCCGGAGACGTAGATTTGCACGAGATGCCTCGCTGATGGGCTAGGGTTTGACCGAGCGGGGGCTATGGTTCCTGGGCGGGCAGGCTCTTCAGCACCAATTCCAGCCAGGCCCGGGCCTGGGCCAGTTGCTCCGGGGTCTGGGGCAAGGCGCAGGCCTTCTCATCCTGGTCCAGGCTGAAGCACTCCCCGGCGCTCAGGCGACAGACCATCCAGCCCGGCAGGCCCGGCGGCAGAAAAGGCTTTTCGTTGACCCGATAGATGCTGAAGCAGTCGTCGTCGCAGCGCACGCTGTACAGGCGCTCCCCCAGACACAAGCGCAAGCTGTGCCTGAGTAGCCCCCGCCGGGCAAAGGCCTCCCGGGCCTGGGCAAAGACCGCGTCCTGGCTGTCCTCCACCATGGGCAAACCCCCATGTGCTGTCAAGGCCGCGGGCCGCGGGCCGCGAGCCGCGGCGGGCGATAACGGGTCGGGCGGCCATATTGCACTGACCAAGGCTGGCGGCTCCCGTTGAGGGGTTGCTCAGAAAAACAGGAGAAGATTACAGAATCTTGTAGGTTGGGTTAGGGGCCATCGGCCCCGTAACCCAACATCTTCATTGGTGGTTATTTGCCGGCCACGGTCCCCTTGGTCACCGACCCCGAAAAGAGCTGGGTGCCCTCGTAGACCGACAGCTCGAACCTGCCTTCCAGCGCCCCGCGCCCCGGCCTCTGATCCACGGTGATGGCCTCGGAGGTGTCGCCCGCCGGCACCACCACCTGCTCGCTCTTCTTCACCGCGATCTTCAGCACCTCCACAGGTGAACTGGCCGGGATGTCCAGGCTGCCAGCCTGCAACTTGACCGTGAGCTGCCTCTCCGTCTTGTTGATGAGGATGATCTGGAGCTGGCGGCCTTGGGAATTGGGCGGCACCACCACTCCTATGCCGACGCGGCCCGCCTTGTAGCCCTCCAGCAGGGAGACGGCCGCCGGGGCCGCCGGGGCGGCGGGCCGGCTGGCCGGGTCGGGAGCGGCGGTTGCCATCTGCACCTGCCCGGTTTCCCGCAGCCTGAGTTCAAAGGAGGAGGCCACCGAGCCATCGGCATTGACGGTCTTGGCCGTTTGGCGCACGATGCCAAAGGCCACGGTGGGATCCAGCCATATCTTGCCCGCCTCCTTGCTGGGACCCGGCCCCATGATGGCCACGGTGTAGGCATAGCGGTCGCAGGTCCGGCCCTCCACCACTTCAGCCGCCTCGAAGGTCACGGCCCCGCGGAAATCCTTGGACCCTTTCTTTATGGTGGCCAGGGTGGCGGGGTCCACCGGCATGTCGTAGCCCGTGCCCTTCATGCGCATCTTCTCGGTGAACTTGCCGAAGCTCAGCCAGTCGCGCGCCAGGTTGAAATCCTTTTGCAGCACGTGGATGTTCTTGGACTCGGTGCCGGCCCCTGGCCCGGCCTGAATCTTCATGATCTCCTCGACCACGACCTGTCCGCCCTGGTCGGCCTCCCGTTGGCTGCTGGACCTGGCCTTGGTGCCGTCGGCCGTTTCCAGGCTATAGGTCGCCCAGGCCCCCGGCTTGGTGGCGGCGAAATAATCCTTCTGCAATTCACCGGCCTGGACTCCGGTCACCGCCAACAGGATGGAGGCGATAAGCAAAATGTATTTTTTCATGTAATTAGCCCTCCCGTGTATTCAGTATAAAATACAGGCCTGCCGGCAGTAGGGTTTTTTCGGGATGGGTCCGAGCCCAAACCAGCCGGCGGCGGGTCCGTAAAGCCAGGCCTGAATCGGCGGTTTGAGCCATCGGGCCGAGGCCTGGCCAGGCCAACCAGGAGCTGGTTTCTGCTATAATTCAGCTAAAACCAGTGGGGAGCGCACAGCATGGCCATACCATCGGGCAAGGTTTTTCCACGCAAGCTCAAGGGCAGCCTGCCCCTGGCCACCCGGGCCGAGGGCGTGTGGATTTTTGACGACAAGGGCAAGCGCTACCTGGACGCCAGCGGCGGGGCCGTGGTGGTCAACCTGGGGCACGGCCGCCAGGAGATAGCCAAAGCCGTGCACGACCAGATCATGACCCTGCACTACGCCCACCCCACCATGTTCACCACAGCGCCGGTGGAGGACCTGGCCCAGGCCCTGGCGCGGCACACCCCGCCCGAGCTTAGCCGCTTCTATTTCCAGACCAGCGGGGCCGAGGCCGTGGAGACGGCCATCAAGCTGGCCCGCCAGATACACCTGGACAATGGCCGGCCCCAGAAATCGCGGCTCATCGCCCGCTGGGGCTCCTACCACGGCCTGACCCTGGGCGCCTTGGCGGCCACCGGCCGCACCAGCTTCCGGGTGCCCTATGCCCCCATGTTCCTTGACGCGCACCACATACCCCCGCCCTATTGCCTGCGCTGCGCCTGGGGGCTTAAGCACCCGGCCTGCGATCTGCGTTGCGCCACGGCCCTGGAGGAGGCCATCCAGAACCTGGGCCCCGCCACGGTCTCGGCCTTTTTGGCCGAGACGGTCAGCGGCGCCACCATCGCCGCCGTGCCCCCGCCAGCGGGCTACTGGCCCCGGGTGCGCGAGATGTGCGACCGCCACCAGGTGCTCTTGATCCAAGACGAGGTGATGTGCGGCCTGGGGCGCACCGGCCGCTGGCCGGCCAGTGAGCACTACGGCGTGGTGCCCGACATCGTCACCCTGGGCAAGGGCCTCAGCGGCGGCACCCTGGCGCTGTCGGCCGTGGGCACCCTGGAGCGCCACTTCGCGGCCATACGCGACGGCGGCGGGGTCTTCATGCACGGCGGCACCTACTCCCACCACCCCGTGGCCGCCGCCGCCGGCTTGGCCGCCATCGGCATCCTGGAGCGCGAGGGACTGGTGGAACGGGTGGCCGAGATGGGCCAGTTCCTGGGCCGGCTCTTGAAGGCCCCGCCAGGAGCAGGTGACCGAGCGCCTGTGGCAGGCCCTGTTCGACCAGGGGCTCATAACCTACAAAGCCACGGCCCTGGCCGGCGTTGACGGCGACGCCCTGGTGGTGGCCCCGCCCTTCGTGGCCGGCGATCAGGAACTGGAATACATCGCTGACACGCTCACCAGGGTGGTGGGCGAGGTCCTGGGCGACTAGGCGGGAGAGCAAGGCATGTTCGGCTGGCGAGACAAGATACTGCGCGTGAACCTGACCAGCGGGACCATCACCAGCGAGCCCCTGGACCCTGCCCTGGCCCGCGCCTACATCGGCGGACGCGGCCTGGGCATCGCCCATCTGCTCAGGGAGATGGACCCGGCCTGCGACCCCCTTAGCCCCCAGAACCTCATGGTGCTGGCCGTGGGGCCGCTCACCGGCACGGGCGCGCCCACCGGGGCCCGCTACATGGTCATGACCAAGTCGCCCCTGACCGGGGCCGTCACCTGCTCCAACTCCGGGGGGCAGTTCCCCGCGGCGCTCAAGAAGGCCGGTTGGGAGGCCTTGATAATAGAGGGGCGCTCGCCCCAACCGGTGTACCTGTGGATAAACGGCGGCCAGGCCGAGCTGCGGCCGGCCAGCCACCTCTGGGGCCTTGACACCCACCGATGCGACGACGCCCTGCGCGCCGAGACCCACGCCAAGGCCCGCACGGCCTGCATCGGCCCGGCCGGCGAGCGGGGGGTATTGTTCGCCTCCATCATGAACGACCGCGACCGCGCCGCCGGCCGCTCGGGCGTGGGCGCGGTGATGGGCTCCAAAAACTTGAAGGCCATCGCCGTGCGCGGCGACGAGCCGGTGGCCCTGCACGACCCCGCCGGCTTCAAGGGCCTGGTCAAGGCCATCCTGGAGCGCTTCCAGGCCTCCTACCCCGATGCCCCGCCACCCCTGCGCACCTACGGCACGGCGGTGACCGTGGCCGCCACCCAGAACTACGGCGTCTTCCCCACGCGCAACTTCCAGCAGGGCACCTTCGAGGGCTGGGAGCAGATCAGCGGCGAGGCCCTGACCCAGAAGTACCTGCGGGCGCCCAAGGCCTGCTTCGCCTGCCCCATCGCCTGCGGCCGGGCCACCGAGATCAAGGACGGCCCCTACCAGGGCCGGGGCGAGGGGCCGGAGTACGAGACGGTCTACGCCATGGGCAGCGACTGCGGCATCTCCGACCTGGCCGCCCTGACCAAGGCCAATTACCTGTGCAACGAACTGGGCCTGGACACCATCACCATGGGCTCTACCCTGGCCTGCGCCATGGAACTGAGCGAGCTGGGGCTCTTGCCCCAGGACGAGGTGGGCCTGGGCCGCCCCCTGCGTTTTGGCGACGCCGCCGCCCTGGTGGAGCTGACCCGGCTGACCGGCCTGGGCCAGGGCTTCGGCCAGGTCTTGGGCCTGGGCAGCAAAAGGCTGGCCGAGCGTTACGGCCGCCCCGAGCTGGCCATGGTGGCCAAGGGCCAGGAGTTCGCCGGCTACGACCCCCGGGGCGAGCAGGGCATGGGCCTGGCCTATGCCACCAGCCCCATCGGGGCCAGCCACATGCGCGGCGACCCGGCCTACATCGAGCTTCTGGGCGTGCCCATGCTCATTGATCCCCACTCCTGGCAGGACAAGCCCCAGTTGGTCAAGGACTGGCAGGACAGCTTCGCGGTGATTGACGCCGCCGGGCTGTGCGTCTTCTTCTCGGTGCGCAACCTGGTGGACAAGAGCCGCGCCATCCGGCCCCAGGGAATCATGGAACTGCTCAACGCCGCCACCGGCGCGGGCTACACCCTGGAGGAGCTGTGCCTGGCGGGAGAGCGCATCTTCAACGCCGAGCGCCTGTTTCTCAACCGGGCCGGCCTGGACCGCCGCCACGATAGCCTGCCGCCCCGCATCACCCATGAGCCCTTGCCCCACGGCCCGGCCCGGGGCAGGGTCTGCCATCTAGACGAGATGCTGGCCCCCTACTACCAGGCCCGGGGCTGGGACCAGGAGGGACGCCCCGGCCCGGCCAAGCTGGCCCAGTTGGGCCTGGGCGGGGTTTAACGGAGGGGCCATGCGCATCCAGGTGCGGCTGTTGTTCAACCTCAAGGACCACGCCCCCGGCGGCCAAGGGCAATTCCCCCTGGATCTGCCGCCAGGTACCACCCTGGGCCAAGTATTAGCCAGACTGGGCATCCCCCCAGAGCCGGCCAAGGTCCTGCTGCTCAACGGTATGCAGGCCTCGCTGGACCAAGCGCCCCGGGAGGGCGACGACCTGGTGGTCTTTCCACCGGTGGAGGGCGGGTGAACGCCGACTCTCTCCACAACCCCTGCAACCCCTTCGACCCAGCCGGCCAGGCGGCGGCTAGTGATAATTTGAACGCGCGATTTTTCAGCAAAACTGCCCGCACAACACCTTTGACAGCTAAATATCAGCTAAGTTATTATCCCACCAGACGGCTGTGGCATTAGGCCGTCCCAGGTTGTGACTGTTCCGTGGATGGCCGTGTTACATCCAGGGGAACACCCCTCTGGGCAGGCCGCCCATCCCGCTATTTGGCTGGCTCCACTTGCCCGGGCTGGTCTGGTGAAATAGCGCTTCCCGGCAGTCCGTGGCTATCCTGCCGGCGAAAGCGCGACTCGTCATGAGGAGGTTTTTCGTGACCGCCAGAACAGGAGGGTTCCCCTTGCGTAAAAGCGTCCGAGCCCATCAACCAATTACCATTGGCGTCCTGCCGGCTGAAAGGAGGGGTTAGGAGATGTTGGGAATAGCCAGCACCGAATTGGCCTTGGCTTACCTGCTGAGCATCGGGGCAGCCGTGTTGTGCCTTGTCTACGGCATCGTGAAATACAATGACTCTGGTCCCCTCACCGAGGAGTTGCGGGCCGAAGAGAAAGAAATAAACGCCAAGTTGTAGGCCTGCGGCCGCGGCCTGGACGGGCTTAAGCCAACTCTCAGGAGAGCGCCATGACCGAAAAACTACTATGGGCGGCAATCTATTTCGCCATCGTCATCTACCTGGGTTACAGGGGGTGGAAGGAGACCAAGGTAGCCAGCGACTACATGCTGGCCGGCCGCCAGGTCCATCCCTTCATCATGTCCATGAGCTACGGCTCCACCTTCATCTCCACCTCGGCCATCATCGGCTTCGGCGGGGCGGCGGCCATGTGGGGCTTCCCCCTGTTGTGGCTCACCTTCTTCAATATCTTCGTGGGCATATTCCTGGCCTTCGTCTTCTGCGGCAAGCGCACCCGCCGCATGGGCAGCGCGCTCGACGCCCACACCTTCCCCGAACTCCTGGGCCGGCGCTTCCAGTCACGCTTCATCCAGGGCTTTTCCGGGGCGGTGATCTTCCTGTTCATGCCGGTGTACGCCGCGGCGGTCTTGATCGGCGTGGCCCGGCTCCTGGAAGTCAACCTGGGCATCAGCTACAACGTGGCCGTGTTCATCTTCACGGCCATCACCGCGCTCTACGTCATCACCGGCGGCATGAAGGCGGTGATGTACACCGACGCCTTCCAGGCCTGCCTGATGTTCGGCATCATGGCCGTCTTCATCTTCTGGACCTACTCGGTGCTGGGCGGCTTCACCGCCGCCCACCAAGCGCTTACCGACCTGGCGCTCAACCCCGACGCCACCGCCGCCATCAAGGGGCACCCCATGCTCAAGGGCTGGAATGGCTGGACCCAGGGCCTGGACTTTGGCACCCCCACCTGGCTGATCGTCTACACCACCATCGTCTACGGCGTGGGCATCGGCGTGCTGGCCCAGCCCCAGTTGGCGGTGCGCTTCATGACGGTCAAGAGCGACCGCGAGCTGAACCGGGGCGTCATGTACGGCGGTCCCTTCCTGCTTTTCATGACCGGCGTGGCCTTCGTGGTGGGCGCGCTATCCAACGTGGTCTTCTTCAAGATCCCCGACCAGACCGGCAAGGTCCTGGGCCAGGTGGCCTTCATCGGCGGCGACAAGAACATAGACAAGATCATCCCCGCCTACATCACCAACTACTTCCCCGAATGGTTCTCCACCTTCTTCCTGCTGGCCATGTTCGCCGCGGCCATGAGCACGCTGTCGGGCCAGTTCCACGCCGCCGGCACCAGCCTGGGCCGCGACGTCTACGAAAAGGGCCTGGGCGCCCGGGTGGCCAACGTGCTGACCGTCAACCGCCTGGCCGCCCTGGTGGCGGTGCTCCTGGCCATGGGCTGCGCCTTCATCCTGCCCGAGTCCATCATCGCCAAGGCCACGGCCTTCTTCTTCGGCCTGTGCTCGGCCACCTTCCTGCCCATGTTCATCCTGGGGCTCACCTGGAAGGCCATGACCAAGGCCGCGGCCATCGCCTCGATGCTGGGCGGCTTCGCGGTCTCCTTCTTCCTGCTGATGTTCCTGCACACCCCGGTTTCCAAGCCCCTGGGCATCTGCAAGGCCATGTTCGGGGTGGACAGCCTGCTGGCCGGCTACGCCCCCGGCAGCCCCGGCTTCAACCTGCAGTTCCTGGACCCCAACATCGTGGCCATGCCCGTGGCCTTCCTCATCGCCTTCTTGGTGGCCATGAGCAGCACCAAGTTCGAGGAAAAACACATCAAACACTGCTGGCGTTTCATGGGCTAATACCAGTTTAACCTCAAATATAGCGTTTTAGTTTTCATAAGACGGGCGGGGATAAACCCCGCCCCTACATCAAGAAAAGACAATTATCACGTTGTCTTAATGTAGGGGCGGGGTTTATCCCCGCCCGTGTGTTTGCGGCGAAACAACAATACTGTTACATGAATTTATGTAAGAACCCGGCCCCCCATACACCAAGCAACAAAGGCCCCCGGAACCATCCGGCTGCGGGGGCCTTTGTTGGCGTGAGACCCCGCAGGATAGCGGGGTACCCGGCCGCCGGCTACTCAGCCTTGACGGTGCGGAACCTGAGGTTCAACCACAGCCGGCCCGTGGCCAGCACCCCCAGGGCGAAGACGGCCTGGCCAAGGTAGGTGGTCAACGGCGCCGGTTGCAGCCACCCCAGCACCAAGGGGTCGCCCAGGATCATCTCGCCGCCCACGCGCCCCAGGATGGCCGCGCCCACCCAGATGATGACCGGGTATCTGTCCATGAGCTTGGCCAACAGGTTGCTGCTGAAGACCACCAGGGGAATGCTGAGCAGCAGGCCGAAGACCAGCAGGGACAGGCTGCCATGGGAGGCCCCGGCCACGGCCAGCACGTTGTCCAGAGACATGGTGATGTCGGCCACCACGATCAGCCGCAGGGCATGCCACAGGTTTTGGGCCTCACAGGCCTCTTTTTCCTCGCAGGCGCCCTCGGCCACCAGCTTGACGGCGATCCACAAGATGGCCAGGCCGCCGGCCAGCTTGAGGAAGGGTATGTCCAGGAGTTGGGCCACCCCGAAGGTCAGGGCCACGCGCAACAGGACCGCCGCGCCGGAACCGATGAGTATGCCCTTGAGGCGTTGGCGCTGGGGCAGGGAGCGCACCGCCATGGCGATCACCAGGGCGTTGTCACCGGCCAGCACAATATCTATCACCACGATGTTGAGTACGCTCAACACCAGGCCCAGGAAGGGGCCGTCCATCCCCCAAGCTGTCAGATCCATGCGTCAGGTCCTTCCGTGCCGGGCAAGAGGTACGGATGAAAAACCAGGAAATGATGCACTAGGACCGCGCGGTTGTCCAGAGGAAGAGGCAACTTTTCGAACATTTCAAACGCCAGGTGCCGCAACCCCCAGCCAAGACAGTCAAATGCTGTACGAGGCAGGCTTCGAGGGGCGGGGGGCTCGACCACCGGCGGGCCAGGAGCCCCCCGCCGTGGCTGTCAGCGCTTGACGCTGCCTTCCAGCAAATGGCCGAAGACGGCGTTGGAGCCCTTGTTGGCGCAGAACTTGCCGCACATGGTGCAGGTGTGCTCGTCGGCTGGGCAGCGCTCGCCCCGGATGCGCCGGGCATCCTCGGGGAACAGGGCCAGCTCGTACTGGGCGGGCCAGTCCAGGTCGCGGCGGGCCTTGCTCATGGCCGCGTCGCGCCCGCGCCGCTCGGGATACTTGGCCAAGTCGCCGATGTGCACCGCCAGGCGGCAGACCTTGACTCCCTCCACCACGTCGGCCACGCCGGGCAGGGCCAGGTGCTCGGCCGGGGTGATGTAGCAGATCAGGTCCGCGCCGTAGCGGGCCGACTGAGCGGCGCCGATGGCCGCGGTGACGTGGTCGTAGCCCGCGCCCAGGTCGGTGGGCAGCGGCCCCAGCATGTAGTAGGGCGCCTCGCCGGACATGCGCTTTTGCAGAATGATATTGGCCTCTATCTCGTCCGGGGGCACATGCCCCGGCCCCTCCACCATCATCTGGCAACCCAGCTTACGCCCCATCTCGGCCAGTTCACAGTTGATGACCAGCTCCTGCACCATGGCCCGGTCCGAGGAGTCGGCCAAGGCCCCAGCCCTGAAACCGTTGCCCAGGCTCAAGACCACGTCGTACTTCTTGAGGATGGCCGCCACGCGCTCGAACTGCTCGTAGAGGGGGTTCTCGCGTTTGTTGTGCACCATCCAGGCCACCATGGAGGCCCCGCCTTTACTCACCAGGCCGCCGTAGCGGTAGCCCTGGCGCTCAAGGCGCAGGATCGTCTCGCGGTTGATGCCGCAGTGGATGGCCATGAAGCTGATGCCGTCGGCGCACTGGCGCTCGATGATGTCAAACAGCATCTCCTCGCTGAGCTTGTTGGGGTCGCCATACCTGTCCTCGGCCTCGCGGAAGGCCTGATACAGGGGCACGTTGCCCACGGGCAGGTCCACGGCCCCCAGCACCTCCCGCCGCACCAGGTCCAGGTCGCCGCCCACGGAGAGCTCCATGAGGGTGTCGGCCTGGGCCTCCTGGGCGGCCTGGGCCTTGGCGATCTCGGCGCCGAGGTCGCACAGGTCGGTACTGGTGCCGATGGAGGCGTTGACCTTGGTGCGTAGCCCCTTGCCGATGCCCACCAGGCGGCTGGGGCGGTTCTTGTTCAGGGGCACCACGATCTGGCCGGCGGCGATGCGCTCCCGCACCAGTTCCGGCTCCAGGCCCTCGGCCTGGGCGATTTGGCGCATCTCGGGGGTGATCTGGCCGGCCACGGCCTTTTCCAGGATGGTTTGCACGTCTTGCTCCTTGCTCCCGAAGGTTACGGACTCTGCCTGGCGCATTACTTGGCCGGCCCGGCCGGGCGACCATGCCCTGACCCAGACCCCGGCGGGAGTTGACTCGCGGGCGCCCAAGGCCGGCCAAGGCCCACGTCGCCCACTTAAAACAACAATCCCCGACCCTTATGATAAAGGATCGGGGATTTGCCATCTCCCGCCACCAGGCGTTTCAGGGGGCCGGCAGGTCTTCTGGCTGGTGGATCGTCCTACTCTCCGCGCCTTCCCACCGGCCTTGGGACCGAATGACCCCTG
>JACQYR010000026.1 GCA_016208115.1 Desulfarculus sp.
GTTGGGGTACTGGCGCATGCAGCCCTGGTCCACGATGCGCTCGGCCACCAGCACCACCTTGTGGGCGGCGCGGGCCATCTCGAAGCGGCTCCACTCCGAACCCAGCATGATGGCGTTGCCCTCTTGGTCGGCCATGGTGACGTGGATGGCCGCCACCTGGGGCCTGAGCACGCTGAAGGCGCCCAGCTTCTTGCCGGTGAAAGGGTCGGTGATCTCGGGTATCTTGTGGGCGCAGGGGTATTCATCGGGGTGGTCTCCGCTGCACCACTGCTGGTCGTTGCCCAGGCAGACCGTGGCCGGCACGAAGGGCCAGTTCAGGGCCCCACCCAAAAAGCGCAGGGCCATGGCCCCGTTGGAGTAGTCCTCGATGACCGTCTGTCCGCTGGTGACCGCGCGGTTGAGCCCCTTGGCGAAGCCGTAGACCTCCAGGCCCGAGAAGCCCACCTCCACCCGGCGCACGGCGCCCACGGCGGCCAGCAGGTTGAGCTGCTGGGAGCCGCAGTGGGAGATCAGGTTGAGATCGCGGCGGCCCTGGCGGGCCATCTCGCGGCCGAAGACCACCGAGTCGGCCCCCACGGGGAAGGCGGCGCCATGGGCGTAGGTCATGCCGTCCCAGGTATGGCGGGCCACCGCCTGGGCCAGAGTGATGAGCTTGTTGGTCATGGGCATCCCCATGGGCAGACCAGGAGGGAACATGGCGCCGCCACGCGGCTGACCGATGCCGCCGCCGCGTGGCCGCCGTCAATTAAACTAGCAGCCGGATCACGGCCAAGAAAAGCGAAAAATGCCCGCTGAACGCGAGGCCTCCCGCGGCGGGGCCGGGGCGTGGCTAGACTTTATCTTAAAGGGGGGAGGCTGGCGGAAGGGAAGGGCGGGGCGTGGGGGGTTACTTGTGCTCTTCCTCCTCCACGATGACGATGCCCTCCATCTGCTTCATCTGCTTCATGAGGAATTGGCGCTTCTCATAGGCGCCCTTTTCGCCCACCCGCGAGGTCCAGTCACACATGAGCTTGCGCGCCTTGACCACCGAAACCATGGGGCCGCGCAGGTCCTCTATGCCCAGGATTTCGCAGACGCGCTTCTTGGTCATTTCCTCCAAGGTGATGACCTTGGCCAGGCCCACCTTCTCATCGCGGCGGCGCTTGGGCTGGGGCACGGCGGTCTTTTTCTTGCCCCCGAAGATGTCGCTTAACAGACCCACTTAATCACCTCTTCCTTGGCTGCCGGCGGTCCGGCCAAGGGCCGCCCGCCGGGGGCCATGGGTGCCTGGCCAAATAACCATACCATAATCCACAGCATTTGTGACCAGGCTTTTAATGGCCTATTGGCCAAGCCTTTGTGCAACTTATCGGCCTCCTGCAATAGTAGCTTTAGATATTTCACGGCTGCGGCCCGGCCGCAAAGATTGACGCCCGCCGACGTGCATAATGATTATAATTGGGGCTAAGACAGCGGAGGAAAACCCATGTGCGCAGCCATGTATTTCTCGCCCGAATACCGCGTGTCGGTGGACCTGCTGCAACCGGGGGTTTTCGTCCGTCTGGAGGGCCAATGGTTCAATCATCCATTTTTGTTCAGCAAGTTCAAGGTCAAGAACCAGAAGCAGATTGACACCCTCAAGTCCCTGGGCATCACCGAGGTTATCTGCGTGCCCGAAAAGAGCGACCGCCTGCCGCTGGGCCGTCGGGCCAAGCTCCAGGCCCAGGCCCAGGGGTGCGCCCCGGCCGGCCAGGCAGGTCAGTCCGCCGCCCCGGCCACCTGCCAAGGTGCCACGGCCCAGCCCGACCCCTACCTGCAGGAGCTTTGGCGCCAGAAGAACGAGCGCATCGAGCGGCTCAAGGAGCGGCGCGAGGTGATCGAACGCACCGAGGAGCGCTACAACCAGAGCGTGCACAAACTGCCCACCCTGATGCAGAACCTCATGACCGGTAGCGAGGAGAGCGTGGAGCAGGCCGGGGTGCTGGTGGGCCAGATGGTGGACAACCTGCTGGAGGACTCCGACGCCGTGGTGCACCTGGTGAACATCCGCGGCAAGGAGGAGAACATCTTCTACCACTCGCTCAATGTGGCGGTGCTGGCCCTGATCCTGGGCAGCCAGGCCGGCCTGGGGCAGCTCAAGATGCGCTCCCTGGGCATGGGCGCCCTGTTCCACGACGTGGGCAAGAACAACATCCCCAAGAAGGTGCTGAAGAAGGAGACACCCCTGACCAAGCCCGAGCAGGCCCTGATACGCCTGCACCCCAAGTACGGCGTGGACATCGTCTCGCGCTGCGGCAACTTCCCGCCCGACGCCGCGCAGGTCATCCAGCAGCACCACGAGGCCCTGGACGGTCAGGGCTATCCCGACGGCCTCAAGGGCGACGAAATCAGCCATTTGGCCAGGATCACCGCCATCGTGGACCGCTACGACAAGCTGTGCAACCAGCCGGTGCTGCAAAAGTCGCTGACGCCCTACCAGGCCCTGGCCTACATGTACAAGGAACGCAAGAACCAACTGGACCATAACCTCCTGGTGGCCTTCATCCGCTGCCTGGGCGTCTACCCGCCGGGCACCATCGTGCAGCTCAACAACCAGGCCCTGGGCCTGGTGATCTCGGTCAACTCCAAGAATCCCCTCAAGCCCTCGCTCATGATCTACGACCCCGACATCCCCAAGCAGGAGGCCCTGATCCTGGACATGGAGGACGACCTCGACCTGGCCATCACCGGTAGCATCCACCCCTGCCAACTGCCCGGCGAGGTCTTTGAATACCTAAGCCCCCGCACCCGCATCACCTACTACGTGGAAGACCGCGTCAAGCCCGTTACCCGGGCCTAACGACCGAGGCGGCCCCAGCCGTCGCCGGCGGGGGCCGCCTCCTGGTTGGGGGCCGCTAGGGGCCTATTCGGCCGGCGGCGCGGCCTCGCGGAACTTCACCTCGCCGCGCTGGCGGCGGGCGTAATCCTGCAACTGGCGGCGGGCGGCGTCAAAGGCCTCGCGTACCGCCACCTCCATGTCCTCGTGGGGCTCCCGGCCCACCACCAGGTCCTCGCCCGGCACGCTCAGGTTGATCTTGACGTTGTAGGACGATCCCTTCTGCTGGCTGCGGTGGGGGCACTCGATCATCACCCGGCAGGAGATGATCTTGTCGCAGTAGCGGTCCAGCTTGTGGGCGCGTTCGCGCACGGCCTCCTCCAGGCGGTTGGTCAGGCTACAGTTGCGCACGCTGAGCTGCAATGGTGACTGCATAGGCAAACCTCCCTGACAAGGCAAAGGTGATTGCTCATCACCGGATATGGGACCAGTCCCGGACTCAGTCCAGGCGCAAAAAGCGATATTTCCGCCGCTGCTCCTTTTCCCAGGCCGACACTCCCGCCCGGGTGCCCACGGTCTCCACGGCCACGATGACCTCGGGGTCGCTGAAGCTCACCCGCGCGGGGCGGCCCATCCGCTCGGTAAGCTCCACCAGCAGATCGTCCAGGAGCTGCTCCACCTCCATGGTGGAGAGCCGGCCCTTGAAGCCCCGGCGGTGCATGCGCACGTGGAAGCCTCGCCCGGCCACCTGGGGGGCCAGGCTGGCCATGATCTCCCGGGCCTTGGTTTGGAATTCCTCGGGGCTCTGGAAGGTGAAGGCCTGGCTAGCGGGGATGGCCTTGCCGATCAGGCCGCCCAGCCGAGGGTCGGCCTCCAGGGCCTGGCGCAGGCCCTCCAGGAAAGCCGGCGGGTCGTCGGTCTGGAGGGTGAGCACGTTGTAGAAGTCGCTGCGTTGCACCTGGCCGTGGCGGGCCAGCAGGTCCAGGGCCTGCCGGTAGCGCCCCTCGGCGATGGTCACCACCACGTTCCAGTCGTTCATGCTGGCTTCCGTTGGGGTATGCCTGCCTGGCGCCCGTGCCCTGGCGCCTGCCCTTATTAATAGTATAGGGCCGGTGGGGGGGCGCAAGGAAAGGGCTTTTGCCCGGTTGATGGCCGGGAGCAGACAGGGTGGCCCCGGAGGCACTGGTTTTCGTAGGGGAGGGGTTTATCCCCTCCCGTCTTGGTTTATCCGCATAAATACACGGGCGGGGATAAACCCCGCCCCTACATCAAGAATAAACCAGGTTGGCGCTGTCTTAATGTAGGAGCGGGGTTTACCCCCGCCCGTGCCTTGATGAATTCTGCGGGCTAATCGTTAACCATCATCAGGCCGCGCCGGCGGCGGCCAACACCCGCGACCGGGCGGCGTGCTCCTTGAGCACCGCCGCGGCGAACTGGTCCAGGGGCAGGGTGGACTTGCGGTCGGTGTCGCGGTTGGTCACGCTGACCGTGCCCTCCTCAAGCTCGCGGCTACCCACCACGCACAGGTAGGGGATCTTCTGCATCTTGGCCTCGCGCACCTTGCGGTTGAGCGTCTCCTTGCGGTCGTCCAGCTCCACGCGCAGGCCCAAGGCCTCCAGGTGGGCCTTGACCTGGCTGGCGTAGGCCGTCTGCTCGTCGGTGATGGGCAGCACCTTGACCTGCACCGGCATCATCCACAGGGGCAAGGCCCCGGCGTAGTGCTCCACCAAGAAGGCGATGGTGCGTTCCAGGCAGCCGATGGATGAGCGGTGCACCACCCAGGGCATGCGCCGCGAGCCGTCCTCGGCGATGTACTCCAGGTGGAAGCGCTGGGCCAGGGCGATGTCTATCTGGTTGGTGAACAGCGTCTCCTCGCGGCCGCCCACGGTGGCCATCTGCACGTCCAGCTTGGGGCCGTAGAAGGCGGCGTGACCGGGCTCCACCTGGGCGTCCAGTTTGAGCTCCTCGCAGATCTCGCGCATGTCGCGCTCGGCCATGGCCCAGCTCTCGGGGGCGTCTATGTACTTTTCCTTGCTGTCGTCGCGTAGCGACAGCCGGTACCAGCAGCGCTCGGCCAGGCCCAGGGTTTCCATCACGAAGTTGATAAGGTCCACCACCTCGCGGAAGACCGGCTTGACGTCCTCGGGCTTGCAGAAGATATGGGCGTCGGCCAGGTGGAAGCCCATGACCCTTATCAGCCCCGTGAGTTCGCCGCTGCGCTCCTTGCGGTACATGGGCGAAATCTCGGCGTAGCGCACCGGCAGCTCGCGGTAGGAGCGCGGCCGGGCGGCGTAGAGCATGAAGTGGTGGGGGCAGGTCATGGGCCTGAGGACGTAGTCCTCGCCGTCCACGTTGATGGGCGGATACATGCTGTCTTGGTAGTGCTCCCAGTGGCCGGATATCTCGTAGAGGTGCTTGCGTCCCAGGATGGGGGTCTGCACGTGCAGATAGCCGCGCTTGAGCTCCTCGTCCACGATGAAGCGCTCCAGGGCGCGGCGGATGGTGGTGCCCTTGTCGGTGAACATGGGCAGGCCCTTGCCCACCTCGGGTGAGATGACAAAAAGGTCCATCTCGCGGCCCAGCTTGCGGTGGTCGCGGCGCTCGGCCTCCTCGCGCTGATGGATGTGGGCCGCCAGGTCCTCGGGGGTCAGAAAGGCCAGGCCGTAGATGCGGCTGAGCATGGGGCGCTTCTCGTCGCCGCGCCAGTAGGCCCCGGCCACGCGGTCCAGCTTGAAGGCCTTGAGCGGCAGCTCCTGGGTGCCGGCCACGTGGGGCCCCTTGCACAGGTCCTGGAAGTCCCCCAGGTCGTAGAAGGAGACCTGGGTTTCGCCCTGGGCGGCCAGCTCCTCCACTAGCTCCACCTTGAGCACCTCGCCCTTGGCGGCCAGCCGGTCCTTGGCCTGGGCCACGCCCATGCTGGAGGGGGTGAAGGCCAGCTTGCGGCCGGCCAGCTTACGCATGTGTTTCTCGATCTCCTTGAGGTCGCCCAGGCTGAAGGGCTGGTCCACCAGGAAGTCGTAGTAGAAGCCGTCGTCAATGGCCGGGCCGATGCCCAGCTTGGCCTCGGGGCGCATCTGTTGCACGGCGGCGGCCAGGAGGTGGCTCAGGGAGTGCCGCAAGGTGGACAGCCGCTCTTGGGTCTGGGGGTCCATGGTCGGGTGCTGGTACATGGGGGACAAGCTCCTTGCCCGCTAAATGATTATGGTAGAGGTCACACCAACTTATAATTGATGGCCACCACCCTGTCAACCGAGCGGCCAGCGGCGGCGAGACAGGGGGCGGGGCCATCTGCCATAATGAGGCCCAGCGAAAACCCCAGGCCTCCAGGAGCGCGGCATGGAATCCCTTTGGCCCTCGGTCTGCCCCTTTGACTGCCCCGACACCTGCGGGCTTCTGGTGAAGGTAAGGGACCAGCGGGCGGTCGCGGTGGGCGGAGACCCTGGGCACCCCTTCACCCGGGGGTTCATCTGCCAGAAGATGCGCCATTACCCGGCGCGCGTGCATTCGCCGGCCCGCCTGACCCAGCCGCTGTTGCGCGACGGCGCCAAGGGCTCGGGCGCCTTCCGGCCCATCGGCTGGGGCGAGGCCCTGGATATCATCGAGCGCCAGATAAACCAGACTGTGGAGCGCCACGGGGCCGAGGCCATCCTGCCCTACTCCTACGCCGGGCACATGGGCGTGGTGCAGCGCCAAGCAGGGGACGCCTTTTTCCACAAGCTGGGGGCCAGCCGTCTGGAGCGCACCATCTGCGGCACCACCGCCGGCCTGGGCTTCAGCATGAGCCTGGGGCGCGGCCCCAGCACGGACATCGAGTCCGTGGTGGATTCGGATTTCATCATCATCTGGGGCTCCAATACCCTGACCACCAACCTGCACGCCTGGCCTTTCTTCAGCGAGGCCCGCCGCCGGGGGGCGCGCATCGTGGTGATTGACCCCTACCAGAACCGCACCGCCCGGCGCGCCGACCAGCACCTCATGCTCAGACCAGGCAGCGACGCGGCCCTGGCCCTGGCCATGATGCAGGTGCTCATCGGCGAGGACCTTCTGGCCCACGACTTCATTGCCCGGCACACCCTGGGCTTCGAGCAATTAAGGGAGCGCGCGCAAGAGTGGCCGCCTGAACGCGCCGCCCAGGTCTGCGGCCTCGATGCCCAGGAGATCGCGGGCCTGGCCCGGGACTACGGCCGGGCGCGGGCGCCCTATATCCGCACCGGCTTCGGCTTCGCCCGCCAGGTGAGGGGCGGCATGGCCATGCGCGCCGTGGCCCTGCTGCCGGCCCTGGTGGGGGCCTTGCACCAGCCCGGCGGGGGCATCACCCGCACCACCAGCGAGGCCGCGCCTTTCAACATGAAGGCCCTCACCCGGCCCGACCTGGCCCCGCCAGGGGTGCGCTCCTTCAACATGGTGCAATTAGGCCGGGCCTTGACCCAGGCCCAGCCGCCGGTGCGCCTGTTGTACGTCTACCTGTGCAACCCGGCGGTGGTGGCCCCGGATACCTCCCAGGTGCTGGCCGGCCTGATGCGCCAGGACCTCTTCACCGTGGTGCAGGAGATGTTCCTGACCGAGACGGCGTGTCTGGCCGACCTGGTGCTGCCATCGGCCTGCTCCCTGGAGATGACCGACCTCTACCGCGCCTACGGCCACTACCACGTGCAGATGGCCAAGCCGGTGATACCGCCGCCGGGGCAGGCCCGGCCCCTGCTGGCGGTTTTCCAAGAGCTGGCCGGGCGCCTGGGTTTCACGGAGCCGGTCTTCCGGGCCGGCGAGGAGGAGATCATCTCCTGGCTGTTGCGGACCGGCTCGCCCTACCTGGAGGGCATCACCCTGGAGGGCCTGGCCAGCGGGCGACCCTTGAGGGTCAACGCCCCGGCCAACCCCTATGCCGCCGGCTTCCTCACGCCCTCGGGCAAGGTGGAGTTCTACTCACAGGCCCTAGAGGCCCTGGGCCTGGACCCCCTGCCCGCGGGCGCGCCCAGCCAGGATGATGAGGGCCTGGGGCGCTATGCCCTGCAACTCATCACCCCGCCGCGCCACCAGTTCCTCAACTCCACCTTCAACGAGGTGCCGGCGCTGGTGGCCCAGGCCGGGCCGGCGGTCATCCTGATCCATCCCCGGGACGCCGCCGCCCGGGGCATCGCCGACGGCCAGGAGGTGCGGGTCTTCAACGGCCGGGGGGCGTGTGTGTTGCGAGTCCGGGTCAGCCAGGAGACCCGGCCCGGGGTGACCGTGGCCGAGGGGCTCTACTGGGGCCGGCACACCCCCGGCGGCCAGGGGATCAACCACCTCACCAGCCAGGACCTGGCCGACCTGGGCGGCTCTTGCGCCTTTCACTGTAATTTGGTGGAGGTGGCACCCCGCCAATAGGCCCGGCCCGGTGCCCCCGCCCATCCCTGGGACGGCGGCGCTTGGATTGACCACCGGCTTGCCCTGCGGTAGCATGCGGGGGTTGCCGACAGCCATCCGCCCTGGAAGGCCCTGGCCTGTACGGCCCAGGCCATCTTTTTCGCGGGGCCGCGAGGTGCCCTTGAGCGCGTCATGACCACCACCCTCCATCTCAGCCTGGTCATCCCTCTTTTCAACGAGGCCCAGCGCTTTGACCGCCTGCGCCGGGGCCTGGACGAGTTCGGTCCGCGCGCCGGGGGGCTGGCCTACGAGGTCATTCTGGTCAACGACGGCAGCCAGGACGACACCCCGGCCCTGATGGAGCGCCTGCGGGAGGAGTGGCGGGCCGCCCGAGGCCAGGGCGGCGGTGGGCCTTTGGATGTCAGGCTTATCAACCAGCCGCGCAACCAGGGCAAGGGCAGGGCCCTGCGCGTGGGAGTCATGGCCGCCCGAGGCTCTTGGGTCCTGACCCTGGACGCGGACATGGCCTGTCCGCCCAGCCAGCTCCTGGAGTGGCAGGAGAGGGGTTATGTAAATCTGCGGGAGGCTCCCGACCCCTTGCGGGCCTTCTACGGCTGCCGCGAGCATCCCACCTCCAAGATCAACGACGAGACCTACCGGCGTTTGATGGGCAAGGTGTTCAACACCCTGGTCCAGACCATCACCGATTTGCCCCTGGATGACACCCAGTGCGGCTTCAAGCTCTACCCCCGTGCAACAGCCCAGCGCTGCTTCGAGTTGGTGGCCAACTGGGGCTGGGCGCACGACGTGGAGATCAGCAAGGTCCTGGGCGAGTTGGGCTGCGCGGTGCAGGCCCTGCCCATAACCTGGACGGCCATCGCCGGCAGCAAGATCAAGCCGCTGTCCGATGCCTTCAGGATGCTCCTGGAGGTGCTGAGGATAGAAACCAGCTTCATCCTGCGCTTCAGGCTGGGGCTGGCCAGACCGGGCCTGGCCCGGGGCCTGCTCCACCAGCGCCTGTCCCTGCTGTTGGGGCTGGCGTTGCTGGCGCTGGTCTTCTGCACCTTCCAGGACTATGGACTCACGGCCGGCGAGAGCACCCAGGCCGCGTACGGGCGGCTGGTCGTCAACTATTATGCCTCGGGTTTTGGCGACAAGTCGGCGTTGAGCCCGCCTGCCCCGTACCTTCATGGCGGGCTTTTCGAGGCCGTGGCCGCTGTCCTGGGCAAGGGGTTGCCCTGGGGGCCTTACCAGGCACGGCATTTGCTCACCGCCCTGGCGGGCCTCATGGGTCTGGCCGGCGCCTGGCGGCTGGCGTGGTATATGGGCGGCCCCCGCGCGGCCTTTTGGGCGGCGGCGCTGTTGGCGGCCACGCCACTGTATTATGGGCATATATTCAATAACAGCCAAGACATCCCCTTCGCGGCCGCCTACATGTGGGCTGTCTATTACCTGGCCCGCGCCCTGGAGCACCTGCCCCGGGTGCCTCGGGGCCTGGCCATAAAACTGGGCCTGGCCCTGGGGGCCTGCCTGGGCGTCAAGGTGGGCGGGGCCATCATCGTTGCGTACATGGCGTTGATGACGGCCCTGTGGGCGGCCGGGCAATGGCCGGCCCGCTCCGTCAGGGACATAGCCGGCGATCTGCTGACCGTATGCAGAAAGTGGTTCCTGCCGGCCGGGATCATCGCCTATGCCATCATGTTGCTGGCCTGGCCCTGGGCCCAACAAGACCCTCTATACAATCCCTACGTTGCCTTGTTGGCGTTTTCCAAGTTTCGGCACAATCATCTTCAACTCTTCGATGGCCTGTATTATTGCTCCCTGAGCCTGCCGCCAAGCTACATTCCCAAGTATCTGCTTTACACGCTGCCGGAAGTGTTCATCGCCGCCCTGGCCGCCCTGGCCGCCCTGGGGGCCTGGCGGCTGCCATTCCCTTCCCGGCCAGGCCTGGGAGGCAAACTCTTCCTTGCCTACGTCTGCCTGCTGGGGGCGTTCTTCATTCCGCCGGCCATGGTCATGGTCAACCGCTCGACTTTGTATGACGGCCTCAGGCACATGATCTTCATCGTTCCGCCCCTGGCCGTCCTGGGAGGGATCGGCCTGGACCGAGTCACCGGCCTGCTGGGGGGCTGGCACCGGTGGGCGGGGCGGGTGCTGGCCGGCTGCCTGGCCCTGGCCCTGCTTTACCAGGCCGGCCTGATGGCCAGGTTGCATCCCTACGAGTACCTGTATTTCAACAGCTTCACCGGAGGGCTCCAAGGGGCGCGGGGCAAATACGAGTTGGATTCTTGGGGGGCAACCTATGCGGAGGCCCTGAGGAAACTTGGGGATATCATTCGACAGGAGGAGGCCAGCGGCCAAGCCCCACGCAAGGATGCCTATTACGTTTTCTACGATGGTGGCGTCAAACAGTTGATGACCTACCCAGGAGCGGCCCTGCCGCCCTCGCTCAAGCGCACCAAGGACCCCATGAAGGCTGACTTCCATGTGGACTTCACGCGCTGGGATTTCCACGAGGCCACCAACGGCGTGACCTTGGCCACCGTGGAGCGCCTGGGCGTGCCCCTGAACTACATCAAGGACCTGCGGTCGGTGAACCCCAAAACCTACCAGGCGCGCAACCGCGCGTGCGAAAGGGATTTCCTGCCCTCGGCGCGGGTGCCGCTGGAATAATGACCCGCCGACAAGGACCGAGGCCATCCCCGCTTGCTGGGGATGGCCTGAAGGTTTAATTCAAGATTTGTCCGCGATAGTCTAGATAATCAAGGCCTTGTTGGGAGCGATCTTGGCCGGGCCGTAGACGCCGGGCCGCGGCGCGGCGGGGGGCTGGGGGGCCGCCGGCGCAGGGGCCGCCTGGTAGGCGGTCTGGCGCCCCAGGGCGGCCAGGACCCGGTCCTTCCACTGGGGGCGCAGATCCAGGGCGCCCTCGGGCAGGTTGCCGCCGGCGATGGCCTGGGTCAGCAGGCGGATGGGGCCGTCCAACTCCTGGCCGTAGACCCGGTAGGCCAGGGAGGTGATCTGGCCCAGCAGCTCCTCGGCGTGGGCCACGTGGTCGGGGTTGTGCGCGTTGAAGCTGTCCATGGTATAGGGTGCCGGACCCAGGGGGGCGGGGCCGGGTAGCCCGCCCTGGCTGGCCACCTTCTTGTGCCAGGCGGCCAGGGCCTCCTCGCCGTGCAACTCGCTGGGCACCACCGGGCCGTTCAGGCGGTCGAATTGGGCCTGGATCCAGTCCAGGTAGCGGGCGCCCCGGGCGTCGGCCTGGCGGCGCGCCCGGTTGAAGTTGTTCCACTCGGGGTGTTGCCAGCGGGGGCCGAAGGTGGTGAAGCTGGTGCCCAGGGAGCCCAGGCGCCAGCGGGCGATCTGGTCCCACAGGGTGCTGAACTCCCGGGTGCGCTCCCACCAGGGGTCATCGCGCCGCTCGGGGTGGCAACTGACGTTCAGACGCTCCTCCAGGGCCTCCTCGGCGGGGCCCAGAGCGGGCAGGGTCTGGACGGGGGCCAGCACCTCCACCGCCGGGGCGGCGGGCTGGGGCTCCGGCGCCAGGGGCATGGCCTGCCTGGGGGGCAGGGCCGCCGGCGGC
>JACQYR010000083.1:0-4243 GCA_016208115.1 Desulfarculus sp.
CCCGCCTGGTGCCACCGGCGAGGCCCATCCGGGCCGCTGGGCCTTGTGGATGCCGGCCAGGGCCGGCTGCTCCCGCCGTGGGGGTCGCCTTGGCATTAAGAAATTGACGGGCGGGGCGGTGTCAGTCCTGCCATTCATATGTTTCGCGAAAGGCACCGACGGCGCCAAAGCCCTCCTTGAACAGGAAGATTCCTGGCCGGGCTTGCATGTCCACCGAGGAGGTGCCGAAATCGAACCAGGCGTAGCCTTGGGCTTGGCAACGGCTGAGGCCTTCTTGGATGAGCAGGCTGAGCCCCTGCAGATTTTGGTGCTCTGGGTCCTGGCAAAAATAGAACGAGCTATGCAGGCGCTGGTTGATTTCCATGTAGCCCACGCCGGCCACCGCCTCGCCATGGTGATAGGCCAGGTCCATGAAAATGGCTTGGGGAAATCTTTGCCTCAGCCAGTCCCACTGCTCCTGGGTGTGGGTCGGTTCCGCGCCGTGCTTGGCGAAGGTCAGGGCCATCAGCCGCCAGAAGTCTTTCTCATCCCCGCGATGCACCACCTCCACCGACTCCTTGCGTGATTTGCGGACCATGTTGCGAGCCCTGGAGGTCAGGGACTGTTCCACGGTCTGGCCGGTGGCCAGGGGCACAACGCTGGAGATGTCGCGCCGCCGGCAGGTGAAACCCGCCTCCAGGAGCGCAAAGCGGAAGGTGTCACAGGGCTGGCGAAAGGCCGGCGCGATGGGCATGGTCATCACCAGCCGGTGTACGCCCCGCTCGCGAAGGTGGTCAAGCAGGGCCTGAACCAGCCCCTGGCTTTGATGGTAGGTGGGATGCGACTTGAAGACCGGCCCCCCGTAGCTGCCGCCATAGGGCGAGCGGGCCCAAGAGCCTTGCTCCCCGTCCAGCACGGCCATGGGCATGACCCCCACCAAGGTGTCGCCATCCAGAAACATGACATGGGATTCCTGCTTGGCGAAACGGTCGCCATGGTAAGCTAGGAAATCTAGGCGGTGGAAGATGGTCCCGCCATGGGCCTGCTCCACGAAAGGGTCCCAATGGGGCAACCAGGAACCCTGCAGTTCCAACACCCTATAGGCCATGGGCAGACTCCCCTGGGCTGGCAATTATGAAAACCTTCTCTGACACTTTATACCTGATCTTTGACATGGATTGGGCCGCCGATCATGTGATCCAGCACACCCTGGACATTCTGGAGGCCCACCAGGCCCGGGCGACCTTCTTCCTGACCAACGACTCGCCCTTGGTTCGCGGCCTGCGAGGCCGGCAGGACATAGAGCTGGGTTTGCATCCCAACCTTCCGCCCAACCCCCAGGCGCCCCGCCCCCTGGAGGACCCAGGCCTGGTGCTGCAAGACCTTCGCGGTTTGGCCCCCCAGTCCACCAGCATCCGCTGCCACTCCTTGCTCAACAGCACCCGCCTGCTGGAGTTGTTTGCCGCCAGCGGCTTTCGGCACGAGGTGAGCTGCTATATCCCGGCGAGCGCGGGCCTGACCCTGCGCCCCTGGCGGCTGTGGAACGGCCTGATCCGAGTGCCGTTCTTTTGGGAGGATGATATCAACTGCCTGTATGGCCATGGCTGGCAACCCCAAAGCTATCTGGATCATCCCGGGCTCAAGGTGATGGCCTTTCATCCCATCCATGTGTATCTCAATATGGCCCAGTTGGAAGACTACGGCCGGGCCAGGCCCTGGCTGGACTCTCCAGAGCGCCTGGCCGGGCTGCGGCGGCCGTCTGAGGCCCCGGGCGTGGCTAGCTTCCTGCATTCGCTGTTGGGCCTAGCCCGGCGGCACGGCTTGGCCTTCGGCACCATAAGCGAGATAACGCCCTAATCAACCTGCGCTTTGCCGGCAGCCACCAAGGCGCAGCGGGGGTTCTGGCCGCTGTCTAGCAACTGCCTCACGCCGCGCAGCAGTTCCAGCTTGGCCTCCGGCTCCAGGGCGGCGGCGCCGATCTGCTTCACGGCCACGCTGTTGAGCGCCGGCGTGAAGCGCAGGTCTCGCCAGGCGAAGCCCGCGCCCCGCCCGGCCGCCTGCAACTCGGTCAACGTGAATACCCTGGAGCGAGCGATCTGTCCCTGGCCGATATCCTCGATCTTGAGCCGTTCATGGCACAGGCTGCGCACGCTGTCCCAGTCTTGCGCCACCAAGGCATAGGTCAAGGCCCCTTCCAGGAGCGGCTCGGAGTGCATGAGCAGGCCTTGGGGGGCCAGTATCTGGTGCAGGCGCTCCAGCATGCCTTCATAGCCTTCGTTCAGATAATATAAAACCTCAATGGCGATCACAGCCCCGAAATAACCGGGAGGAAACGACAATTGGCCAATATCGTTCTGGATGAGAACCACCCTGTCCCTCTCCTCAGGGCCCAGCTTGGAGCGGAGCCTCCGCAGTGCCCCCAAGTTGCAGTCGCAGGCGATGACTTGCTCAAAACCCATTTGCAGCACAAAGCGAGTGATCCTTCCGTCTCCCGCCCCCAGTTCCAACAAGGGGAGGCCCGGCGCCATGCCACCGAGGTTTTGGCCGAGAAAAGCCTTATAGATTTGCCATTCATAGAAAGAGGTGGACATCTCCACCTGGGAGCGCTCATCCAGGCTTACTCCCTCGGTCGCGCAGTGCGGCTGAACGGTTTGGGAAAGGGCCAAGCGTTCTGGCTGCCAAACCCCCCCGGCGGCCCGCTGGTAGCCGGCCAGCAGTCCCGATTCCCACAACTTGCTCTCCAGCCGGTGCAAGATCACCTCTCCCTATCTCCAGCCGCCCCGCCTCGAGCCAGCCAGGTGTCCCCAACGGGCCGGGGTGTTTTATTGGCCCAATCCCAGCAGATGGTTTTGCAGGGCCACCGCCACCTCCTGGGGGCCAAATACGTCTAGCTTGGCTAGATGGTCCACCACGCCCTGGTAGTAGGCCAGGTCGTCGCCCAGCCGCTTCAGCACCCCCAGTAGGTTGGCGCTGTTCATCTCCGGCAGCAGTAGGTCCGGGTGCACCATCTCGTTGCACCCCACGTGCAGGGCCGCGCGGCTGTCATAGTGCTCATAAAGCTGGGCGCGCACTGATACAACCGGCACGCCCACGCCCAAGGCCTCCCTGATGGTGCTGCCGCCGCCACGCGGCCAGGTGTCGAGCAGCACATCGTATTCCGGAAGCAACCGCGGCACGTCATTGCGGAAGCCCAGGAAACGCAAGCGGGGATGGGGCACGGACCCACCCGCGAAAAGTTCCTCGGCGTTGCAGCCGATGATGTCCACGCTCAGGCCCGGCAGCCGCGAGAGCGCCCGCAGCAGTATTTGCCAAAAGCGCTCGTTGTGGGCGAACTTGGTTACCCGGCCCACGCATGCAACCCTCAGCTCGCCCGGCCGGCGCGGACGCGGCGCGGGGCGCTGGGTGGGCTGGTCCACAAAGGCTGGCCCGATGAAGAAGCCTTGGCTCACCTCATCTATCAACAGCTCATGCACGGTGGTCCAGGCCCGGTCCACGCTGGTTTCCAGGCCGCCTCCTTGACTGACAAACTTGATATTCCACCGAGCCGGCCGGCAGTGGGCCAACAGGTCAATGTGGGGGGTGGTGAAGGGCGTGTTCATGACCAGATAGTCGCAGCCGATACGCCGCAACAGGTACAGGCTTTGCTGTACCCTGGGAAACAGCTTGTCGCCTGGGGCCCAAACTGTATGGCAGCCGTTCTCGGCCAGCGAGGCGATCACCGGCTGCCAGGAAGCCTCGGCCTGGCGGAAGGCCAGGACCAGCACCGAAAAAATATTTTTGTCCATGCGTTTGGCCACTTCGACGAAACGCCGCACCGTAACCCACCTGGGATCAAGGGAATCCAGGGCGAAGACAATCTTGAGCCTGTCCGCCGGCAGGGCCTGGGCCAATTCTTCATGGGCCGCCAGGGGCGTGACCTTGCCGGCCACCAGACACAGCGTCGTGTCGATGGCCTGATCTAATTCCTGCCACTGATAACTGGCGGTGCGCACGTAGGCCCCATAATATGCGTTATAAAAGGCCTGTAGCATCGTCTCGAAATCGCCCCGCCGCGCGGCGGCGAAGCCCTGCTTCTTGAAGTCCTGGGTTAGGGACTTGAAGTCGGCGGCCGACTCATGCACCCGGATAAGGCCGGACAAGGCCTGCGTGTCCTGGTAATCGGACTGGGACCAAGCCCGCTCCAGGAAGACCCGGGCGGGCTTCAAGTACCCCTCTTGCAGGAGCTGCCGCCCGAACTCCAGGTTGCCGTGCTGGCGCTGGCCCA
>JACQYR010000083.1:4270-7853 GCA_016208115.1 Desulfarculus sp.
GATCCTGGCCACTTGCAGGTCCAGGGAGTAATTCTCCTCCACGAAGCGCCGCCCCGCCGCCGGGTCGTGGGGCTCGTGGACCAGGCCTGCCAGCTCATCCAGGTTGTTCCACAGCCATTGGCGGGGGTATATGTGCTGGGCGGTGTGGAAGTTGTAGATCAGGGGCTTGAGCCCCATGGCCAGGGCCTCCATCAGCCCCAGGCCCTGGCTCTCGGAGAGGCTGGTGCAGATGATGGCGCTCTTGTCCCTGAGCCAGCCTTCCACGTCCTTGACCCAGCCGTGGAAGTTAACCGCTCCCTCCAGGCCGTTCTGGGCCAGGAAGTGGCGGCAGGCGGTCTCGCTGTAAAGGTCCTGGAACGTCCCGGCCACGTGCAAATGGCAGCGAGCGTCGTGGCGGTGCAGGGCCTCCAGGGCGTGCATGAGCACCATGGGCCCCTTCTTGAAATTGAGGTAGCCCACGTAGGCCAGTTCCAGGCCCGGGGGGCGGGGGGTCAACTGAAAGCGGGCGGTGTCTATGCCGTTGGGGATGACGTGGATGCGTTGCACCTGCTGGCGAATCTCGGGCCGGCGCTCAAGCAACAGATCGCGCATGCCCGCGCAGACGAACATAAGGTCGGTGATCTGGCTATAGTCAATGCGGTCGGCCAGGCCCTGCATCACCTCGTAGGCGTGGATGCGCAGAATCACCCGCTTGCCCTGGAGCGCCGGGGCGGCCTGCTTGGTCAGGAATTCGGCCAGCTCGTTGCCCCACTCGATCCACACCGTGCGGTGGCGGCCCATGGCCTCGATGAAATCCTGGGCCTGGGCCGAAACCACCTTCTCGACCTTGACTTGGGGGGCCAGGCCCCGGATGAGGCCGTCCACGAAGCTGTCCATGCCCTGGCCGCAGCACAGAAGCATATCCATGGTCCGAGCCGGACCGGCAGTTGGGGCCGGGCTGGACGCCGGGGCCACCGCCACGGCGGGGGCCGGGCTGGCCGGCGGTGGAGAGGCGGCGCTCATCAGGGGCAGGCCCAACTGGGCCAGGCACTGGTTCAGGTGGCCCAGGGTATCGTCGCGCAACTCGGGCGGCGCCCAGGGCCACAGGCCGGCCAGCACCTGGCGGCCTTGCTCATAATCCTGGCGCAGGATGAAATATTTGCCCAGGTTGAGTTGGAACACCGCCTCCCGGGGGGCCAGGCGCACCGCCTCCTCCAGGTGGGGCTGGGCCTCGCCCTGCCGGCCGGCCATGACCAGGGCCATGGCCAGGGAGTTGCGCAGGCTGGCATCGCGGGGTGACCCTTCGGTCAAGCGACGAAAAACTGACGCCGCCTGGGCATATTCCTGTCTGTCCATGTACAGCCGCGCCAGGGCCAGTAAAGCCTGGGGACGGGGGTCCGGCCCTTGGGCCAGGCTGGTCAAGAGGCCCAGGGCCTCATCCTGGCGGCCCAGGGCCATCAACTGGCGCGCTCTCTCCAACTCATCGGCAATATTTATGTTATCATCCAAAGCCTCGGCGGGGGCCGGGGCGGCGGGGCCGGGGGCCGGGGCTTGGTCTCGGCGGCTGGGCCGTGGCTTCTTGCGTTTCATGGTAGGCACGACCATCCACGTGGGGGTGGCGGAAGGCCCCCGCCAGCCGGCGGGGGAGGCTCACCCCAGGAACAATACAAGTATCGTGCCACGGTGCGGGACGGGGCTTAGCGTCAACCCGGCGTCAGTTACCGCCCTGGCTACCGGCCAGCAGATGGCAGGCCAGGCCGGGCAGGCTGTTGGCCTGGGCGCGCAGGGCCTGGCCCGACTGGCGCTGGATGCGCCCCCGGGTGTGGCTGGCCATCTCCGGGGGCGGCGGGGAGGCTTCGGCCCAGGCCGCCGCGGCGGCGGTGGGGGCGGCGGGGCCGGGATGGCCCTGGGCAGGCGTGCTAGGCATGATTTTCCTCGCAAAAAGGGCCTAATACCTAGGTGCAATCAATGCCATCCCTGGCCTTGATTGCTTACCGGCCGGGCAAAAGAGTGATTTTACCCGGCCTCCCGGGCGCTTGCGCGCCCGGCGGGCCATCCATGGCCCGCATATCAATTTGCGATCAAACTAATCGTTTGATGGCAAATTGATTTAAAACAACCCCCGCTCCCCTCTGGGCGGGGATATCCGCCAGTTTATTCAAGAAGCGTGCCTAGCCCGGCAATGGGGGATCAGGGGAATACCGGCGCCACCCAAGCCCCGCCCGGGGCCACCTGGCCGGTGAGGGCGCGGCAGGCCAAGTCCATGCTCTCCTGGTGGTAGCGCTCCCTCAATTGGGGCTGGTCCCGCCAGTAGGCCACGGACTGGCTCTCGGCGTTTCTCTCGCGCAGGGTCATGAGGTTGCGCCGCACATTAAGCTCGCTGCCGAAGAGCCTTTTGAGCACCTCCAGGGCGGCTTGCGGGGGCAGGTTGCCCTCTTGCAGGCCCAGGCCGGCCATGGAGAAGCGGGTGAGCAGTTGGTTGTAGTCGCTGTCCAGGACGCGGTTGGCCTGGGGATAGCGCATCAGGTAGGGGTTGGAGAAGACCAGGTGGCGGGCCGTGGCGCTGGCCCACAGGCGGTAGCTGTCGCGGGCCAGGCAGCCGGCGGCGGCCCCCATCAGGGCCGCCAGGTCCACTAGCCGCGAGGCCGGGTCGGACTTGGGCAGGCCGAAATCCAGCACCTCGCCCAGCTCGCCGTAGTCGTCGGCCCCCACGGCCACCAGAGCGAAGCGTTCCTTGAGGCGGCCCAGCAACTGGCGCCACCAGGCCATGTCCTGCCAGAAGGGGTCGGCGCGGCCGGGATTGAGGGGGTATACCACCAGGGTGGGACGCCCCTTCGACAACAGCCCGGCCAGGGCCAAGGGCCTTTGCGGGTCCACGAAGGCCCCGGGGCGGTCGCTGGTGTTGGCCAAGCGGTAGTAGGCGCTGTGGGCGGCCACCGGGTTGGACCTGATCTGGTCCACCGGCAGCACCGGTACCCCGAAGGTGAAGCTCTCCCGGGCCAGGAAGACCTGGCCCCGGCCGTCCTTGGCCACGGGCACCGCGTACCAGCCCAGGCGCTCCGGCTCGCCCGGTGGCGCGGCCACCTCGGCCACCAGGGGGTGGCTCTCCACCAGATCGCGCCAGGGGCCGGGGTCCATCAGCAGCCTCACGCGCCGGCCCTGGTTCTGGATCAGCCCCAGCATCATCAGCGAGTCGCCCAGGGCCATGTTGGAGGGCGGGTGGCAGTGGTCCGGCCCCAGCTCGACGTAGATGGGCGCCACCAGCTCGGTGATGGTGTTGCGCAGGTGATAGGGGATGTCCTCTATGAGCAAGGCGCGTGACCCCCGCTAGGGTTGGCGGCTGGCCCCATATTGCCCCCTGGGGGCCGGCCCAGGCAACCCCGCATTGGCCTTTAACCAGAGCGGTGCCGACAAATGGGGCCGGGCCCCACCCTCGCTGAGGATGGGGCCCGGGTTTTGGTCTCTAGGCCGGGCCCGGAGGCGGCGCGGGACCTTGGGGGTTCAGGGCTAGCCCTGCAGGAGCTGGAGGGCCAACTGGGGCAGGCTGTTGGCCTGGGCCAGCATGGCCACGCCCGCCTGGGCCATGATGTTGTTGCGGGTGAAC
>JACQYR010000084.1 GCA_016208115.1 Desulfarculus sp.
ACTCGCCCCTGGACGACGGCGGCCGCTTCACCCCGGAGGTGGAGTTCTTCGCCGGCCAGGAGGTCTTCGCCGCCAACCCCCTGGTGGTGGACAAGCTGAAGGAGGTGGGGGCGCTGTTGGCCACCGAGAAGATCAGCCACTCCTATCCCCACTGCTGGCGCTGCAAGAAGCCGGTGATCTTCCGCGCCACCGACCAGTGGTTCATTTCCATGGAGGAGAACGGCCTGCGTAGCCGCACGCTGGCGGCCATTCAAAACGACGTCAAGTTCGTGCCCCGCTGGGGG
Source organism: Desulfarculus sp. (assembly GCA_016208115.1). Taxonomy (GTDB): domain Bacteria; phylum Desulfobacterota; class Desulfarculia; order Desulfarculales; family Desulfarculaceae; genus JACRDC01. The sequence continues at coordinate 285 of JACQYR010000084.1, forward strand.
CGCGAGCGCATCCACGGCATGATCGAGAACCGCCCCGACTGGTGCATCAGCCGCCAGCGCTCCTGGGGTGTGCCCATCATCGTCTTCAAGTGCGCCTCTTGCGGCGAGACGGTGCTCACCCCCGAGATGAGCGACAGGGTGGTCAAAGCCTTTGAGCAGGAGGGCGCCGACGCCTGGTTCAGCCAGACCCCCGGCGAGCTTTTGGGCGAGCTGGCCGCCTGCCCCCTGTGCGGCTCCACGGAGCTGACCAAGGAACACGACATCCTGGACGTGTGGTTCGACTCCGGGGTGAGCCACGCCGCCGTCCTGGAGGACCGGCCCGACCTTACCTGGCCGGCTGATTTGTACCTGGAGGGCAGCGACCAGCACCGGGGCTGGTTCCATTCCTCGCTGTTGTGCGCCATGGGCACCCGGGGCCAGCCGCCCTACAAGATGGTGCTGACCCACGGCTTCGTGGTGGACGGCGAGGGGCGCAAGATGAGCAAGTCGGTGGGCAACGTCATCCCCCCCCAGCAGGTCATTGACCGCTACGGCGCCGAGATATTGCGCCTGTGGGTGGCCGCCGAGGACTACACCGACGACATCCGCATCAGCGAGGATATCCTCAAGCAGTTGGCCGAGGCCTACCGCCGCATACGCAACACCATGCGCTTCATGCTGGGCAATCTCTACGACTTCGATCCGGCGGTGGACGGCGTGGACCCCGCCGGCATGGGCGAGCTGGACCGCCTCTTGCTGCACCGCCTGGAGGAACTGACCGCCCGGCTCAAGCGCGCCTACCAGGAATTCGCCTTCCACCAGGTATTCCAAGGCCTGCACAATTTCTGCGCCGTGGACCTTTCGGGCTTCTACCTGGACGTGCTGAAAGACCGGCTCTACACCAGCGCCGCCAAAAGCCCCGAGCGCCGCGCCGCCCAGACCGTGCTGCACCGCATCGTGGGAAGCCTGGTGCGGCTCATGGCCCCCATCCTCTCCTTCACCGCCGAGGAGGTCTGGGACTTTTTGCCCGGGGCCAAGGCCCTGGGGCAAAGCGTGCACCTAATGGGCTTCCCCCAGGAGCGCCCGGAATTCTTGGACCCCGGCCTGGCCACCCGCTGGGAGCGCCTGCTGGTGGTACGCGGGGCGGTGAACAAGGCCCTGGACCTGGCCCGCAAGGACAAGATCGTGGGGAACTCCCTGGAGGCCAGCCTGGCGCTCTCCGGCCCCGCCGACCTCATGGCCTTCCTGCAAGATAACCGGGCGGCGCTGATGGAGATCACCATGGTAAGCCAACTGGACCTGGTGGAAGAGGTGGCCGCGCCCTTGCTCAGCGCCGAGGAGCCGGCCGGACTCAAGGTGGGCATCAGCCCCAGCGGCCACGCCAAGTGCCCGCGCTGCTGGATGCGCATGGCCGACATCGGCAGCGACGCCGGCCACCCCGAGCTGTGTGGTCGCTGCGCCAGCGCCGTGGCCCAGGGCTAGGTAAGGCTTGGCCGCGCGGCTCAAGTTCCTGGCCCTGGTCTGCCTGGCCCTGGTGGGCCTGGACCAGCTTACCAAGGCTATCGCGGTGTACTACATCGCCCCCCGAGGGCGCATCCCGGTGATCGCCGGCTTCTTTGACCTGGTGCTGTGGAAGAACGCCGGCGCGGCCTTCGGCTTGCTCACCGGCGTGCCCGGCGGCCGTTGGATTCTCGTGGGCCTGACCCTAATCGCCCTGGGGGTCTGCGCCTGGATGGCCACCCGCCATCTGGCCGGCGGCAAGGTGATGCTGTGGGCCGTGGCCTTGATCTGCGGCGGGGCCCTGGGCAACCTGGTGGACCGCCTGCGCCTGGGCCAGGTGATTGACTTCCTGCTGTTCTACCACCGCACCTGGTACTGGCCGGCCTTCAACCTGGCCGACAGCGCCATCACCATTGGCGGGGTGCTGTTGGCGGTGCAGATTTTGCGGGGCAAGGCCTAGGATCAGCCCAGTGTCCTTGCACTCGCCCTCCTGGGGGAGAGGGCCGGGGTGAGGGGGCCGGGCGCCCCGGTATCCGTCACACCAACCTCATAGGGAGGCATGCGTGAACATCCCCGACGACCTGCTCTACAGCCCCGAACACCTGTGGGTGCGCGCCCAGGGCACAATAGCCACGGTGGGCATCAGCGACTTCGCCCAGGACCAACTTGGCCGCGTGGTTTACGTGGATTTGCCCAGCGTGGGCCAGGCGGTGGCCGCGGGCCAGGAGATGGGCGCCGTGGAGAGCGCCAAGAGCGTCAGCGACCTGGTCGCGCCGGTGTCGGGCACGGTGATCGAGATCAACGAGGCCCTGGCCGACAACCCCGCGCCCCTGAACGACGACCCCTACGCCTCCGGCTGGCTGGCCAAGATAACGCTGAGCGGCCCCTTGCCCGCCGGGCTCTTGGACGCCGCGGCCTACCGCCAGTTGGTGGGGGCCTAGCGGATGGACATCAGGTCCGCTCCGGCCAGGGCCGGGCGCGGGCTTAAGCTGGCGCCCGTGGCCGCGCCCCCCCTGGCAAGGAGACCTCGCGTGAACTTCCCCGATGAACTGCTCTACAGCCCCGATCACCTGTGGGTGCGCGCCGCCGGCGACACCGCCACCGTGGGCATCAGCGAATTCGCCCAGGGCCTCCTGGGGCGCGTGGGTTACGTTGACCTGCCATCCGTGAGCCAGACCGTGACCGCCGGCCAGGAGATGGGCTTCGCCGCCGAAAGCTCCAAGAGCATCACCGACTTCATCGCCCCGCTGACGGGCACGGTGGTGGAAGTCAACATGGCCCTGGCCGACAACCCGGCGCCCTTGAACGACGACCCCTACGGCGCAGGCTGGCTGGCCAGGATCAAGCTGGCCGGACCCCTGCCCGCCAACCTGCTGGACGCGGCGGCCTACGCCAAGCTGGTGGGCCACTAGCCCCCAGGCTCAATACACCCGCAGCAGCAACTGCTCCTCGTCCTCGTATATCTTGGTGTAGGTACTTAGGTAGGCGCCGATGTCGCTGACATTGGGCTCGCTGTAGGTCCGCCTCTTTTCGTAGCGCTCCACAAAACGCTTGTGTATCACCACGTACTTGACGCGGCCTTCCTCCAACTGCCTTTTCTGGCGGGCCAGGTCGCCGTATTCCAGCCGGTCCTTGAGTGATTGCCCCACCTGCCGGGGCAGGGCGCCCTGCACGATGGGCCGGCCATGTAAGGTGGCGTAGAGCATGTAGTGGTGCTTGTAGGACTGGGCGCCCCCGGGCAGGTCCAGCACGCCGTAGGGCTCGGTCTCTTGGCTCAGGTACTCGTAGACCCGGGGCAGGCCGATGGCCGTGGCGCGCGTGGCCGGGCAATGGAACTCAGCCAGGATCAACAGCCCCAGGAAGCAGACCGCCAGCCTGGCCCCCCGGGTATGGCCGCGCAGGCGCAAATAGTGGTCCAGGGAAAAGGCGGCGATCACGGCCAGGAACATGTAGGCCACCACCATGAAGCGCCCCGGGTTGCGCACGTTGGAGACAAAGGGCAGCTTGACCAGGGCCAGCCAGGGCAGGGCCACCGGCAGGGTGCGCCCCCACAGGTGCAACAGCGGCCCCATGGCCAGGAGCAGGGCGCAGACCAGGCCCAGCAGATAGGGGGCCACCCGGCCCTTGAGCTTGCGCGCGGCGTGGGCCACCAGGCCCAGGTTGACCAGGCCCAGGTAGGAGGCCGTCTCCACGGGGTTGCCGGTATAGGCCCAGTTGGCGGCCGACAGGAAACCGGGGGTCAGGCCGCTGATCCACTGGAAGCCGGTGGGAATGAACAGCCCGGCCAGGTCGGTGACGTAATCGAAGTGGCCGCCCATGTACACGCCGGGGTCCCGGAAGGCCGCCAGCATCATGGGCACCACCCAGGGTGACAGGGCCAGGAAGGTGAGCCCGGCCATCGCTCCCAGGCGGGCCAGCACCCCCCCCAGCAGCAGCCTGCCCTCCCGGATGGCCAGGTAGGCGTAGCCCATGACCATCAAGATCAGGCAGAAGATCAGGTAGTACCAGTCGCACAGGGCGTTGAGCAGCAGAAAGGCGGCCGCCCACCAGACCTGGGACCAGCGTCCTTGGGGCAGGGCCTTGAGCAGATACAGCGCGAACCAGGGGAGAAACTGGATGGCGCTGATGTTCATGTGCAGGGCGGCATGGGCCTGGTGGGAAGGGGTGAAGGCGTAGATGGCCCCGGCCACCAGGCTGGCCAGGGAGTTGCCCGTCAGGTGCCGGGCCAGGGCGAAGGCCCCCAGGCCCGCCAGCACGAAGGAGTGCAGGATCAAGAGGTTGTATATGGCGGCGTAGCCCAGGAAGGGCTTGAGGCCAAAGGACAGGATCAGGTTGTACCAGGAGAAGTCGTTGTAGAGCAGGCTGGCGCCCTCGGGATAGAAAATGCTCCGGGAGAAGTAGAAGCTCAGGCCCGGGTCGCCCAGGGCCAGGTTGCTCCACCACAGGGTCCAGATGTATTTCAGGTTGTCGTGGGCCTGGCCCATGATGTGGTCGCCGAAGATGGGAATAATGTAGTGATAGGCCGCCAGGGTCAGGGCCAGGTAGACCAGGCCGGCCAGCAGGTAGTCATGGCGCCACAGGGCCGGACTGGCGGCGGCTGGCGCCGGGGGGCCGGGGTCCTCCAGGCGCAGCAGATGGCGGGCCAGGTGATACAGCCCCAGCCAGGCCAGCGCGCTGCCCAGGGGGGTGAGCCACAGGTAGCCGTAAAACAGGCGGTCGGCCAGCGCGGTGTAGTGGGCCAGGGGCAGGTCGTTGATGTTGCGAAAGGCCAGGAAGCGGCCCAGGCGGCCCTGGTACATGGCCGCCACCACCTGGTGGCCCCAGAGCTGGTACAGGGGGTAGACCAGCAGGGTGTACAGCCCGGCCCCGGCCAGGAGCAGCCATTTCTTGCCTGAGCGAGGCCGCGTGGGGGTCATGGGCACGCCTGCCGGGGATGGTTTGGTGCGAGAGGGGGGGCTCGAACCCCCAAGGGCCAGGCCCGCTGGATCCTAAGTCCAGTGCGTCTACCAGTTCCGCCACTCTCGCCTGCGCCGCCGCCCTGGGCCGGCGTAAACTCTATGACATGGCCGCTGGGGCGTCAACCGTGCTGTTGGCGGCCGGCGCCGGGATGGTTGGGGGCCGGCTCCCCCCTCACCCCGGCCCTCTCTCCGGCTGGGGGAGAGGGGGCAAGAGGGCTGGCCCGACGGCGGGCGTTGTTTGTCGTCACCCCGCGAGCTCACAGCGGGAGCCGCCGGCGCCTGCTTGTAGGAGTGACCTAACCGACCCGTATACGCCCCGTGGGGGGCACCCCACCTAGAATTTGATCATGGGTTGGATGCGGGTGCATTCCACGCCCATGGTGGCGCAGATGTCGAATATATCCTCGAAGCCTTCCTCGGGGGCGGAGAGGATGGAGATGAACACCCGCTCCACCTTGAGCTTGTGGATGAGTTGGGTCAGCTCGCGGCGGCTGCCCAGCACCTTGACGCCGTGGATGAGGTGGCCCTGCTTGGCCGGGTCGTCGTCCACGAAGCCCACGGGCACGAAGGCCAGGCGGGGGTTGTTGCGCAGCTCGCGCAGCAAAAGCTCGCCGCCGTCGCCGGCCCCCATGATGAGCACCGGCACCCCCTGCTGGCCGCGCACCTTCTCGCGGAAGACGCGCAGCAGCCCCCGCGCCCCGGCGATGAAGAAGTAGCACAGGAGGAAGTCTATGACCATGCCGGCCCGCGAGAAGCCCCGTTGGCCGTAGAGCAGCACGAAGATACCCACGGTGAGCGCGCTGCCCAAGAGGCTGGCCTTGGCCATCTGTACCAGGTCGTGGACGGAGAGATAGCGCCACTCGCCCCGGTAGAGGCCGAAGAGCCAGAAGCTGGTGAGCTTGGCGGCCAGGAGCCAGGGCAGGGACTGGGCCAGGATGGTCATCTCCCAGTGGGTGAGGTTGCCCTCGAACCTAAGGAGCCAGGCGGCGGCGTAGGCCGCCGAGACCAGGGCCAGGTCCAGGGCGATCTGCAGGATTTGCTTCTTGAACAACAGCACCCGGCTAAGGATGGGGCTCTTTTGCAGCCAGGAGAGCTTTTCCTGGCCCTCGTAGACCTTGACCTCTCCCAGGTAGATGCCAAAGGACACCAGGCCCACGGCGATCAGGGCCACGATCACCGCCGCGGTCAGCGGGGTGGCCAGGCGCGAGAGCATGAGCGAACCCAGGCCGCCGGCCAGGCTTATGCACAGGAGCAGCAGCACCGAGCGCCGCTCCGACAGGCCCAGGAAGACCAGGCGGTGGCTACTGTGGTCGCGGCCGCCCTGGGCGATGGAGCGGCCGTGGCTGGTGCGCTGGAAGGAGACCAGAGTGGTGTCGAAGATGGGCACCACCAGGGCGCCCAGGGGCACCAAGAGGGCCATGGTCAGGTGGGAGGCCTGGGAGGCGCGGTTGGCGCTGAGGATGGTGGTGGCGGCCAGGGTGAAGCCCAGGAAGAGCGAGCCGCAGTCGCCCATGAATAGCTTGGCCGGGTTGAAGTTGTAGATCAGAAAGCCGCCGGCGGCCCCGACCAGCATGGCGGCCATGAAGCCGGTGGAGCCAGCGCCCTCGGTCACGGCCCCCACGGTCAGCACCAGGCTGGCCACGCAGACCACGCCCGAGCTCAAGCCATCCATGTTGTCCAGGATGTTGACCGCGTTGGTGACGCCCACCAGCCAGAACACGGTCAGCGGCACCGCCAGCCAGGCCCAGGGGATGATGCCCTGGCCCAGGCGGATGCCCTGGCTGACGGCCACCAGGGCCACCACCAACTGGCAGATGAACTTGACTTGGGGTTTCATCTCGCGGGCGTCGTCGTAGAGGCCCACGCAGAACATGGCCCCGGAACAGGCCAAGAGCGTCCAGTAAAGGCGATTGTGCACGCCCAGGAGCAGGAAGGCGGCCACGAAGGCCAGGAAGATGGCCACCCCGCCGTAGACGGCGGTGGGCTTCTGGTGCCAGCGGTCCTCGCGGGGGGCCACCACCCAGCCCTGCCGGCGGGCCAGCCAAATGACCAGGGGGGTCAGGCCAGCCGAGATGGCCAGGGCTAGCAGGAAGGCGCCGGTAAGGTTCCACGCCATGGGGGCCTAGCGCTCCCGGTAATAGGCCACCACCGACTCCACGATCTCGCGAATGCCCATCTGGGGGCTGAAGCCCACCAGGCCTTTCAGCTTGGAGACCTCGGGCACCCGGCGCTGCATGTCCTCGAAGCCCTCCTCGTAGGCCTGGTCATAGGGCACCAGCACTATCTTGGAGTTGGAGCCGGTGACCTCCTTGACCAGCCCGGCCAGGGCCGCGATGGATATCTCCTGCTGGCTGCCCACGTTGACCACCTGGCCCACGGCGGCCTCGCACTGGGCCAGGGCGGCCAGGGCGGTGACCACCTCGGAGACGTAGGAGAAGCAGCGGGACTGGGTGCCGTCGCCGTAGACGGTGATGGGCTTGCCCTGAAGCGCCTGTAGCGCGAAGGTGGGCAGCACCATGCCGTAGCGGCCGGTCTGGCGGGGACCCACGGTGTTGAACAGGCGGGCCACCACCACCGGCAGGCCCCGGGCCTTGTGGTAGGCCAGGGCCAGGAACTCGTCTATGGCCTTAGAGCAGGCGTAGGACCAGCGGGCCTTGCTGGTGGGTCCCATGACCAGGTCGTGGTCCTCCAGGAAGGGCACGGCGTCGTTCTTGCCATAGACCTCGCTGGTGCTGGCGATGATGACCTTCTTGCGCTTCTTGTTGGCCAGGCGCAGCAGCACCTCGGTGCAGCCGATGTTGGTCTCGATGGTGCGCACCGGGTTTTCCACGATCAGCTTGACGCCCACGGCGGCGGCCAGGTGGTAGACCACGTCGGCGCGGTCCACCAGCTCGGCCAACAGCGGCTCCTCGCGCACGTCGGCGATGGTGTGGCCGAAGCCGGGATGGCCGCGCAGGGAGTCCAGGTTCTCGATGGAGCCGGTGGACAGATCGTCCACCACGTGCACCTCCTGGCCCTGGTCCAAGAGATGCTCGGCCAGGTGGGAGCCGATGAAGCCGGCCCCGCCGGTGATGAGGGCGCGGGTGGCCTTGGGTTGGAGCTGGTTCATCTGGTCCTTTCCTCTGGACAAGCGTTTCCCCGCCGCCGGGTGGGCCGGGGGCGTCTGGATTATACCTCCGGGGGCCTTGAGATACTAGCTTTGGCTTAGCGTTAGAAGCGCCGGCCAAACACAGTCCGAACCCTGGCCAGGGCCGGCCCCGGCGCCAAGTATGGTAAGATTCATAAAGTAGAAGTGCCCCCGGGTGGGGACCCAAGGAGAGGATGAAATGTCCAAGACCTATGTGGTCAACGCGGAATGGGATCAAGACGCCAGCGTCTGGATTGCCACCAGCCAAGACGTTCCCGGCCTGTGCGCCCAGGCTGGCAGCCTGGAGGAGCTGGTGGAGGTGGTCAAGGCCCTGGTGCCCGAGCTTCTGGAGGCCAACCAGGCGCTTCCCGCCGAGGCTGGCCCCATCCCCCTGGACATCATGGCCCGCCGGCAGACATTTGCCCATGCAGCGGTCTGAGCATGGGTGGCATATACCGCGAGTTGACCTCCCTGCTGAAGGAAGGCGGTTCGTATCTCCTGCGCGAGGGCAGGGGCAGCCATGAGATTTGGTTCAGCCCCCGCGCCAACCGCGCCTTCACGGTGCCGGCCAATATCTCCTCCCGTCACCTGGCCAACGAGATTCTGAAGCAAGCTGGCTTGCCCAAGGGATTCTGAGCATGGGCGGGGTTGCTTCCGACCCCGGCCGGATGAGCCGCCTTGGCCATCCCGAAGCTTCTTGACGGGCCTGGCCTAACGGCCGGGCAGGCCCCAGGGCTTGCCCTGGTCCAGCTTGGAGCCCACCTCGGAGCCGCAGACCGCGCAGTAGTAGGCGAACTTCTCGCCCTGGGGCAGCACCAAGAGGAGCTTGCGCCTGACCGGCTGGGCCTGGCGGCACTGGGGGCAGTAGAGGCTACTGGCCTCCAGCTCCCCGTAGCTGGCGCGGCCCGGTCCGGGACGAGGGGGGTGGCGGTCCATGGCGGTCATCCTCCCAGCGGATTCACCAATTGATTATAGCAAAAGCGCCAGGCCCCTAGGTCATCAGCCCCAGGTCGGCGATGAGCCGGTCCAGGTAGCCCAGCAAAAACTGGCGCTGGGCCGGGCTGGCGTAGCCGGTGCAATTGCAGCGCAGGCTGTTGTGGGCGCGCACCAGAAGCTCCAGGCGCAGGCTCTCCTCCTCCAGCACCAGGGCCACGCGGTGGGGGCCGCACTGGGCGTGGGCCGTCTGCTCGGGGCTCAAGAGATCGGGCGGCAGGTCCAGCCAGTAAACGCCCTCCATGGCCGCCGGGGTCAGGGTGGACCCCAGATACTCCACGAGCTTCTCGATGTCCGGGCGCCTGAGTTCATCCAAGACCAGCGAGCGCATCAGTCGTTCTCCTTGGGCTGGGCGTCGCGGGCGCGGCCGCCCCTAAAGGCGTCCACCACGGCGTAGGTCCATAGACCGGCCAGGAGCCCTCCCAGCACCAAAAACCAGGTAGCGCCCTGGGCGCGCATCTGGGCGCCCACCGCCGCGAAGTCGCCGGGCGCGGCCCCGGCCTCCTGGGCGGCCATCACCGCCTGGCCGAACTGGTGCATGCCAAAGGCCAGCAGAATGATGAACAAGAGGCTCATGGCCGCCACCATCAGCGAGCCCTTGAACAACTGGCGGTTGAGGATCTGGCCCATGCCCGGCACCAGGAGCGACAACAGCGGCGAAATCACGGCCTTACGCATGACCTAGACCTCCCGGCCGTACACGGCCAGATAGTCGCGCACCTGGCGCAGGAGGCCGTCGTCCAGGGGCCGGCGCGCCCCCTCCACCAGTACCGGCTCGCCGCACTGGTGCAGAAACTCCACGCACTGGCGTATGCCCAACAAGGGCCACACCTCCAGGCCGGTCTTCTGGATGAAGGCGGCGCACGCATCCGGGCCGCGGGCGCCCTCGATCACCTGGCCCTCGGCGTCGTAGACGGCCTGCACCTGCTGGCGGTCCACGGCCAGGGCCACGCCCACCATGCTCAGCCTGATGCCCTGGGCGGCCTGGTGGGCCTGGACCTTTTCCAGCAATTCCACCTTGGTGGCCATGGAGGTGCCCACGTCGTCCAGGATCAGCACCCGCGCGCCCTCGGTCAGGGCGCCGGTGACGAACATGTTGCCCTGGCCGCTGGCCTCGCCGTGGGTTTTTTGCTCCTTGCGGTCGTACTCAAAGAGCAGGTCCTGGCCATGGTCCTGCCACAGGGCGATGGCCGTGGCCTGGGCGATGGCGCTGCCCTTGTAGGACGGCCCCAGGATGACGTCCACCTGGCCGGCCCGGCCCGAGGCCACCAGCCAGTCGGCGAAGCAGCGCCCCAGCTCCAGGGCCAGGCGGCCCGAGCGGAAGACCCCCAGGTTGGCGAAGTAGGGCGTGGGGCGGCCATCCTTGAGCCTTAGGCCCGAGCGGAAGAACAAGGCCCCGCTCTGGGCCAGCAGCCGGGCCAGTCTCTCTTGATATGGTTGCATTAGCTGTCACCGCCAGGAGTTAGCGTGTACTTGTCCACCAGGTGGTGGGTGATGTAGGTGAAGCCGGCCCAGGCCTCCGCCGCGAAGCGCTGGTTGATGGCCGCGTAGAGCCCGGGCAGCGCCGGGTTGGCCTTCTCGATGTGGATCACCGCCGTCTCGGGGTTGAGGGCCTCGCCCAGGCTGAAGGCCTCCACCCGGCCCTCCACCAGCACCGCCCCGCCCACGAAGTCCAAGGCCCCGAAATTACTGAGCGCTTCGTAGATGGCCTGGTCCTCGTTGGCCAGACTAAGATCGCTGGCGCAGTCGCGCAGGGTGCACCAGTCCTCCTGCATAGCCAGCACTTGGGCCACCAAGTCCGCGTCCAGGGGGCGATACTCGTGCCCCGGATAGGCCTTGCGGAACTTGTTGAGGTGGTTCTTCTTCTTGTGGAAGCGGTTGCCGGCCAGGGCGATCAACTCCGCGCTGAGATAAACATAGTCGCTCTGGTCGCGGTCCAGGCTGGCCACGAAGGCCGTCTGGTCCACGCGCTCCAAGAGATCGCCACCCACCCGCTGGATGGATGGCGCGGCCCCGGCCTGCTCCAGCACCCGACAAAGCTCGCGGCAGGCCGGGGTGAGGTCGCCGGGGCCGATGGGCGGCAGGGCGAAGGGCTCGTGCCCCGGCGGCTGGGCCCAGATCAACAGATGCTCACCCCACACCCGCCACACCGGTTGGTAATGGCCCCGCCACATGAACAGGTTGGTGAAGGTAAGCTCCGAGGTCTGGGGCGGGTGGGCGCGCAAAAAGGCGCTGATGGCTTGCTTGTCGGCCAATTCCAGGGGCTTGAGGCCGAGGCTATCCAGGGGTGCGGGGCTCATGGGCCTTGCTCGTGAACGGGGACGCCAGCAAAAGCTTGATTGCCTACCTATCTACCGCAAATCCGTTGGCTAGCCAAGGGCCGCGAGCATGCGGAGCTTGACAGGGCGCGGGCGGGGTGGCTTTAATGGGCGAGCCTGCCTGCCCGGGGGGTATATCGTGAAGGACTTCTTCGTCAGCTACAACAAGGCCGACCGCGCCTGGGCGGAGTGGATTGCCTGGCAGCTCAAGGAGCAAGGCAAGCAGGTGGTCATCCAGGCCTGGCACTTCGGGCCGGGCTGCAACTTCCCGCTGGAAATGCACAAGGCCATCAAGGAATGTGAAAAAATCCTACCGGTGCTATCGCCGGATTTCCTGACCTCCGAGTTCACCAGCCCTGAGTGGGCCGCCTATTTCGCCCAAGACCCCACCGGCGCCCTGCGCAAGATCATGCCCGTGCGGGTGAGGGATTGCAGGCCCGACGGCCTTCTCGGGCAGATCGTGTACGTTGACTTGCTGGGGGCCACGCCCGAGGCGGATGCTCGCGGCAAGCTGCTGGGCGAGCTTTTTGGCGGCGGCCCTCCTACCACACCCCCCGGATTCCCGCCGGACATGGCCCCTGGGGGCGGGCCGGGGCCAGGCCCCAAGCCACCCTTTCCCGGACCTTCTTCCTCAGGCGCGGCGAACTGCATCGCCTTCTCCGTCCCCCACCAGCGCAACCCCAATTTCGCCGGGCGCGAGGACTACCTGACGGCCCTGGGCGCGGCCCTGGCCGGCGGCCCGGCTGCCCTTACCCAGGCCATCGCCGGACTGGGGGGCGTGGGCAAGACCCAACTGGCCCTGGAGTACTGCTACCGCCAGCGCGGGGCCTACCCCCTGGTCTGGTGGGTGCGCTGCGAGGAGCCGGCCACCCTGGCCAGCGACTATGCCGGCTTGGCACCCTATTTGGGGATTGCGCCCAGCCAGGACCAGACCCAGACCGTGGCCGCCGTGCGGCAACGCCTGGCCACGCTGCCCGGCTGGCTAATGGTGCTGGACAACGTGAACCAGCCCGAGGACCTGAAGCCCTACCTGCCCCACGGCGGGCAGGGGCATATCATCATCACCTCGCGGCACCAGGCCTGGCGGGGCGTGGCCGAGCCGTTGAAAGTGGAGGTCTGGCCCCAGGGCGAGGCCGTGGCCTTCCTGCTGAAGCGCACCGGCAGCACGGATGAAGCCAACGCCGAGAAGCTGGCCAACGAACTGGGCTGCCTGCCCCTGGCCTTGGAGCAGGCCGGGGCCTTTGTGGAGGAAACCGGTTGCACCCTGGCCGAGTACCTGGGCCTGCTGGCCAGCCACCGGGCAGACCTGCTGGCGAAGGGCTCGGGGCTCAGCGGCTATGAGCGCACCGTGGCCACCACCTGGCTGCCGGCCTTCGAGGCGGTGCAGAAGAAAAGCCCCGCCGCAGCAGAATTGCTCAACCTGTGCGCCTTCCTGGCGCCCGACGACATCCCGCTGGAAATCATCAGGGAAGGAAAAGAATTTCTGCCGCCGGCATTGGCCGCCGCCGTGGACAACCCCCTGGCCTGGAACGATGCCCTGGCCGCCCTCAAGGCGTACTCCTTGGTGCAGCGCGAGGGCGACAGCCTGTCGGTACACCGCCTGGTGCAGGCCGTGACGCGAGATCGGCTGGGGGATGAGGAAAAGAAGGAATGGGCCGGGGTGGCGGTGAGGGTGGTGAATAAGGCGTTTCCATTCGATAGCGATGATGTACGGTTCTGGCCCACCTGCGCCCGCCTGCTGGCCCATGGCCTGGCCGCCGCCGGGCATGCCGAAGAGGCTGAGGTGGAACCGGCGGCAACAAGCCGCCTGCTGAACCAGATGGGGCTTTACGGTAGATCACGTGCTGAGTTCGCTCAGGCCAAGGCCCTGTATGAACGCAGCCTGGCCAGCAACATTAAGACCTACGGCCCCGACCACCCCGAGGTAGCCACCCTTCGCAACAACCTGGGCCTGGTGCTGCGAGACCTGGGCGACCTGCCCGCCGCCCGCGAGCAGTATGAACTGGCACTGGCCATCTTCGAGAAAATCCTGGGGGCCGACCACCCCAACGTGGCCACCCTTCGCAACAACCTGGGCAGCGTGCTGAAAGACCTGGGCGACCTGCAAGCCGCGCGCGAGCAGTTGGAACTGTCCCTGGCCAGCGACCTCAAGACCTACGGCCCAGACCACCCCGAGGTGGCCACCCGCCGCAACAACCTGGGCGGTGTGCTGCAAGACCTGGGCGACCTGCAAGCCGCGCGCGAGCAGTTTGAATTGGCCCTGGCCAGCGACCTCAAGACCCATGGCCCGGACCACCTCGATGTCGCCTACCGGCGCAATAACCTTTGTGTTCTCTTGTATGCCATGGACGATTACGCGGGCGCCCTGGCCCAACAAGAACAGGCCCTTGCCATATTTGAGAGCTTCCTGCCCCCAGAGCATCCCGACATCATCCAGAGCTTACGCAACCTCGCCGACTGCCACGAGGCCCTGGGCAACCCCGACCAAGCCGCCGAGCTGCGCGCCCGCGCCGAGGCCCTTAAGGCCCAGCGCCAGGCCAAGGGCCTGGACAGCTAGCCCCAGCCACCGCCTGCCCCTCCCCATATTTCCCTGATATTCTTCGTTATTATTGTCTTTTCTTCCCCCGCCGCCATCCCCCCTTCTCCCTATCCCTACCTAGTCAATTGATATTAGTTTCACAATTGTCAATTGCCGTTGACGCGGCGAAAGGCGATGAACTATTAATGGTATTTAGTAAATGAAGAATATTCACCAACAATGGTTTTGCCAATAACACCATGGGTATAGCCGAACGCAAAACCCGCGAGCGCCAGCAGCGCGCCCTCCAGATCATGGACGCGGCCAAGCGGGTCTTCTCGGCCAAGGGCTTTGGCGGGGCCACCATGGAGGAGATCGCCCAGGCGGCGGAACTCAGCCCGGCCACGCTCTACCTGTACTTCAAGAACAAGAACGAGCTCTACGCCTCCTTGAACCTGCGCATGCTCACCTTTTTGCGCGAGCGCCTGGACAAGGTGGCCCAGGACGGCTCCCTGGACAGCGGCCAGAAGGTGCGCGCCCTCTCCGGCGCCCTGTACGAGGTCTTTTTGTTCGACCCCCTGATATTGTTCAACGTTTTCCACATGCAGTCCAGCGAGGCCCTGGGCGCCCTGTCGCCGCCCATGGTGGAGAAGATCAACGGCCTGTCCGCCCAGGCCCTGCGGGCCATGGGGGCCATCTTCCAGGAGGGCATGGACCAGGGCGTGTTCCGCCCCGGCCACCCCATCGCCCTGGCCGACATTGTTTGGTCGGTGTTCTCGGGCCTGGTGCTCTTCGAGGAGAACAAGCGCATCTTCGACCCTGGCAAGGACTTTCTCAAAACCACCCTGGACATGGCCCTGGAACTTATCGCCCGGGGCCTGGAGGCGTCCGCGCCCCCGCCCGCGCCGGCGGCGCCGGCCCGGGCCAGCGCCGCCAAGCCTCGCAGCCGGAAGGGCAAGACCACATGAGCGCCCCCATCCTGGCCGTGGAGAACCTCACCCTGGCCTTCGGCGGGCTCAACGTGCTCACCGACGTGGGGTTTGCCGTGCAGCCCGGGCAGATATTCGCCATCATCGGCCCCAACGGCGCGGGCAAGACCTCCATACGCAACTGCATCGGCGGCTTCTACCGCCCCCGCCAGGGGCGGGTGCTTTTCGAGGGCCAGGACATATCCCGCGTGGCCCCGGACCGGCGCGCCGCCCTGGGCCTGGCCCGCACCTTCCAGAACATCGCGCTCTTTCGGGGCATGACCGTCCTGGACAACATCAAGCTGGGCCGCCACGCCCACCTGCGCACCGGGCTCTTGCCGGCCCTGGCCTACTGGGGGCCGGCCAAGCGCGAGGAGCTGGAACTCAGGCGGGAGGTGGAGGAAACGATCATAGACTTCCTGGAGATAGAGCACATCCGCAACCAGCCCGTGGCCTCCCTGGCCTATGGCCTGCAAAAGCGCGTGGAGCTGGCCCGCGCCCTGGCCATGCGTCCCAAGGTGCTTCTGATGGACGAGCCGGTGGCGGGCATGAACTCCGAGGAGACCGAGGACATGGCGCGCTTCATCCTGGACATCAAGGAGGAGCGCGACATCACCATCGTCATGATCGAGCACGACATGCACATGATAATGGACATCAGCGACCACGTGGTGGTGATGAACTTCGGCCAGAAAATCGCCGACGGCACCCCCGAGGAGGTGCAGCACCACCCCGAGGTCATCAAAGCCTATCTCGGCGAGCCGCGACCCGGGCCGGTGCCCGGCCAGGCATAGACGGGTCGGTTGGAGTTGCCCCCTGACCAAGGCCGGCGGCTCCCGGTGGGGCCTGTTGAGTAACAGAAGGGGGCCGAGTGCCCGGGTGCGAGGGCCGGCCAAGTAATCGCGGCATAAGGATAACGGTATAGATGGACATCCTGCCCCAGCTCATAGTCAGCGGCCTGGCCACCGGCGGGGTCTACGCCCTCATCGCGCTGGGCTTCGTGCTCATCTACAAGGCCACCCACATCATCAACTTCGCCACCGGCGAGTTCATGATGATCGGGGCCTACTTCTGCTACACCTTCATGGCCCTGGCCGGCGTGCCGGTGTTGCCGGCCTTCTTGCTGGTGATGGTCTGCGCGGCCATCCTGGGCTTTTTGGTGGAGCGGGTCATCCTCAGGCACATGCTGGGCCAGCCGGTCATCAGCATCATCATGGTGACCATCGGGCTCAGCTCCATCCTCATGGGCCTGGCCGAGATCATCTGGACCAGCCAGTTCAAGAACCTGCCGCCCATGTTCCCCCGGGCGCCCCTTAACCTGGGGGTGGCGGTGGTGCGCTCCAACCTGGCCTACGGCTTTCTCATCTCCATGGCCGCCGTGGGGGCCTTCGCGCTGATCTTCAAGTACGCCAAGGCCGGGGTGGCCATGCGCGCCACGGCCGGCGACCAGATGGCCGCCTTCTCCATGGGCATCAACGTGAAAAGCATGTTCAGCCTGGCCTGGGCCTTGGGCGGCATAGCCGCCGCCCTGGGCGGGGTCATCATCGGGGCCATCGGCGGCATCAGCCCCATCCTGGGGGGCGTGGGCCTCAAGATTTTCCCGGTGGTGATCCTGGGCGGTCTGGACTCCATCGGCGGGGCGGTGCTGGGCGGGCTGATCATCGGCGTCCTGGAGAACCTGGCCGGCGGCTACCTGGACCCCTTCTTCGGCGGCGGGGTCAAGGAGGTCGCGCCCTTCGTTTTCATGGTGCTGGTGCTTTTGTTCAAGCCCTACGGCCTGTTCGGCAAGGAAGAGATCGAGAGGCTCTAAGTGCGTATCGGCGACTTCAAGGAGACCTACGCCGCCGACGAGGCGGTCTTCCGCACCCCCACGGTGCGCTTCTGGCTGTACCTGCTGGGGGCGGCTATCCTGGTCTTTCCCCTCTTGGCCGGCGAGTACCTGATCTACATGGCCAACATCACCGCCGTGGCCGTGGTGGGGGCCGTGGGTCTCAACCTGCTCACCGGCTGCACGGGGCTGATCTCCCTGGGCCACGCCGGCTTCATGGGCGTGGGGGCCTACACCTCGGCCATCCTCATCACCAAGTTTGGCGTGCCCTTCATCCTCACCCTGCCGCTGTCGGGGCTCATGGCCGCCCTGTGCGGGGTGATCGTGGGCGCGCCCAGTTTGCGCATGAAGGGCCTGTACCTGTGCATCGCAACGCTCGCCGCCCAGGTGATCCTGGAGTTCACCTTCGTGCACTGGGAGTCCTTGACCCACGGCATCCGGGGCTTGAACGTGCCGGCGCCCACCCTCTTCGGCCTGTCCCTGGCCAGCGGCCCGGTCTTCTACTACGTCATCATGATCGTGGCGGCCATCTCGGTGACGGCCAGCCGCAATCTCTTCCGCACCCGCGTGGGCCGGGCCTTCATCGCCATCCGCGACCGCGACATCAGCGCCCAGCTCATGGGCATCAGTCTCTTCCGCTACAAGCTCTACGCCTTCGCGCTCAGCTCCTTTTTTGCCGGCATGGCCGGCTGCCTGATGGTCAACCTGCTCAAGGTGGTCACCCCCGAGCAGTACCCCCTGCACCTGTCCATCCAATACCTGGCCATGATAATCGTGGGCGGCCTGGGCAGCATATTGGGCAGCATCCTGGGGGCCATCTTCATGACCATTGTGCCCGAGCTGCTGCGCAGCGCCCTGGGGCTGTTCCAGGGCCTGGACCCCCAGATCATGAGCTACCTGTTCCCCCTGCAAACCGTGATCTTCGGCGCGTTGATCGTGGGGTTTCTGGTCTTCGAGCCCCACGGCCTGGCCGAGATGTGGCGGCGGGCCAAGGCCTACTTCAGGCTGTGGCCCTTTGAGTATTAAGGACACGACCCGGCGCGGCGTTAACCGTCCGGGCTGGTTTTTTAACCGCACCCAGAGGGAGGGAAGAGGGATGAAAGCAAGTCGCTATTGGCGGGTGGGCGTGGCCCTTGTCTTGGCCCTGGGGCTATCGGCGGGCGCGGCCTACGCCCAGGAGAAAATCGTGGTGGGCGCCGGCCAGCCCATCACCGGCCGCTTCGCCTTTGCCGGCAAGCACATCAACGACGGCCTGGCCGACTGCCTGGCGCTCACCAACGAGAAGGGCGGCGTGGCCGGCAAGAAGATCGAGTACATCTTCGAGGACACCGGCTACGACACCAACCGCGCCGTGGCCTCCTTCAAGAAGCTCATGGCCCAGCACAAGCCGGTGATCATGTACGGCGAGAGCACCGGCGTGGGCAAGGCCATGGCCCCGGAGATCAACAACACCTACAAGGTGCTCTACGGCTCCACCTCCTTCAGCGAGGAGCTGGCCGACCGCAAGGCCAACCCCCACATGATCGTCAGCGGCCCCACCTACTCCCAGCAGTTCGGCATCCTGCTCAAGTACTTCGCCGCCAACCCCAAGAAGAAGGGCGTGGCCCCCAAGGTGGCCTTCTTCTACAGCGACACCGAGTTCGGCCGCGATCCCATCCCCCACGCCCGCGAGATGGCCAAGAAGCTGGGCGTGGAGGTGGTGGCCGAGGAGGTGACCCAGGTTGGCGCCGTGGACGTGACCAGCCAGCTCCTGGACATGAAGCGCAAGGCCCCCGACTACTGCATCTTCCAGGGCTACGTGGTGGCCCCCATCGCCGACGTCATCAAGGGCGCCCGCGACTACGGCATGGACACCACCTTCATGGGCACCTTCTGGACCATGGACAAGCAGCTCCTGGACGCCCTGGGCCCCGACGGCGAGGGCTACATGGGCGTCAACCCCTACGCCTACTGGTGGGACGAGGAGGTGCCGGAGATCAAGGCCATTCGCGAGTTCAACAAGCGCAACCACCCCGAGATCACCTACCGCCCCAACTCCTACATGCAGGGCTGGTTCACGGGCATGCTCTTCGTCAAGGCCATGCGGATGTGCGCCGAGAAGAAGCTGCCCATCACCGGCGAGAACCTCAAGAACATGGTCCCCCAGATCAAGGACTGGGACACCAATGGGCTCACCGGCAAGGTGACCATCAAGGACACCAACAGCACCAACGTGGGCCGGGTCTACAAGGCCGACGTCAAGAAGGGCGTCTTCGTGCCGGCCTCGGACTGGATCTATCTGGATTAACAACCAGGCAGGCCAGATAGGGCTGCATGATTCCCTCTCCCCCCAGCGGGGGGAGAGGGCCAGGGTGAGGGGGGGGCCGGGAGCCCCGGTCGGCTACATAGCCCCCTCACCCCAACCCTCTCCCCCATGGGAATGGGGGAGAGGGAGTAAAGCGGTGGCGCGCGCTCCAAGCACGGGCAGGCGGGGGCCGACCCCTCCGGCTGACGCCAACAGGCATAAAAATAACGCGCCCCGCCCAGGCAGGGGCCAAGGCCAAGAGTCCATGGAAGACCACATCCTGGCGGTGAACAACATCGAGGTGGTGTACAACCACGTGGTGCTGGTGCTCAAGGGCATGTCCCTCAGGGTACCCCGGGGCGCCGTGGTGGCGCTCTTGGGCTCTAACGGCGCCGGCAAGACCACCACCCTGAAGGCCATCAGCGGGCTATTGCCCCTGGAGAACGGCGAGATAACCGACGGCGGCATAGACTTCGACGGCCAATCGCTGAAGGGCCTGGCCCCTCACCAGATCGTGCGCGCCGGCCTGTTCCAGGTGCTGGAGGGACGCCGGGTCTTCGAGGACCTCACCGTGGAGGAGAACCTGGCCTGCGGGGCCTACACCCGCCGCGACAAGAGCGGGGTGGCCGCGGACCTGGACAAGTGCTTCGCCTACTTCCCGCCGCTGAAAAAACGCCTCAAGAACCTGGCCGGCTATTTGAGCGGCGGCGAGCAGCAGATGCTGGCCATCAGCCGGGCGCTTCTTGCCAGGCCCAAGCTGATGCTCCTGGACGAGCCCTCCCTGGGCCTGGCCCCCCTGCTGGTGGAGGAGATCTTCGGCATCATCGCCCAGATCAACCGCCAAGAGGGCACCACCATCCTCCTGGTGGAGCAGAACGCCCAGATGGCCCTGTCGGTGAGCAGCTACGGCTACATCATGGAAAACGGCCGCGTGGTCATGGACGGCCCGGTAGAGCGCCTGTTGGCCGACCAGGACGTGCAGGAATTCTACCTGGGCCTGGGCAGCTCCGGCGGACGCAAGAGCTACCACGAGGTCAAGCATTACAAACGGAGGAAGAGATGGCTGAGCTGAGCGGCCGCACGCTGGGCCAGTTCTTCCTGGAGCGGGTGGCCGAGCGGGGCGAGAGGGTGGCCCTGCGCGAGAAGGACTTCGGCATCTGGCAGCGGGTGACCTGGAACGGCTACCTGGAGCACGTGCGGGATTTCGCCCTGGGGCTCAAGGCCCTGGGCTTCAATCGCGGCGACCACCTGGCCATCCTGAGCGAGAATTGCCGCGAGTGGCTCTACGCCGACATCGCCACCATCTGCCTGGGGGGCGTGACCGTGGGCGTCTACCCCACCAGCCCGGCGGCCGAGGTGGGCTACGTGGTGGGTCACTCCGACAGCCGGCTGGTGGTGGCGGAGGACCAGGAGCAGACCGACAAGATACTGGAGGCCCTGGACCAACTGCCGCGATTGAGCAAGATCATCGTCATGGACATGAAGGGCCTGCGCCACTATCCCAAGGAGCGCATCGTGTCCTTCGCGGAGGTGGAGGCCCTGGGCGCCAGCCTGCACGCCAAGGAGCCGGGGCGCTTCCTGGCAGAGGTCAACCAGGGCCGCCCCCAGGACGTGGCCATCATGGTCTACACCTCGGGCACCACCGGCCCGCCCAAGGGCGCCATGCTCAGCCACCAGAACGTGGAGGCCATGACCGCCGCCACGGTCAAGGCCATCGGGGCCAGCGAGGCCGACAGCGTGGTATCCTATCTGCCCCTGTGCCACGTGGCCGAGCGCATCTTCTCGCTGTTTTTGCCCCTGTACCTGGGCAGCTCGGTCAACTTCGCCGAGAGCGTGAACACCATCCAGAACGACCTGCGCGAGATCGGCCCCACGGTGTTTCTGGGGGTGCCGCGCATCTGGGAAAAGCTGCAATCCTCCATCCTCATCAAGATCAAGGACAGCCGACCCATCAAGCGCTGGCTGTTCAAGCGCGCGCTGGCCATCGGCCACGCCGCCGCCGAGGCCCGCCTGGAGCAAAGGCCCCTGGGGCCGGGCCTGGCCCTGGCCTGGCGGGCGGCCTACTGGCTGATGCTGCGCTCGCTGCAAAACTACGTGGGACTCAGGCGGGTGCGTTTCTGCTTCTCGGCGGCGGCCACCATCAGCCCCGAGGTGCTGCGCTTCTTCCACGACCTGGGTATACGGGTCAAGGAGGGCTACGGCATGACCGAGTCCACGGGCCTGTCCTTCATCCACCAGGGTGAGGACATCCGCATGGGCACCGTGGGCCGGCCCATCGAGGGCATCGAGTTCAAGCTAGCCCCCGATGGCGAGCTGCTCAAGAAGGGCGGCAGCATCTTCGTGGGCTACTACAAAAACCCCGAGGCCACGGCCAACACCGTGATTGACGGCTGGCTGCACACCGGCGACGTGGCCGAGGTGACGCCCCAGGGGCACTTGCGCATCGTGGACCGCAAGAAGGACCTCATCATCACCAGCGGCGGCAAGAATATCAGCCCCTCGGAGATCGAGAACGCGCTCAAGGTCAGCCCCTACATCAACGAGGCCATCGTGGTGGGCGATGGCAAGAACTATCTGGCCGCCCTGATCCAGATTGACTTTGACAACGTGGGCAAGTGGGCCACCGACCAGCGCCTGGCCTACACCAACTTCAAGAACCTGGCTCAGTTGTCCCAGGTGCGCGGGCTTATCCAGGGCGAGGTGGACCAGGTCAACGCCCGCGTGGCCCGGGTGGAAAACGTGCGCAAGTTCAAGCTCCTGGAAAAGGCCCTGGACCACGACGACGACGAGCTGACCGCCACCATGAAGGTGCGCCGGGCCAACATCAACAAGAAGTTCGCCACCGAGATCGCCGAAATCTACGGGCGCTAAGGGGCGCTATAC
Organism: Desulfarculus sp.; assembly: GCA_016208115.1. Lineage (GTDB taxonomy): Bacteria > Desulfobacterota > Desulfarculia > Desulfarculales > Desulfarculaceae > JACRDC01. The sequence goes on from JACQYR010000084.1 coordinate 22,141, forward strand.
GCGGCGACAAAAATAGCTACGCATAAGCGCTGCGCATAAGCGCGCCCAGGCAAAACCACGCTTTTGCCTGGGCGAGGCCCAAAAAGTACATGGATGTATTTTTTGGACGTCAAGTATGGCTACTCTCGCCCCCGGCCCCTGCTTTCGCCCCCCTCCCGCCACCCCCGGCGGCCCCTCCACCAGGGGCCGCCCCCCATTTTGGTCGCCTGAAACGCGAACAAGGCTGTAGAATTTCTAGCTATCGTATCGCCTCGCGGCCGTTTTGGGGGGAGGAAGGGCTCGGTGTGGAGAAAGAGCTGGCGGCGGTCTTTGATTGCATCAGCGAGGGCGTGGTCTACAAGGATGCCAGCGGGCGGATCAGGCTCTTCAACAAGGCCGCCGAGGATATCCTGGGCCTGAGCAGGGAACAGGCCGCCGGGCTCACCTCCCAAAACCACGACTGGGGCATGCTCCACGAGGACGGCTCCCCCTGCCCCGGCGACCAGCACCCCTCGGTCATCACCCTGCAAAGCGGCCAGCCCCTTAGCAACCAGGTGCGCGGCCTGCCGCGCCCCGACGGTGGCGTAACCTGGCTGTCCATCAACACCCGCCCCGTCTTCGAGCCCGGCCAAGACCAACCCAGCGGGGTGGTCATATCCTTCCGCGACATCGGCCAACAAAAAAGCGGCCAGGATGCCCTGCGCCAGAGCGAGGAGCGCTACCGCCAACTGGTGCGGCACGCGCCGGCGGGCATCTACGAGATTGACCTGGCCACCGGGCAATTCCTAAGCGTCAACGACGTGATGTGCCTGTACACCGGCTATACCCGCGAGGAGTTCCTGGCCACGAATGCCCTGGACATCCTCACCCCCGAGAGCGCGGCCCTGTTCCGGGAGCGGCAGATGAAGGTGGCCGCCGGCCAGGAGGTGCCGCCCTCGGTGGAGTTTGCCATCCGCGCCAAGGACGGCGGCCTGTTCCAGGTGCTGCTCAACGTCAGCGTGCAGCGCCGGCCCAGCGGGCAAATGGTGGCCTCGGTGGTGGCCCACGACATCACCCAGGGCAAGCGCATGGAAGAAGCCTTGCGGGCGCGGCTGCGCCTTATGGAACTGGGCGCCGCTGGCTCCGTAAAGGACCTGTTGCGCAAGACCCTGGACGAGGTTGGCGCCCTGGTGGAGAGCCCCATCGGTTTTTTCCACTTAGTGGAGCCCGACCAGAAGACCCTGCGCCTACAGGCCTGGTCCACCAGGACCACCAACGAATTCTGCGCCTCCCAGGGCGATAATCTGCACTACGGCCTTGACCAAGCCGGGGTATGGGTGGATTGCGTGCATCAGCGCCGGCCAGTGGTGCACAACGATTACGCCGGCCTGAGCCATCGCAAGGGTCTGCCCCAAGGCCACGCCCGGGTGGTGCGTGAGCTGGTGGTGCCCATACTCAGGGAGGGGCGCATAGTGGCCATCCTGGGCGTGGGCAACAAGCCTAGGCACTACACCGGCGAAGACGTGGCCCTGGTCAGCCGCCTGGCGGATTGGTCCTGGGACATCGCCCAGCGCAAGCAGACCGAGGAGGAACTGCGCCGGAACCACCAGCGGCTGGGGGTGGCCCTGGCCACCGTGGACCTGGCCGTGTTCCAACAGGACCGCGACCTGCGCTACACCTGGATGTACAAGCCCCAACTGGGCTACGATGCCAGCCAGGTGGTGGGCCACACCGACGCCGAACTGCTGCCCGCCCAGGACGCGGCTCTGGTGACGGAGATCAAGAGGGGCGTGGTGGCCAGCGGCCTGGGTGCCCGCCAGGAGGTGCCGGTCACCACCCCGGAGGGCACCCTGACCTTCGACCTGGTGGTGGAGCCCCTGCGGGACCAGGACGGGGCGGTGGTGGGAGTGGCCGGGGCGTCGCTGAACATCACCGGGCGCAAGCGGGTTGAGGAGGCCTTGCGGCTGAGCGAGGAGAAGTTCCGGCTGGCCTTCCAGATGAGCCCCCTGGCCATGACCATCACCAGGCTGGCCGACGGCAAGGTGCTGCTGATCAACGAGGCCCACCAAAATATCTTTGGCAACGCCCCCCAGGAGATCGAGGGACGCACCACCGCCGAGTTGGACGTCTGGGTCAACCCCGACGACCGCCGCCGCTTGGTGGAGCAGCTCAAGGCCCACGGACTCTGCCGCGACTTCCGCACGGCCATCAGGGACAAGAATGGCCAAGGCCTGACCATAAGCATCAATTGCACGGCCATCGAATACGCCGGCGAGCCCTGCATACTCTCGGTCCTGCAAGACCTCACCCAATCCATCAAGGCCGAACGGGAGCAGCGCGCCATGGAGGCCCAGCTCCGCCAAGCCCACAAGATGCAGGCCGTGGGCACCCTGGCGGCGGGCGTGGCCCACGAGTTCAACAACCTGCTGGCGGTCATCATGGGCTATGCCGAGCTGGTGCGCGACGAGGCCCAGGGCCGGCGGGACATCCTGGACGACCTGGCCCCCATCCTGACCGCCTGCCAGCGGGGGCGGGACCTGGTAAAGCAGTTGGCGGCCTTCAGCCGCCAGACGGAGCCCCAGGCCAGGCCGCTCAACCTCAACCAGCAGATCGCCGCCACCGGCGAGATACTGGCTCGCCTGTTGCCCCGCGCGGTGGCCGTGCATACCAGCCTGGCCCCGGAGCTGCCCATCGTGGGCATGGACGCCGGGCATTTCCAGCAGGTGCTGATTGCCCTGGCCAACAACGCCGCCCAGGCCATGCCCGCCGGCGGCCGTCTGGACATCGAAACCGCCAGCGTCACCCTGGGGCCCACGGTCTGCGCCACCTGCGGCGAGACCTTTTCCGGCGACTTCGTTCTTCTCAAGGTCCGCGACAGCGGCCCGGGCATGGAGCCCGAGACGGCCCGCCGCGTCTTCGAGCCCTTCTTCACCTCCAAGGGGGTGGGCGGCGGCGTGGGCCTGGGGCTCTCGGTGACCCAGGGCACCTGGGCCGGCGCCTGCTGGGCCAGGCGGGCTACACGGTGCTGACCGCCCAGAACGGCGAGGAGGCCTTGCGGATTTTCCAGGAGGACCCGGTGGCCATCGCCCTGGTGCTCTTGGACCTGGGCATGCCGGGCATGGGTGGCCAGAGGTGCCTGCAAGAAATCCTGGCCCTGGCCCCCCGGGCCAAGGTGGTGGTGGCCAGCGGTTACACCAGCGACGGACAAGACCAACAGGCCCTGGCCGCCGGGGCCCAGGCCTTCGTGGCCAAGCCCTTCCGCAAGGCCGAACTGCTGGGGGTCATCCGCGAGGTGCTGGACCGCAGGCCCTCGGCCTAGCGGCGTATCCCGAAAAATCCTTACATGTGTCCTTGCGCGGAGCGCAAGCGGCTAAGCGATCTCCACGATCAAAGGGATTGCTTCGCTGGCGCTGGCAATGCCCTTGGCTCCAATGTCCGCGATGCAACGCCCTAGCCGGTGCGCGAGATCTGGTCTGGACCCCAGCGGGTGCCGGCGGGCAGGGCGCGGTAGGCGTTCAAGAGCCGCTGCCCCTGGCCCAGGCGTTTGAGCTCGCCCCTAAGACGCGCCAGCACCTCCTCCAAGAGGACGGCGGAGCGCCGGTCCAACTCCCCCAGGCGCGCCGACTGCCCGGTGAGGTCCCGCAGAAATCCCCGGGCCTGGCCGGCCTCGGCCGGGGGCAGGCCGGCCAGGGCCTGCTCCAGGTCGGGCCAGGCCTGGCGCAGGTCCTGGTGCAGGGCCATGACCCGGGCGAACAGAAGCCGGCGCCGCTGCATGGCGTCCTCCAAGGGCGCGAACTGCTCCTGCTCGATGAGCCCCTGGCAGGCTTGGGCCTGGCCGGTCAGCTCGGCCTGCAAGCCGGCCAGGCGCTCCAGATGACCCAGGAGGCTCATGACAGGGCCTTCTCCCTGATCAGCGGCATCAGCCGGCGCCAGTCATGAAGCTGCTGGCAGAGGTCGTATTGCAGCACGTCGGCCAAGAGCACCCAGTCCTCCTGCTCCTGGGCGCTCAGGAGCTCCTGCACCAGCCCGGCCAGGCGCTCCAGGCGCTCCTCCAGGCTCACGTCCTCCACCTGGATGGCCGTGAAGTCCAGCTCCAGGGCGTCGCGGGTGGTCTGCAAGACCTGCATGAACAGTTGCAGGCTCTCCAGGCAGGTCAAATAGTGCTCGCTGGCCTCGCTCTCGTCGCTGACCCTAAACAGCTCGGCCACCCGCTCCACGGCGGCGGCCAGGGTGTTGAGGTACTGGCCGGCGTTGCCCAGGAAGTGCAGGGCCACCTGGCGGGCGTCCAGGGTTTCCACCTCCAGGCGCAGGATACTCTCCCGGCTCAGGGCCGTGGCGGCGCCCAGCTTGGCCTCCTCGAAGGGCTGGCCGTTGATGCGCACCTCGGTGAGGGTGCGGTCCTGGGTCAGGCTGCTGTCCATGAGGGCCTGCAACATCTCCTGCAGGTTGCCCCCCGCCAGGCCGCCTTCAAGCGGCTTGCCATCCAGATAGACTTCCATGTCTTAATCGCTTCCTTGCTAAAGGTTGCAGACCCCATGCGGCGGCGTGCGCCGTATCAGTTCAAGCCCGGCCCGGGGGCCAGGTGTTTTGCCATCCATCGCGCGGCCGTCTCGGGGCCGGCACCCCGGCCCTGGGCCAGGGCGGCCCGGCCGGCGGCCTGGGCCATGGCCGCGCGCTCCTCGGGGTGGCGCAGGTAATGGGCGGTCATCTCCATGAGCTGGTCCTCATTGTCGAAGACCGCCACCTCCCGCCCCGGGGCCAGGAAATCCTCCAGGCCGCGCACCCGGTCCACCAACTGGAAGCCGCCGCAGGCCGGCACCTCCAGGGTGCGGGGATTGACGAAGTCGGCCCCACCCACGCGGCTCTCGCACAGGGGCGAGGAGTGCAGGTTGATGACCACCTGGCAGGCGTTGTAGATGGCCACCACCTCCTCGCTGTCCAGGTAGCGCTCCTGGGCCAGGAAGGGCTCCAGCTCCTTCTGGCCCCGCCAACCCACGCCCCACAGCCTTAAGTTCAGGCCCCGGGCCACCAGGTCCTTGAAGATGCGCTGGCGGTTGGGGTAGCCGGCGCCCAAAAAGCCCACCGGCGCGCCATACTCCCGGCGTTGGGCCGGGGTCAGCTCCCGGGGGCGGTGCATTGGCGGGTGGGCGGCCATGGGCAGAGAAGCATGGTTGGCCCCCAGGCCGTCCAGCTCGCGCTCCAGCTCCGGCCCCTGGATGTGGAAGAAATAGTCGTAGGCCGCCGCCACCTCGCGGAAGTAGGCCATGAGGCGAAAGTCCTCCACGAACCAAAACGCCGTGGCAATGCCCAGGCCCTTGAGGTCCTTCAAGGCCTTGCGGTCCAGGGGGGCCTGGGCCAGGGCCAGGAGCAAATCCGGCGGCGACTTCTCGGCCTCCAGCACGGTCAACTCGCCCAAAAAGCGGATCAGGGGGGCGCGCACCCGGTCCAGGCGCTCCAGGGGGCCACGCCAGTTCAGCAGACGCTGGTGCAGGGGGGCCACCTGGTCCAGGGGCAGGGTCAGCACCTGGCAGCCCAGGGCCTCCAGGGCCTGGCCGCACCAGTAGGCCACGGGTAAAGAGCCGCCGAAGATGGCCGGCACCACCATGACCCGGGGCCGGCGGGGCCGGGCGGCGCGGGCCGGCGGCGCGGCCAGGCGGCGCTCGAGCCCTTGGGCCTCCACGGGGTAGAGCCGGGCCGAGGGCCGGTGCAGGTACAGGGAGCGGCCTGTCAGATCGCCCAGCTCGCCGGGGTCCACCACCAGGCGCGCGCCCTCGATGAGGGGGCGCAGGTCGCGGGCGGTCAGGGCCAGGCGCAACAGCCGAGGGTCGGGCTCCCAGATCAAGAGGTCGCGGCCCAAGAGGGGCTCCAGGTGGTAGCCCAGGCCGAAACCCAGGGCCACCAGGGGGCCGGCCGGGGCGCGGGCGGCCAGGCTCCTGCCCTCGGCCAGCGGGTCCACCGAGGAGGTGAGCCGCGCCTGCCCCACGATGAGCCCCGGCGCGCCGGAGCGGCTGGGCTCCAGGCGGGCCTGGGGATGGGGTTGGCTCCCCTCCAGCAGGTGGGCCAAAGTGGGCGCCCGGCGGGCCAGGGCGGCCAAATTTTCCTGCCAATAGGAGACCAATGCACGGCAATCGCGACGAAATAATGCTTTAACATCTTGATATAATGGTATAAGATGCTCTCGACGGCTTAGCTGGAGGGCATCGATGAGCAATCGTTTCGAGAGTC
>JACQYR010000085.1:0-1532 GCA_016208115.1 Desulfarculus sp.
CAAGCGCTACCTGGACTCGGCCCATTTCTTCAAGCACCAGCTCTTCCACGTGCTGGTGGGCCTGGGGGTCATGACCTGGCTGGCCAGCCTGGACTACGAGCGCTACCGCCGCTGGGTGTGGTTCGCCCTGGGCGGGGTGCTCCTGGCCCTGATCTTGGTGCTCATCCCCGGCATCGGCCACCGGGCCGGCGGCGCGGCCCGCTGGCTCAGGCTAGGCATCATCTCGGTGCAGCCGGCCGAACTGGCCAAGGTGGCCCTGGTGCTGTTTTTGGCCCGCTACCTGGCCGAGCACCAGCCCGAGTCCAAGAGCCTGTTCAAGGTCTTTCTGCCCTGCCTGGCCGTGGCCGGGGCCTTGGTGCTGCCCATCCTGGCCGAGCCCGACCTGGGCATGAGCCTGACCCTGCTCAGCCTGACCCTGGTGATGCTCTGCGTGGCCGGCACACGCATGACCTACCTGGCGGTGATCCTGGCCGCGGCGGTGCCCCTCTTGTACCGCCTGGTGTGGCTGGTGCCCTATCGCCGCGACCGCGTCTTCGCCTTCCTGAACCCCTGGGAGGACCCGGCCGGCACCGGCTTCCAGATCATCCACAGCTTCCTGGCCCTGGGCTCCGGCGGGTTCTGGGGCACCGGCCTGGGCGGCTCCAAGCAGAAGCTCTTCTACCTGCCCGAGCCCCACACCGACTTCATCCTGGCCGTTTTGGGCGAGGAGCTGGGCCTGTGGGGCCTGGCCACGGTGCTGGCCCTGTTTCTGGTGCTGGTCTGGCGGGGGGTGCAGACGGCCCTTAGCGCCCGCGATCTCTTCGGCACCTACCTGGCCCTGGGCTGCACCCTCATCGTGGGACTGCAGGCCTTTGTCAACGCCGCCGTGGTCATGGGTATGCTGCCCACCAAGGGCCTGACCCTGCCTTTCCTGAGCTACGGCGGCTCCTCGATCGTGACCAACTTCGCCTGCGTGGGCCTCTTGCTCTCGGTGGCCGGCCACCAGGGGAGGCGCCCGTGAGCGGCGGCATGCTCATAGCCGGCGGCGGCACTGGCGGCCACCTCTTCCCCGGGCTGGCCGTGGCCCAGGCCCTCCAGGCCCTGGAGCCGGGGCTGGAGCTGGCTTTTGTCAGCACCGGCAAGGCCCTGGAGAGCCGGGTGCTCAGCGAGGCCGGCTTTGACCTGGAGCCTATCGCGGCCCAGGCCCTCAGGGGCGCCGGCTGGCTGGCGTGGCTCAAGACCCTGGCCGGCCTGCCCGTCTCGCTCCTGGCCGCCCGGGGCATCCTGGAGCGCCGCCGGCCGGCCCTGGTGCTGGCCGTGGGCGGCTACGCGGCCTTCGCCCTGGGGCTCATGGCCCGGCTAAAGGGCGTGCCCCTGGTGGTGCAGGAGCAGACCGCCCTGCCCGGGCTGACCAACCGCGTCCTGGGCCGCATGGCCCGCCGGGTCTTCGTGGCCTTCCAGGAGGCCCTGGCCCACTTCCCGCCCGGCAAGGCCATGCTCCCCGGCCACCCCCTGCGCGCCGAGCTGTTGGCCAGCGCTCACCAGGCCTCCCT
>JACQYR010000085.1:1561-10758 GCA_016208115.1 Desulfarculus sp.
GGCGCCCCGACCCGGGGCAGCGCTTCAACGTGCTGGTGCTGGGCGGCTCCCAGGGCGCCCAGGCCCTCAACCAGGCCCTGATCGAGGCCCTGCCCATGCTGAACTCCCGCCGCGATCGCCTGTTCTTCACCCACCAAACCGGCGAGAAAGAGCGGGAAGAGGTGGCGGCGGCCTACGGGCGCCACGGCTTCGCCGCCGACATCCAGGCCTTCTACCAGGACATGGGCCGCCTCTACGGCCTGGCACACCTGGTGATCTGCCGGGCCGGGGCCGGCACGCTCACCGAGCTGATGGCTACCGGCCGCGCGGCGGTCTGCGTGCCCTATCCCTTCGCGGCCGGCGACCACCAGACCAAAAACGCCCTGGCCTTTGCCCAGGGCGGCGCCGGCCGCCATCTGCCCCAACGCGACCTCAAGCCGGCCACCGTGGCCGCGCTCATCGCCGAGTTCATGGAGCGCCCCCAACTGCTCTCGGCCATGGAGGAGCGCAGCCAAGCCTTGGGCCGGCCTCGGGCCGCCCAGGACAGCGCCCACGACTGCCTGGCCCTGATGAAGGAGAGAGCCTGATGTACCAGCGTCACCGGCACATCCACTTCGTGGGCATCGGCGGCATCGGCATGAGCGGCATCGCCGAGCTTCTGGTCAACCTGGGCCACCGGGTCAGCGGCAGCGACCTGCGCGAGAGCGAGACCACCCGCCGGCTGGCCGGCCTTGGCGCGCGCGTCTTCGTGGGGCACCGTAACGAGCAGGTGGAGGGCGCCGACGTGGTGGTGGTCAGCAGCGCCGTCAAGGAGGACAACCCCGAGGTGGTCGGCGCCCGCCAGCGGCTCATCCCCGTGATCCCCCGGGCCGAGATGCTGGCCGAGCTGATGCGCCTCAAGTACGGCCTGGCCGTGGCCGGGGCCCATGGCAAGACCAGCACCACCAGCATGCTGGCCCATCTCCTGGCCGCCGGTGGCCTGGACCCCACGGTGGTGGTGGGCGGCAAGCTGGGCGCGCTCGGCACCAACGCCTGGCTGGGCAAGGGCGACTTCCTGGTGGCCGAAGCCGACGAGAGCGACGGGTCGTTCCTCAAGCTCTCGCCGGTGGTGGTGGTGGTGACCAACGTTGACCGCGAGCACATGGAGCACTACCAGACCGACCAGGCCCTGGACGAGGCCTTCGTGGAGTTCATGAACAAGGTGCCCTTCTACGGCGCGGCGGTGATCTGCGTGGACGAGCCCCGCCTGGCGGGGCTCATCCCGCCCACTACGTGCAGAACACCCTGGGCGCTCTGGCCGCCGCCCACGAGGTGGGCGTGGACCTGGACGCGGCCATGGCCGCCTGCGCCGGCTTCGGCGGGGTCAAGAGGCGTTTCGAGTACAAGGGCCAAGGCCCCTCCGGGTCGCTGGTGCTGGACGACTACGCCCACCACCCCACCGAGATCAGGGCCACCCTGGAGGCGGCGCGCTCGGCCTACCCCGAGCAGCGGGTGGTGGTCTGCTTCCAGCCCCACCGCTACAGCCGCACGCGGGACCTCTTTGACCAGTTCGCCCAGGCCTTCTACGGCGCCGACCTCCTCTTGGTGCTGGACATCTACGCCGCCAGCGAGCCGGCCGACCCCGCGATCAGCGCCGAGAAGCTCTGCGGGGCCATCCGCGCCCACGGCCACCGCCGGGTGGAGTACCTGGGCACGGCGGCCAAGGCCAAACAGCGCCTGCTGGAGGTGCTGGCCCCGGGCGACGTCTTCTTCACCATGGGCGCCGGCGATGTCTGGCGCCTGGGCATGGAATTGATCGCCGAGGCGGGTGAGAAGGGTGAGCGCTGAACTGATGCAGGCCCTGCGCCACATACTGGGCGGCCGCGCCCGCTTCGGCGAGCCCCTGGCCGGGCACACCACCTGGGGCATCGGCGGCCCGGCCTGGTGCCTGGCCCGCGCGCACAGCGCGACCGAGGCCCAGGCGGTGGCGCGGGCCGCGGCCATGGCCGGCGTGCCGGTCAAGGCCCTGGGCCGGGGCTCCAACCTGCTGGTGGCCGACGGCGGCTTTGCCGGGGTGATGCTCAGCCTGAAGGGCGATCTGGCGCGCATCGCGGTTGAGGGCCAAATCATGCGGGCCGGCGGCGGGGCCCATCTGCCGGCGGCCGTCAAGCTGGCCGCCCGCCTGGGCCTCGGCGGCCTGGAGTGGGCCGCCGGCATCCCCGGCAGCATCGGCGGGGCCATCGCCATGAACGCCGGGGCCAGCGGCGGCCAGATCAGCGACGTCCTAGCCGAGGTGGATTTATTGCTGCCCGACGCCAGCCGGCAGACCCTGCCGGCGGCGGCGCTCAAGCCCGGCTACCGCCAGGGCGGACTGCCGGCCGGCGCCCTGGTGCTCATGGCCACCTTGCGCCTGAGCGCCGGCGACCCCCAAGCCGTGGCCGCTCGCACCCGCGCGGTCCTGGAGCGCCGCCGGGCCAGTCAGCCCCTGGACCGGCGCACCGCCGGCAGCGTCTTCAAGAACCCGCCCGGCGACCATGCCGGACGCTTGATCGAGGCCGCCGGGCTCAAGGGCCTCTGCGTGGGGCCGGCCATGGTCAGCCCCCGCCACGCCAACTTCATCGAGAACCAAGGCGGGGCCAGCGCGGCTCAGGTGCTCGACCTGATGGACGAGGTGCGCCGGCGGGTGCACGAGCGCTTCGGCGTGGACCTGGAGCCCGAGGTGGAGGTGGTGGGCCATGTTTAGGCTCGGACGCGCCAGCGGCCTCAAGCCCCAGGCCCGGCCCGCCGTGGCCCGGGACCTGGGCCCCCGCCTGGGGCGCCAGCAGGTCAACCGCCCCAAGGAGAGGCGGGTGCGCACCGAGCTCTACCGGCGGCTGCGGGTCTTCCTGGGCCTGACGCTACAGGCCGGCCTGGCCCTGGGCGGGGTCATGGGCCTCAGCGCGGCCCTCTTGCTGGGCACCTACGTGGCCCTGGCCCAGGGCGGCACCTTCGCCGTGCGCCAGGCCGAGATACAGGGCAACGTCAACCTCACGGCGCTCGAGATCTTGCAGGCCGCCGGGGTGGGCGCCCACTCCAGCCTGCTGACCCTGCCCATGGGCAAGGTGCAGGCTGGCCTGACCCGCCTGCCCCTGGTGGAGCGGGCCAGCGTGCAGCGGCTGTGGCCCGACACCATCCGCATAGAGGTGGTGGAGCGCCGGCCCTACGTGCAGGCCGTGGTGGAGGGGCGCATACACATGCTGGACCACGGCATGCGGCCCTTCGCGCCGGTGCGCTCCATGGCGACCGTGGAGGCCCCGTCTGGAGAAGGTCTGCGCGGACTTGAAGCAGCGCGGCGAGCTGGAGCGGGCCTTGATTATTGACCTGGATTCCGAGCGCCGGGTGGTGGTGCGGATGGCCCGGGAGGCGGCATGAGCGGCAAGGGCGACATCATAGTGGGCCTGGACATCGGCACCACCAAAATCTGTGCCGTGGTGGGCGAGGTGCGGGAGGGCCAGGTGGACATCGTGGGCCTGGGCAGCCACCCCTCCGAGGGCCTGCGCAAGGGCGTGGTGGTCAACATCGAGACCACGGTGGCCAGCATCAAGAAGGCCGTGCAAGAGGCCGAGATGATGAGCGGCTGCGAGATAACCAGCGTCATAACCGGCATCGCCGGCGGCCACATCAAGGGCTTCAACTCCCACGGCGTCATCGCCATCAAGGGGCGCGAGGTCACGGCCAAGGACAAGGAGCGGGTAGTGGACGCCGCCCGGGCCGTGGCCATACCCACCGACCGCGAGGTGATCCACATCCTGCCCCAGGAGTACACCCTGGACGGCCAGGAAGGCATCCAGGACCCGGTGGGCATGAGCGGGGTGCGCCTGGAGTCGCGGGTGCATATCGTCACCGGCGCCGTGGCCAGTGCCCACAACCTCATCAAGTGCTGCAACCAGGCCGGTCTGGACGTCAGCGACATCGTGCTGCAATCCCTGGCCAGTTCCGAGGCGGTGCTCACCCCCGAGGAGCGCGCCCTGGGCGTGGCGCTCCTGGACTTCGGCGGCGGCACCAGCGACCTGGCCGTCTTCAGCCAGGACTGCATCAAGCACACCGGCGGCCTGGCACTGGGCGGCAACAACCTGACCAACGACCTGGCCGTGGGCCTGCGCACACCCCTGAGCGCCGCCGAGAACATCAAGAAGCGCTACGGCTGCTGTTTGTCCTCCCTGGTGGGCAAGGACGAGGTGGTGCCGGTGGATGGCGTGGCCGGCCGCGAGCCCAAGCGGGTCAAGCGTCAAATCGTCTGCCAGATACTGGAGCCCCGGGTGGAGGAGCTCTTGACGCTCATCCAGATGGAGATGGAGCAGAGCGGCTACATGGGCCAGGTAGTCAGCGGCCTGGTGCTGACCGGCGGCTCCAGCCTGCTGGAGGGGTTGACCGAGATGGCCGAGCAAATCTTCAACATGCCCACCCGTCGGGGGTTCCCCATGGGGGTGGGCGGGCTGAGCGACGTGGTGGACAACCCCATGTACGCCACGGCCGTGGGCCTGATCCTCTACGGGGCCAAAAACCGCGAGGAAAAGAAATTCCGCATCCGCGACGTCAACATCTTCAACCGGGTGGCGGCGCGCATGCGGCGCTGGTTTAAGGAAATACTCTAACGACCGCTTTTCGTGGAGGGACGAAATGCCGATGGAAATCGAGATGATGGACAATCTGGACGCCGGGGCCAAGCTCAGGGTGGTGGGCATTGGCGGCGGCGGCAACAACGCGCTGAACAACATGATCGAGGCCGGCCTCAGGGGCGTGGAGTTCATCAGCGCCAACACCGACCTCCAGGCCCTGGAGCGCAGCCGCGCCCGCGTGCAGTTGCAACTGGGCCGCAACCTCACCCGCGGCCTGGGCGCCGGCGCCGACCCCGAGGTGGGACGCCAGGCCGCCCTGGAGGACCGCGACAAGATCAAGGAACTCCTGGCCGGCAGCGACATGGTCTTTGTCACCGCCGGGCTAGGCGGCGGCACGGGTACCGGCGGGGCGCCGGTCATCGCCGAGGTGGCCAAGGAGTGCGGGGCGCTGACCGTGGCCATCGTCACCAAGCCCTTTGACTTCGAGGGCAAGCGCCGCATGTTCCAGGCCGACGAGGGCGTGCTGGAGCTCAAGAAGGTGGTGGACACCCTCATCGTGATCCCCAACACCCGCCTGCGCTCCCTGGCCCCCAAGAACGCCCGCTTCGCCGACATGCTCAAGAAAGCCGACGAGGTGCTCCTCTACGCCGTGCGCGGCATCAGCGACCTGATCGTCACCCCCGGCCTGGTCAACCTGGATTTCGCCGACGTGCGCACCATCATGAGCGAGATGGGCGTGGCGCTGATGGGCACCGGCCAGGCCAGCGGCGACAACCGCGCCGTGGAGGCCGCCCAGCGGGCCATCAACAACCCGCTGTTGGAGGACATCTCCATCGAGGGCGCCCGGGGCGTGCTCATCAACATCACCGCCAGTAGCGACATCACCATTGACGAGATCAGCGAGGCCAGCACCTTCATCCAGGAGGCGGCCCACGATGACTGCAACATCATCTGGGGCACGGTGATTGACGACAGCATGAACGAGGAGATGCGCGTGACGGTGATCGCCACGGGCATCGGCAAACAGCAGCAGGAGCAGATGATGGCCGTGCCCAAGGTGGTCAACGCCGCAAATAGCTTCGGCGGCGGCCTGGGCGCCAGCGGCGGCGGCCCCGCCATGGCGGGCGGCGGCGGCTTCGACCCCAGCAACATAGACCACATTGACCTGCCGCGCTTCCAGCGCAGCACGCTGAAGGACCAGCCGGCCACGGGCAAGCCGGCCAAGCGTGGGTTCTTGAGCAACATAACCGACCTGGACGTGCCGACCTTCCTGCGCCGCCAGGCCGATTAGCCACACCGGCATGCCCCTGCCGGCCCAGAAGACGCGCCACGGCCCCTCCCTCCGGGGCCGCCCGTGGACGCGCGGCCCGGCGCCGGGCTTGCCGGCTTTAACCGGGCGGGGGCCCTTTCCCCGTCCCTGACCATGACCACCCACGCCCGCGCGGCCAATGTCCGTTCGGACACAAAGCGCGCGGGGCACTTCCCCCCACGGCTGCCGGGGCCTCCCCTCCAGGCCCCGGCAGCCCACCTCCCCCCCGCCCGGCCGGGGACGGCGCCCATCCCGCGCCTCCCGGCCGGGACCTCTTTTGCGGACCACCCCGCCGCTGGCCATGTGGACCCTCACCACGCCCTGTTGCCCTAGGCAAGGCGGGCGGGGATAACCCCCGCCCCCACGAAATCCAAAGCGAAAACCACTAGTTTATTCGTGGGGGCGGATTTTATCTCCGCCCGTGTATTTCCAACTAAACAATACGACTGCAATCAAATTGGTCTGAGCAGAGGCGCGTCGCTTATTGGAAGATATCCAGGCGCTGGTCTATCTGGATGGGCTGGCCAGGCTTGAGGTCGTTCCAGCGCTGGATGTCCTTCATGCTGACCTTGAAGCGCTGGGCCACGGTAAAGAGAGTGTCGCCGCGCTTGACGGTGTAGACCACCTTGTTCTTCTTGGGCGAGCCTGACTCGGCCATCTCCTCGGCCACGGCCTTGACCTGGGCGCGCACCCCGGACTCGGCCTTGGCGGCGGGCTTGGCGGCGGGCTTGGGCGCCGGCTCGGGCGCGGCCTTGGCGGCCGGCTTGGGCGGGGCCTTGGTTTCGGGCCGGGCCTCGGCGCGCGCCTCGGGCCTGGCCTCGGGGCGCGGCGCGGCCTTGACCGACGGGGCGGCCGGGGCCTCGCCGCGGGGGGCCGGGCGGTACCCTGGGGCCAGGGCGTCCAGACGCTCCTGCAGGGCCGCCACCTTGGCCGACAGCTCGGTGAGCTTGGTTATGGCCCCGGCGCGGCCGCGCAGGGCCTCCAACTCCTTCTCCAGGGTCACCAGCCTAAGCATCAGGCCGCTGACGTCCTTTTCCAGCTTGGCCACCCGCTCGCCGGTGCCGCCGGCCACCACGTCGGGCGAGGGCAAGGGGCCGGGCACCCGCTCGGGCAAGGCGTTCACCGTCCACAGGGCCATTCCCAGGCCCAACAGCGACAGCACCATGGCGATGACCGCCAGCACCGTGCCCAGGGCGCCGCCACCCCGGACCGGAGGGCGCGCCGGCAGGGAGGCGCGGCGCGGCGTGGCAAAGGGCGGCTCCTCGGGCTCCTGGCTGATGTCCAGGCGTGGACCCATGGGTTCGTAGGGTGAGGCCATGTTCGCTCCTCCTTGCCGCTATTGTATAACATCGCCGCCGCCCGGCCACAAGGCGGGGGGCCTTCGGCGCCGCCCTGGGGGCCAGGCGGCCAAAGGCGTTGTTAATGCTAGCTCCTGGTACCTGGCCCGCCGGCCGTGCTATCATTGATCGCGGTGGCGTGGCGCAAACCTTGGCCATGGGGGTCACCCTGGACAAGTCCCAGCAGATCATCAAGCGCATCATGGCCCAAGGCTCCCTGCCCAGCCTGTCGGCCATCGCCCTGCGTCTGATCCAGATGGCCTCCGACGACGCCGCCAGCACCGCCGAGTTGGCCGCGCTCATCAGCCAGGACCCGGGGCTGACCACGCGGCTGTTGCGCATGGTCAACAGCCCGGCCTTCCGCCGCCTGGACCGCGAGATCACCGGCATCGGCAAGGCGCTCAACTTCCTGGGCCTGCGCGAGGTGCGCATCATGGCCCTGTCTTTAAGCCTGCGCGACACCCTGCCGGTCAAGAAGGGCGGACAGGACTACTACCTGTTCTGGCGCTCCTCCATGCACCGGGCGGTGCTGGCCCGGGAGGTGGCCCGGCGCCTGGCTTTGGCCGAGGTGGAGGAGGCCTTCGTGGCCGGGCTGGTGCAGGAGATGGGCCTGCCGCTCTTGTTGCGCTCGCTCACCGCCGAGGAGGCCCAGGGCTTCCCGGGCATGGGGGCCAGCCTCAAGCGCCAGCTCAGATGGGAGCGCCAGGCCCTGGGCCTGGACCACCGCCAGGTGGGGACCATGGTGCTGGGGCATTGGGGCCTGCCGGCCGTGTTGGTGGAATGCCAGCAGATATTGAGCGAGGGCGACCGCGACAAGGTGCCCCTCTTGGTGGAGGTCTGCGACTTTGCCCACCGGGGCACCGAGGCCTTCTTCATGCCCGAGATACACCTCACCGACATCTACCAGGTGGCCTGGCGCTACTTCGGCTTTGACGACGAGACGGTCAACTATCTGCTGGCCACCACCCTGGTCTACGTGGGCGAGGCGGCCAGCGCCCTGGACGTGGAACTGAACCAGGAGGCCGACCTGTTGGAGGTGATGGAAAAGGCCAACAACGCCCTCTCGCGCCTGAGCAGCCAGCTTCAGCCCCATCTCCAGGCCGCCCTGAGCGGCGAGGCGGCCCCGCCGTCCGGCCCGGCCCGCCGCGGCCAGGAGCAGGAGGCCAGCGACCGCCGGCTCAAGGACGAGGCCGTGGCCCAGACCCTGGACGCCGTGGCCCACGAGATCAGGAACCCCCTCATGAGCGTGGGCGGCTTTGCCCGCCGCCTGGCCAAGCAGGTGGGGGGCGGCGGCCATCTCCAACGCTACGCCGAGGTGATCGTGGCCGAGGCCGCCCGCCTGGACAAGGTGCTGAGCGACATCAACCGCCTGCTAACCCCCTATCGTCCGGCCCTGCGCGCCATGGACCTGACCCAGTGCTTGCAGGACCTGGCCCGGTCCCTGGAAGCCCCGGAGGACGAATCCCCCTGCGAGGATGGCCTGCCCCTGCTCAAGTGGCACCTGCCGCCGGTCCCCGTGCCCATGAGGGGCGACCCCCAGGGCCTGACCATGGCCCTGCGCCAAGCCATCGGCTATTGCTGCCACCTGATGCACCCCGACCACACCAAGGGGATGTTGCACGTGCACTTGCAGGCCAAGCCCCAGGAGGCCGTGATCTCCCTGCTGGCGGCGCAGCCTCAGGCGGGCTCACCGGGAGCGCCGTTCCGCGTGGTGAACATAGGCAGGAGCGAGCCCGTGACCGTGAACGCGCTCGTGGAGGCCCTCGAGCGGCTCCTGGGCAGGGCGGCGCGCAAGGTCCACCTGCCGGAGCAGCCCGGGGACGTGGAGCGCACGGCAGCGTCCATCGACAGGCTGGCGGCCATCACCGGGAGCCGGCCCGGGACGCCGCTCGAGACCGGGCTCGCGCGGTTCGTGGAGTGGCTCAGGGAGTACCACGCAGCCGATCTCGGAGCGTGAGCACGGCCTCCAGCACACCGCCCGCGATCGCGTTGGAC
>JACQYR010000086.1 GCA_016208115.1 Desulfarculus sp.
CCCTGGGCCGGGAGCGCCTGGAACGCCTGCTGGGGGCCTTCGGGGTTCGCCTGTGGGACCTGGCCCACGGCCGCGACCCGGCCGGCGTGGAGCTGGAGCGCGAGATAAAGTCCGTGAGCCACGAACAGACCTTTGCCCAGGACATCGCCGACCGCGCCGCCCTGGCCGCCCACCTGCTGGGCCTGGCCGAGAAGGTGGGCCGGCGGCTTAGGCGCTACGGCCTGGCCGGGCGCACCGTCACGCTGAAGCTACGGCACCAGGACTTCCGCCTGGTCACCCGCGGCAAGAGCCTACCCCGGCCCAGCGACGCCATCCCGGAGATCTACCAGGCCGCCCGGGAGCTCTTGATGGCCTACGCCCCCCAGGGTCCCTTTCGCCTCATCGGCCTGGCCGTCTCCGGCCTGGAGCCGGCGGGCGGCGGCCAGGGCGGGCTCTTCGACCGGCAGGAACAGGCCAAGGCTCGGGCCTTGAGCCAGGCCGAGGACTTGGTCTGCCAGCGCTTCGGCCCGGACGCCCTCTTGCGGGCCGGCGGTCTGCCCGCCCTAGCCAAAACCGGGCGCAAGGGTCATAATGAGGACGGTCAACCCTAACCCCGGGCCGCCGCTTGCCAGCCGCCCGGCGTTGCCCCCGCCAACCATCAGATGGAGACAGGCCCCATGGCCAGTGACATAGACGAGATCACCATACAGTATGAGGAAGACGGCCAAGTGGTGGTGGAGGAACTGGCCAAGGAGATACTCTTCCGCGGGGCCTGGACCACCATCCTGTTCCTGTACCGCGAGCGCGACCCCAAGACCGGCGAGTTCGGCCCGGCCAAGGCGGGCCTCCGGCGCTACCAGAAATGGCAGGGCACCTTTCGCAAGAAGGACGCCATCAACCTCACCGAAAAAACCGCGCCGGCGCTCATCGCCAAGCTTCAGGAGTGGTTCAAGTTCTAGCCCCGAGCCCGCTGAGGGCTAACCATGCGGAAGGAGTTTCCTTGCGGGGAGCATTTCGCATGGGGATGCGACGCGGCAATGCACCCCGCTTTTCTTGCCGGGTGGCCTGGACCAACAGCCCCCCGGCAGGCGCGGGCGGGATGCCCTGGCTCAAGGTCTCAAGAAGCGAATTTGCACGTGCCCTGCAGCAGCCGGTTGAGCAAGGCGACCAAATCTTCCGCGGCCATCTTCTGCAAGTAGAGGCGGTAGACGTGATCGGGGCCGGCCAGCAGCTTATCCGTGGGCCCCTTGATGTGGCCATACCACCAGCGCGCCACGTCGCTCAGGGCGTCGCCGGCCAGGTGCTCAATCATGTCCTTGTCCATGCGCTGGTTCAGCATCTGCATCTGGGTGTTTACGTTGACCATGAATTCATTGATGAACCTTTTATGAATAGTAACGTGCCTTTCATATTCCTCCTTGGGAAACCCAAAGTCCGTGACCATTATAGACAGCATTTCCTCTTCAAAGCGCAGGTGGGTCTTGGAATAACGATCCAGGTAGCCAATTTTTAATTCCATGAACTGGGCCAAGTCGAACTGGTTATCTCTGGTGGACATTAACTGCTGGCACCAGTCGTTTATGAAGTCGAGAATACCCTTGTGCTGTGTGTCCACCAAGGCGACCAAACAGCGGTATTGATCGTTCCATTTGAGTAGTTCCTTAATTTCCTTGACGCAGTCGTAAGACATAATCCTCTCCCCGGCAATCTGCCTCGTCACGCTTGATAATATGGTAGGCTCGCGCCGGCCAACTGGTCAAGCGGGCAGGTAAATAGAGTCCGCCCGGCGGCTGGTTCTGGACTGGCCCCTGGCCAAACCACGCAACCGGGAGTAGGATATCCCCCCAGGCGGAGGGCCTTGGCGCGTCCAGGCCCTTTTCGCGCACGCAAACCGTCAGGCGAAAGGTTCTGGCCATGATAATCCAGCTCAAGGCCCACGCGGGCCAAAACTACCTGGACCGGCTCATCAAGCACCTGGAACGCGACGGCATCGGCCGCGAGCGCCTGGACATCTACTCCGGCGACACCTATTCCTTGGTGGGCATCAAGGGCGACGCCAGCCGGCTCAATCAGGACCAGTACCGCGCCCTGTCCTACGTGCTGGACGTGCACCGCATCTCCGACCCCTTCAAGGAGCTGTCGCGCCAGTTTCACCCCAAGAACACCGTCATCCGCCTGGCCGGCGGCCACCGCGTGGGCGCCGAGCTGACCATCATCGGCGGACCCTGCGCCATCGAGACCCAGCAACAACTGCTCAAAAGCGCCCGGCTGGCCGCCGAGGCCTCAAGCGCGGCGATCACGTGCTGATGGACGAATTCCTGGGCGCGGCCTTGCGCCTCTACGAGGGCAACCCCCAGATCATCCTCTGCGAGCGCGGCGACAAGACCCCCGACCGCATCCACCGCAACGTGCTCAACCTCAACAACGTGGCCTACCTCAAGCAGAACTACCATCTGCCCGTGATCGTGGACCCCAGCCACGGCTCGGGGGTGCGCAAGCTGGTGCCCGACCTGGGCCTGGCCGGCATCGCCGCCGGGGCCGACGGCCTGATGGTGGAGGTGCACTACAACCCCGAGAAGGCCCTGTGCGACGGCGCCCAGAGCCTCTGCCGCGAGTTCAAGGACCTGGTGCCCCAGGCCCGGGCCATCTACGACCTCAGGCGGCCGGGTGCCCCCGGCAGGGCATAGACGGGTCGGGCCGCGAGCCGCGGCTGGCGTATACGGGTCGGGTGAGTCTGCGACGCTTGCCTGCCTGGCCGGCTCCCGTAGAGGGTCTGGCCATCGGGTGTTTTCCAGGGTGGCCTGGACAACTCGTGGTCCAGGTCGTGTAGCGACAGGCAGTGCAGATGAAGATGTTGGGTTACGGGGCCAAGGCGCCCCTAACCCAACCTACGAGAAATGAAACTGCCCTCCGCCCCGCGCCACCCTGCCCTGCCCGCACCCTGACCACGGGAGCCGCTGGCGCTGGCTACCCCTCACCGCCCCCCGACCCGTCCATGCCCAGTGGGGGGCACCCCACCTTGACCGGGGGGTGGGCCTGGGGTAAAGTCAGGCATTCCATGTATCTTGGGGCCACGACCCAGCGATAAGGGTGCCGTCTTGCAGATCATCGGCCTGGATGCGCGGACCGTGCGCGGCTCCGGGGAGGTCCTGGCCTTCCTGGGGCAATGTCCCTTCGTGGGCCAGGACTGGCCGGGCTGGGGCGGCGAGCCGGCGGCCAAGGCCCTGCTGGCCCAGGCCGGCGAAAACGCCCGCTGGTGGGCGGCCAGCCGCCCAGGCCAATGGCAATGGCTTTTGGGCCTGGAGGCCCTGGCGTTCGACAGCCAGGTCTTCGGACGGGCCATGGGCCGGCTGGCGCCCATCGCCCACCGAGAGCCCTGGCCCGAGCCGGCGGCCCAGGAAGATGGCGAGCGGCTCCTGGCCCAGGTGTTGGGCCAGGCCTGGCATGAGGGCCTGGAGGGCCTGGTGGCCCGGGTGGGCTCGCGGGATTTTCTGGCCGCGCGGGTGCTGGAGGCGGCGGGTTTTTGCCTGGCCGACCTGAGCGTGGAGTGGCTGCTGGAGCTGAAGGACCGGCCCCTGGCCCGGCCGGAGGTACCGGCGGGCCTGGCGGTGCGTCCCTGGCGGCCGGCCGACGAGGGGCCGCTCATGGACCTGGCGGCGGCTGCCTTCTGCGACCTGGACTCCTATGCCGACCGCTTCGCCCTGGACCCGGTGATGCGGCCCCAGTGTCCCGAACTTTACCGGCGCTGGCTGGGCAATTGCTTCGGCGGCGGCCAGGCCGACATGGTATTGGTGCTGGAGGCCGACGGGGCGCCCCAGGGCTTCATCACCCTCAAGAAGCCGTCCCCGGGGGACGGACCGGCGGCGGGCTGCGGTTGGGTGAACCTCAACGCCATCGCCCCGGGCCTGCGCGGCCAAGGGCTGTATAATTTGCTGTTGCGCCACGGCCTGGAGTGGCTGGCCGCCCAGGGGGCCCGGCGGGCGCGGGTGCGCACCAAGCTCAGCCAGGGCGCGGTGATCCGGGCCTGGTCGCGCCTGGGGGCCAGGCAGGTTTACAGCGACATGACCTTTCACCTGTGGAGAGCAGGGCACAAGGAGACGGCATGAAAAGCTTCCTGGTGACGGGCGGGGCCGGTTCCATCGGCTCCTACGTCTGCGAATACTTGATCGCCGGCGGCCACCAGGTGACCGCCCTGGATAACGGCCCCTCCCTCAAGGTGGAGCACCTGTTCGAGTCGGGACGCTTCAAGTTCGTGCAGGACTCGGTCTTGGTCAAGGACGTGGTGGAGCGCCTGGTGGACCAGAACGACGTGGTCATCCACCTGGCGGCCATCGCCGACCCCAAGCGCTACGTCAACGAGCCTTTGAACGTGCTCAACGTCAACCTCAAGGGCTCCCTGGGCCTGCTGGACCGCTGCTCGCGCCAGGGCAAGCGCTTTGTCTTCGCCTCCACCAGCGAGGTGCTGGGCAAGAACCCCCACGTGCCCTGGAAGGAAGACGCCGACCGCCTCCTGGGTCCGCCCTCCATCAACCGCTGGTGCTACTCCACGGGCAAGGCGCTCATCGAGCACTATTGCTACGCCTACGGCCAGCAGGAGAACCTGCCCTTTGTCATCATGCGCTTCTTCAACGTCTACGGCCCCCGCTGCGACGACCTGGGCCAGGGGCGGGTGATCCCCATCTTCCTGGAGAAGTTCCTCAAGGGCCAGCCGGTGGTGGTGCACGGCGACGGCAGCCAGACCCGCTGCTTCACCTACATCGAGGACACCGCCCAGGCCGTGGTGGAGCTGGCCCTCTCCGACAAGGCCCTGGGCCTGTGCTTCAACATCGGCAGCGACCGCGAGACCAGCATCCTGGAGCTGGCCCGAACCATGAAGCAGGTGGGCGGCTTTGGCAACGAGCTGGTCTACCAGACCCACCTGGAGGTCTTCGGCAAGTCCTACGAGGACATCCCCCGGCGCATCCCCGACGTCAGCCGCATCAAGGAAGTCATCGGCTGGGAGGCCTTCACCAGCTTGGAGGACGGCCTCAAGAAGACCATAGATTTCTACCGGCCCATCGTCCACGGCGGGGCCTAGACGCCGGCCGCGAGCCGCGGCGGGTGATAATGGCGAGGGCGGGGTTCATCCCCCGCCCTTTTGCTTGAGCGTAATTGAGTGAAGGGCGGTCAGCGGCGCAGGCCCATCAGCGAGGGAAAGGGAGATACTTGCAGCATTTCCGGCAGGGTGGACAAGGTGAACACCCGGCCATCGGTATCGCGCACCACGGGCCCTAAGGTGTCGTTGACCCGCTTCCAGCCCAAGCCACCCAGCACCGCGATTAGGGGAATGCCACCCAGACGGATGGACTCTTGCCGCAGCCGCTCGAAACGCATGGCCTTGTCGCGGGCCGTGCCACCGTCATTGGTTCCTTTGCATTCCAGAATGCCTTTTAACACCCCCGTCTGATCGAATATCACGAAATCAGGAGCGGGTGTCACCCTGACCTCGAAGCGCTCGGCGATCTCGCCTTGATTGTGACTGCCGGTACGGAGATGGGGCACGCCGCTGTCCCTGAACAAGGCCTCCACCGCTTCCTCGATGAGATCACCGCGGCGGGTCGAAGTTGCGTCCAGAACCTGGCGGAAAGCTCCCCCGTAATGGCGCTGGTGCAAGAACAAGGAAAAGGGCACCCCCTCGGTGGCGAAGCGGCGCACACTTCCCCAACCTTCCTGAGTATCCGGCTTGGCTTGCTTGCTGCAAAGGTCGCCTGGGGGGGCGCCAAACAGGCTGCCATCAATGATCTGGCTCAAGGTTTTGGCCGCCAGGCGGGCCTGTTGTCTGGTGGTGGCGGAGCCCTTTTTTTCCATGGAATCAACTTTGGACCCTGTCAGGGCTGCAAGGCCCATGGCTTCGGCCACCAGCTTGGTGGCGTGGGCGAACTCCTCCTTGGTTAGGCCCATGATCGTGCGGAATACCAGTAGCGTTCGCGGGTCGCTTTCGATCACCCTTGCCAAGTCATTTTCGCTGACCTGGTCGAAGCCCGCCGTGGCCTGTAGCGTGGCCGCGTACACCTGTTGGAAATACTCGGGGCCGTAAAAGGGCGGCTGGTGGACATAGGCGAAATCTGGGCTGAGGTGCGGCACATACACCGAGCGCGCCACGGCGGCATATATCTGCGGATGCTCATTGGTGCCGTGGTTCTGGGGAATCAAGCGGATTTGGGCCACGCGTTGGTCCCAAGTAGAGGCTTCCACGATCTTGGCAACTGTCTGTTCTGCGGTGGGCATGGGCCTAGCCGGCCTGCACCAAACAGCCGGGTATGTCCTCGGCCACGTCCTCGGCGATGCGCTGGCGGGCCACCTCAATGAAGTGCTCGTGAATCTCGAATCCGCCCGCCCGGCGCCCCAGGCGGCGGGCCACTACCATGGTGGTGCCGCTGCCCGCGAAGGGGTCTATCACGATTCCCCCTCTGGGGCTGGCGACCTTGACGAAGAATTCGGCCAGGCCCTCCGGCATGGCCGCCGTGTGGGCCACGCCCTTGTACTGGTTGTAGGTCTGCGGCACCGAAACCACGTTGCCGGGGTCGGCGCCGCCCAGCAAGTAGGTCTTGGTGCGGTCGCGGCCAAACCCGGCCTGGGTGTTGCGCCGTCCCAACCTGTCCAGCTTGCGCCGGGCGATCTCGGCGGGGTCGGCCTTGTAGGGCACCCTGACCGCGTTCAGGTCGAAATAGGGCTTGGCGCCTCGGGCAAAATGATAGACGTACTCAAAGCTGTCCTTGGTGCGGGGGCCGAACCTGCCGGGAACGGCGTTGGGCTTGGCCCAGATGTAAGTCTCTATCCAGCGCCAGCCGATATGCTGTAACGCCAAGACCAGTTCATAGACATAGGGATGTCTCTGGCCCTTTAGCGGCCCGCTGTTGGCCACCCGGTTCTTGATGTTAAGTACCAGGCTGCCGCTGGGGCTGGTGGCCTCGAACATGGCCCCGGCGAAGGGCAGGAACCAGTCTTTATAGCTGTCGGGATGGATGCGGCTGTAGGCCCGGGCGTCGGCATAGGGTGGACTGGTGAAGAAGAGGTCAACGCTAGCCCGCGGCAGACGGGGCAGCAGGTCCAAGGCGTCGCCGTGGGTTATGCCTTCAGCCAAGATTTGGGCCAGCAGTTGCTGGGCTTGCTCGTTGTCTTGCATGGCTCCAATCTACTCATGACACGTTGAGGGTGCAAGCAAAAATGCCCTCCCACGAGTCTTGTTGCAGCCGCCCGCCAAACAAACGCCCCCGGGCCTGTTGACCCGGGGGCGTGTCTATTCAGGGCTCGCGGCTACTGGGCCGGCGGCGGGCTGGCCGGCGGGGCGGCCGGGGGCGCGGCCGGGGGCGGCCCGGCGGCCGGGGGCTCGGCCGGCGGGAACTCGCCGGGCTGCACCTCGTCCACCGGCGGCAGGCCCAGGGCCTTGCGCTTCTCGCGCTCTTCGCGCTCCTTCTTGAGGCACTCCTCGGGCTTGGGCGAGGGGGGCAGCCCCTGGGCGTTGCGGGCGCGCAGGGCCTCGGCCAGGATGGCCACCTTTTCCTGGCAGCCCTGCTTGGTGGCCACCATCATGGGGGTCTGGCAGTCCTTGTTATGGATGGTGGGGTCGGCCCCGCTGGCCAAGAGCAGCACCACCATCTCCTGGTAGATGCCGATGCACTCGGTGCGTTGCAGGTAGTGCAGGGCGGTGTTGCCCAAGAGGTCGCGGGCGTTGGACAATGCCCCGGCGGCCAGCAGTATCTCCACGTTCTGGCGGGGGCAGGCCTCGCCGTAGGTGCGCACGGCCTCCATGAGGGGCGTGGTCTTGGCCGGTCCCTTCCAGGTGTTCACCTGGGCGCCGGCCGAGAGCAGGTTGCGCAGGGTGGGGGGATCGCAGGCCTGGGCGGCCTTCCACAGGGCCATCTCCAGGCTACTGTCCACCAGGCCCGGGGGCGGCGGCGGGTCGGGCGAGGGGCCGCAACCAGCCGTCAAGGCCGCCAGCAACAGGAAGGCCCCCAGGGCCGCGCTCAAGCGTTGATGCCTCCTGGCCATGGATCGTCTGCCTCCCGGGCGCGGGGCGCGCCGTGGAAAAAACACGAAAAAGTCAGGCCCCCAGGGCCGCCGGGCGGGGCCACTCTCAAGCTCTATAGATAGCCCAAGGCCCTGAGCCGCTCTTTGATCTGGCGCTCCTCGGCGGGGCTGTAGCCCTGGGCCGCCTGGCCGGAATCGGCGCGGGCGCCCAGGGCCGGCAGCAGCCCGGCCTGGTCCAGGAAGCCGAAGATGGCCTCCAGGCACTCCCGTGGCCCCTGGCGGTGGGTCATGAGGTGCAACTCGGGGTCCTGGGGGGGCTCGTAGGGGTCGTCCAGGCCGGTGAGGTTCTTGATCTGGCCGGCCAGGGCCTTCTGGTACAGACCGCTCTGGTCGCGGTTGATGGCCTGCTCCAGGGGGCAGTCCAGGTAGACCTCCACGAACTCGCCCAACTGGCGGCGCGCCTCGCGCCGGGTGTCGGCCTGGGGGCTGATGAGCCCCACCACGCAGATGACGCCATGACGGTTCAAGAGGCCGGCCAGCCAGGCGGCGCGCAGGGCGTGGGCGCGCCGGTCCTGGGCCGAGAAGCCCAGGCCGGGCGACAGCGCGCGCCTGAGCTCATCGCCGTCCAGGTACTCGGCGGCCAGGCCCAGGTCGTTCAGCGCCCGGCACAAGAGGCCGCCCAGGGTGGTCTTGCCGGCCCTGGGCCGGCCGGTGAGCCAGACCGTGAAGGCCTTGGTCATAGCAGGTTTTGCCCGTCCAGGCCCTGGGGCGGCTGCACCCCCAAGAGGCCGAGCAGGGTGGGGGCCATGTCCATAAGGGAGAAGCTGTTGTCCTCGGGCAGGGACTTGGCCCCTTGCAGGTAGAAGAAGGCGTCGTCGTAGGTGTGCGAGCCGCTGAGGTCGGGCGGGGCCAAGAGCCCCGGGGCGTCCCAATTGGCCTTGAGCTCGCAGCCGGGCATGGGGTCTATGATGAGGTCGGCGGCCTTGGGCAGTTGAGGGCCGGCGTAGATCTCCTCGCGCTTGTAGACCCGGCGGATCAGGGGCTGTCCGCTCTCGGGGTGCTTGATGCCCCCCAGGCGGTGCAGCAGTTCCTGGCGCAGGTCCTCGGCGGGCTTGCCCCGGCCCACGCGGCCCTTTTCCTCGCGACCCTCCAGGTTGATGTACACCCGGCCCGGCACCAGGCTGTAGGCCTTGGTCTCGGGGTGCAGGTTCATGAACTCCTTCTTGCCCCGGCCGAAGAGCAGGTAGCCGTTTTTTTCCAGCCAGTGGTTGATCTGGATGTGCCCCTGGCAGCGGGTGAAGCCGTGGTCGGAGAGTATGGCCAGGCGGCACTCGGGGGGCAGGGCCTGCACCAGCTCGCCGATGTAGGAGTCCAGGCGGTGGTAAAAGGCCTCGAACTCGCCCGCCAGGCCCTCCACGCCGTCCTGCCAGGGGCCCCACAGGAAGTGGTTGAGGCGGTCGGTGTCCATGACGTGCAGTTGGAAGAACTCCCAGGGCTCGCTGGCCATGAGCTTAAAGGCCGCGGCGAAGCGCCGCTCCATGGCGTGGTTCAAGTCCTCCAGGAAGGCGCCCATGTCCTGGCGGGCCAGGGAGAGGTCGGCATCTATCTTGTACTCCATCTCCACCAGGCGGGTGGCCAGGTCCACGGGGAAGGTGGCCTTGCCCAGATCGGGCGAGAGGAAGCAGCCCACCATGAAGCCGTTGACCTGCTTGGGGGGGTAGGTCAGCGGCACGCCCATGGCCCCCAGGCGCTTGCCGCCCCGGCTTATCATCTCCCACAGGGTGGGGGCCTTTAGGTCCTTGGCCGTGGGGATATAGGCGCCGAAGGGGTTGGGCTCACGCTCCACGTAGCCGAAAATGCCGTGCTTGCCGGGGTTTACGCCGGTCATGTAGGTGGCCCAGGCCACGGTGGAGACGGCGGGCAGCACCGAGTTCATGCGCGCCCAGGCGCCCTCGCGCAGCAGTTGGCCCAGGTTGGGCATGAGCCCGCTTTTCACCGCCCCCAGCACCAGGGAGTGGGGCACTCCGTCCAGGCTTAAGACGAACAGCCGGGCGATTTGAGGGCTTTTGCCCAACAGCCGCTTGAGTAGTCCCACTTAACCCCCGCATACCAAAGGCATTTTGCCATAAACTTTAGCCCGGCCGGGCGGTTAAGTCAAGCGGCATCGCCGGGGGGCGGCCTGCCCCCGGCCCTCCCCCACCCCCACCCCACCCTTGACTTGCCCGTCCCCTGTGGTAGAAAGCTGAAATCTTAAGTGTTTACTCAGGCGGCCCCCCAAGGCCCGGCCCGGCGAGGAAGCCCATGGACTATAAAAGCACCCTCAACCTGCCCCAGACCGCCTTTGCCATGAAGGCCAACCTGCCCAGCCGCGAGCCCGAGTTCTTGAAGCGCTGGCAGGAGATGGACCTCTACGGCCAACTGCGCGCCCAGGCCAAGGACCGGCCCCCCTACATCCTGCACGACGGCCCGCCCTATGCCAACGGCTACATCCACATGGGCACGGCCTTGAACAAGGTGCTCAAGGACTTCATCGTAAAATCCCGCCAGATGGCCGGCGCCAACGCCGTGTACGTGCCCGGCTGGGACTGCCACGGGCTGCCCATTGAGCACGAGGTGGACAAGAAGCTGGGGGCCAAGAAGCGCCAGATGAGCGTCACCCAGGTGCGCCAGGCCTGCCGGGCCTACGCCGAGAAGTTCATAGACATCCAGCGTAACGACTTCATTCGCCTGGGGGTGCTGGGCGACTGGTTTGATCCCTACCTGACCATGAAGTTCCGCTACGAGGCCATCATCGCCCGGGAGTTCGCCCGCTTCTACCACAACGGCAGCGTCTACCGCTCCAAGAAGCCCATCTACTGGTGCAACTCCTGCCGCACCGCCTTGGCCGAGGCCGAGGTGGAATACGCCGACCACCAGAGCCCCAGCATCTACGTGGCCTTCCCCCTGGTGGACGACCTCTCGGCCCTGTACCCGGCCCTGAAGGGCCTGCCCACCTTCCTGGTGATCTGGACCACCACCCCCTGGACCATACCCGCCAACCTGGCCGTGGCCCTGCACCCGGAGCTGGACTACGTGGCGGTTCAGCACCAGGGCCGGGCCTACATCCTGGCCGAGCGCCTGGCCCCCATGTGCATGGAGGCCTTCGGCTTCAAGGACTGGCAGAAGATCGCCCAGATAGACCCCCGCGACCTGGAGCACAAGAAGGCCCGCCACCCGCTCTACGGCCGCGATAGCCTGGTGGTGCTGGCCGACTACGTCACCCTGGAGGCCGGCACCGGCCTGGTACACACGGCGCCCGGCCAC
>JACQYR010000087.1 GCA_016208115.1 Desulfarculus sp.
AAACCAAAGGCAGCAAGAGGTCTTTTCTTCGTAAGGGCGGGGTTTACCCCCGCCCGTCTTGCCATAAAAACCCGTCAACGAGCAACCCTCGCCCCCTCTACCCCCTTGCCTGTTGCCAGGCCCGCACCAGCGGCGCCACCAGCCCCCAGACCTCCTGGGCCACCCGCTCGGGTGGACGGGCGGCTGGCACCACCTTGATCCGCGCCGGCTCGGCCACGGCCTGCTCCAAAAAGCCCTGGCGCACGGCCAAGTGAAAGGCCAGGCCTTCGCTCTCCAGGCGGTCGGGCGATAGCCCCAGGTCGCCCTGGCGCTGGTGCACCCTTCGGAGTCCCAGGTCTGGGTCCAGGTCCAGCACCAGGGTCAGGTCCGGCCAGAGATCGCCGCAGACCCAGCGGTTCAACTCGCGCACCCGCCGCCAGCCCATGCCGCGCACCCGGCCCTGGTAGACCTCGCTAGAGTCGGCGAAGCGGTCGCAGACCACCACCGCCCCGCCTTCCAGGGCCGGCAGCAGGACCTGGCGCACGTGCTGGGCGCGGTCGGCCAGGTACAAGAGCAACTCGGCTTCCTGGCAGGGCGCCTCGCCCCCCAGGTCCATGAGCACGGCCCTCAGCTCCACCCCCAGGGCGGTGGCGCCGGGCTCGCGGCTGCCCAGGGCCTTGACCCCCTCCTGACGCAGGCGCTTGAGCAAGAGCCCCTGCTGGGTGGACTTGCCCACCCCCTCGCCGCCTTCCAAGGTGATGAACAGTCCGCGCCGGGGGGCCATGCCTAGGCCTTCTTGCCCTTGGCCGGCGGCGCCTGATCGAAGAGGCTGGGCCGCTGGCTGGCCGCCTTGGCGGCCCGCGCCGGGGCCTCGGGCTCGGGCGGCGCCTCGCAGAGGGCGGGTTCGGGCTCGTCGTCCCAGGGGGCCGGGCCGGTGTAGATGTGGCGCTCCAAGAGGCGGTGGAAGGCGCTCCAGTGCCCCTCGCCCGCCGCCTCGGCCTGGATGACCGCCTTGACCATGGCAGTCTTGGCGTCCAGGTCGTCCAGTTGGTGCAGCACCACGGCCTCGGCCAGCTTGGGCTTTTGGGGGCTGCCGAACTCCTCCTGCCCGTGGTGGCTGACGATCATGTGCCGCAAATGG
This sequence comes from Desulfarculus sp., assembly GCA_016208115.1. Classification (GTDB taxonomy): domain Bacteria; phylum Desulfobacterota; class Desulfarculia; order Desulfarculales; family Desulfarculaceae; genus JACRDC01. The sequence continues at coordinate 1,121 of JACQYR010000087.1, forward strand.
CTGGCCAGGCGGGCCGGGAAGTTCTTCAGGCGGGCCAGGCGGGCGTCCAGCATGCGCACCCCCAGCACCACGTGCCCCTCCAGGCGGCCCAGGTCGGTGTACTCCAGGGGCGGCCCCAGGGTCAGCTCCTGTACCTTGCCGATGTCGTGCAAGAGCGCGCCGGTCAGGAGCAGGTCGCGGTCCAGGTGAGGGTAGTGCCCGGCGGTGAGGCCGGCCAGGCCGGCCAGGCTCACGGTGTGCTCCAAAAGGCCGTGCACGTAGGCGTGGTGGGCGCCCTTGGCCGCCGGGGCCAGCTCAAAGTCCTGGCGGAACTCGGGGTCGTCGAAAAAGGCGCGCAAGAGCTTTTTGAGATGGGCGTTCTGCACCGACTGCTTGAGCTGCCCCAGCTCGGCCCACATCTGCCCCGCGTCGCGGGGGCTCTTGGGCAGAAAGTCGGCCGCCCGGGCCTGGGGCGCGGCCTTAAGGCTGCTGAGCACCAGTTGAGTCTGGCCGTTGTATAGCTGGACCTTGCCCTGGGCGCGCACTGGCTGGCCCACGGCCAGGGGCTCCAGCAGCTCCTCGGCCTGCTCCCAGAGCTTGGCCTCGGCCTCGCCCGTGGGGTCCATCAGGCGCAAGGCCCCGTAGGGCTTGCCGCCCTTGGTGGCGAATATCTGCTTCTTGGCCAGAAGGTAGACCTCGTCCACCGCCTGGCCTTCCTTGAGCCCGGCCAAGTGTGCGCGCTTGTCGCTCACGAGATTTCCCCCCGGGCGGCGGCCACCGCGTTCTGGAAGATGACCTGCCCCAGTCCCGGGGCCAGGGCGTCGGGCTCACGCCCCTGGCGCCTGGCCTTCTCGCGCGTGAGCGTCCAGTCAGGGTGCTGGCTGGCGCGGTAATAGCCCTCGGGGTGGGGCATGAGGCCGAAGACCCGGCCGCTTGCGTCGCAGATGCCGGCGATGTCGTGCAGGCTGCCGTTGGGGTTGTCGGGGAAGCGCCCGCCCGCCGGCTTGCCGTTCTTGCCCGCGTAGCGCAGGGCCACCAGACCCAGGCCCTCCAGGCGCTCCAGCACCCGGGGCTCGGCCACCAGCTTGCCCTCGCCGTGGCGCACCGGCAGGCTCAAACGCTTGAGCCTGCGCGTGAACAGGCAGGGGCTAACCGCCTCCACCGTCAACTCCACCCAGCGGTCCTGGAAGTTGCCGCAGTCGTTGTTGGTGAGCGCCACCTCGCGCCGCCACTGGCCGTCCAGCATGGGCAATAATCCCAGGTTCACCAGGGCCTGGAAGCCGTTGCAGATGCCCAGCACCAGCCCGCCGCGCCCCAGGAACTCCCTGAGCTGGTCCCCCAGGTGGTTGGCCAGGCGTGTGGCCAAGAGCACCCCGGCCCCGTGGTCGTCGCCCCAGGAAAAGCCGCCGTCGAACACCAATATCTGGTAGTCGTCCAGCCGGGCCGTGGGCCGAGCCTGGGCCGTGCCGGTCAATTGGCTGATATGCACCCGGTCGGCCTGGGCGCCCGCCAGATTGAGCGCATGGGCCGTCTCGAAGTCGCAGTTGATGCCGTAACCGGCCAGTACAAGGGCCTTGACGGTCATAGGGCGAACCCCCGGCTGGAGATTGCAAAACTGGCGGCCAATGCTGGCCAATTCAAGAAATTTCTAGCCTTAATCATCAGGACTGTTACAGCTAAACAAATCAAAAATAGTGTCATTGCGAGGAGCATCCCCGTAGGGATGCGACGCGGCAATCCACCATACTTATCCTGCGAATCACCCTACGGGCTAGCCCATGAATACTGGGTTCATGCCCTGTTACCAAAAGACAGAAAGATAAAGTAGGGTGGATTGCTTCGTCGCTACGCTCCTCGCAATGACACCTAATTGCTGTAAGCCCCGGAACGCCGGCGGCTCCTCGGCTAGATCATCTTGCCGAAGCGCCGGGCAAAGGCCTGGCGCATCTCGGGGATGCTTAAGTCCAGCACCTTGGCCCCGCCGGCCAGGGCCGTCAGCCGGCGTTCCTTGGTCACCTGGCCCAGGCGGGCGAAGGGCACGCCGGCCAGGAGGGCCTCCAGCTCCACCGCCCGTGCCGGGGCCACGGTCAGGGCGAAACGCCCCGTGGACTCGGAAAACAGCCTCTGCATGGGCGTCAGGCCCTCGGCCCCGGCCAGGCCGTCCAGGTCCAGGCTTAAGCCCAGGCCGCTGGCCAGGGCCATGCGGGCCAAGGCGTAGGCCAGGCCGCCCCGGCTCAGCACGCAGACCGAGGCCGCCAGGCCCAGGTCCAGGGCGCGTGATACCGCCGCGCAGGTGGCCAGCGACTGGGCCAGGTCGGTCTGGGGGACATGAAGCCCCTTTTGCCCCCACAGGCCGTAGAGGCTGGAGCCGCCCAGCTCGTCCTTGGTGGCGCCCAGCACGTAGACCAAATCGCCGCCCAGCTTGGGCTCCAGGGTTTGCACTCGCCTCAGATCGGGCACCGGGGCCGTGGCCGAAAACATCATGGTGGGCGGGCCGCTGACCCGGCGCACCAGGCCGTGGCGGCCCTTGAGGCGCCCGTCCACGTACATGGAGTCCTTGCCGGAAAGCAGCGGTATGCCCAGGCCCAGGCAGGCGTCCTTCAGGCCCCAGCAGGCCCGCACCAGTTGGGCGGCCTTGTAGGCGCCGTCGGGGTTGTCCTGGGGGTCATGGATGATGGAGGGCCAGCAGAAGTTGTCCACCCCGCCCACCTGGCCGGGGTCGCCGCCCACGGCCACCACCCGGCGCATGCCCTCCTCCACGCTGGCCGTGACCATGTGGTAGGTGTCTATGTCGCCGTAGTCGGTGAGTAGCACCTGGGCCATGGCCAGGCCGGCCCGGCCCTCCAGCACCGGCAGCAGCACCGCCGCCTCGCTGGGGATGTCGCGGTGACGGCCCACAAAGGGCTTAATCACGCTGGTGCCCTGCACCTCGTGGTCGTACTGGCGACTTATCCATTCTCGC